>JBKHBH010000095.1:0-8243 GCA_046542505.1 Thermovirgaceae bacterium | reverse complement strand
ACGACGGACAGCCCCGCGGTTTCCTGCGGGACGTCATCGACAAAGACAAGCCCGTCTGCTCGTCGCGAAACGAGTCGATGCACGGCATGGCTTCTTCGGCCCCCGTCTTTACCTGTTTCCTTGATGATACAATCCATTCCAAGGCGGCCCAGCACACGCTCCATCCCCGAAAGGAAGGCACCTGCCCAGGAAGTGGACAAATCCCTGAAAACCACCCCTATGAGATCGTTGGTTCGGCTCGAGAGTCCCTTGGCAACAGCGTCAGGGCGGTATTCCAGCTGTTTCACTGCCGCCCAGACCCTTTCGCAAGTCGCCTGGCTGATCCTGGCATCTCCCCTGAGGACACGGCTTACCGTTGCCTTGTTGACTCCCGCCGCGGCGGCGACATCGGCCATGGTTATCTTCATAAGGTACACCTCCTCAAAAATGGTACCGGTTGCATAAATTTTGGCAACCGGTACCAAAAAGCCTGCGATCGGGAGGCCACAAGGGGCTTTCTTTACCAGACTGTCATACGTCGAATCCGCTTCCGCCTATGAATTCGCGAAGTATCGAATCATTGGGTACCGTGTCTGAAGGGATGAACGGAATAAACCGCAAGATGCCCAGAAGTCTCTGGGCGTCACCGTAGACCGGAGACGTCTCTTTGATGGTCCTCAAAAGGGGTTCGACGTATCCCTTCAGGACCGAGAGCTCGTAGACAAGGGCTGAATTGAACATCTCGTCCGCCCCTTCCTGGTAGGGAAAGATATATTGCTGGGCTCCACGGATGACCGAAGGCCATTGTTTCAATGTCGTTTCCGCATCCTTCGCCCTGAGCCTGTAATCTCTTACAAGTCTCCGCAGCAACCGGTTGTCGGTAGTGCTCGTACGGTTGTGCGTATCCAGGCTGATTCCAGTCAGCGGCGAGACGTAAATCTTGAACACCGACGATCGCGCCACATTGCGGAAGAGACGGTCATTCAATCCATGGATGCCTTCTACGATGATGACGCCCTTGGGTCCAAGGGCCCTTTCGGGTCCTTTTTCTCTTTTACCGGTAACGAAATTGAACTTCGGCAGACGAACCGTCGCTCCTTCCAGCAGGTTTTCCAGGTGCTCATTTACAAGGTTGACGTCGAGAGCTTCAATGGATTCGAAATCGTAATTCCCCTCCTCATCCCGAGGGGTTTTTTCCCGGTCGAGGAAATAATCGTCCAGGGAGATAATGAGAGGATGCATTCCGCACACCGTCAAGTGTATGGCCAGCCGATTTGCGCTCGTCGTTTTCCCCGATCCTGAAGGGCCTGCAATGCAAACCAGCCGGACTTTTTCGCTTTTTGAAACTTCTTCTGCCAGGTAATTGAGCCTCTGGCTGTGCAACGCCTCGGAAACCAGGATCAACTCCCTCGCACGACCCGCCGTAACATGGCGGTGGAGGCTCTCCATAGTCCCGACGTCAAGGATGTCAAGCCACTGAGAATATTCCTGGAAGACTTCCGCCAGTTTCTTCGGGGGGCGAAAAGGCGGTAGATCCCGTGGCGATGAAACAGTAGGAAATCTGAGGACGAAACCGTCATCGAAGGAAACGATGCCGAAAGAATCGACATAGCTCGCGGAGGGTGCGAGGGGTACATAGAAATATCCGTACTCTCCTTCGCACCTGTAGGTCATGACGGGGTCCACTCCCGTCCAGTGGAGCAGGTTCGCCTTGGATGCATTCCCCTGATTCTCGAAAACCTTTCTCGCCTTGTCCAGGGGGAGAGTAACCGTTTCAATTGGAACATCCCTGCTAACCAGATCCTCAAGCGCACGTCGGAGCCTGGTGATTCTTTCTTCATCTGCGGCACCGTCTGCAAACTCGCAAAAATAGCCGTCGCTGATGGAATGCCTGATGAAAACATCTGTGCCGAGAGCCTTTTTGGCCACAATGACAAGCAAAAAACTCAGGGTGCTCCTGTAGATGGCCATGCCCTCGAAACTTGAGGTGTCGACGAAATCGACCTCTGCGGCCTCTTCCACGACCCAGCTCAGGGGTCTGAGGTAATGGTTGACGTGCCAGGCCACGATTTTGCGGTTTTGAGAAGACCCCATTCTTTTAAGGATATCACTGCCGGTCACAGGCTTTTCAAAGGCCATCTGCGACCGGCCGTTTATTCTGACGAAAAAACTCATAGCGTTAACCCTCTTGCAGGTTCCAACCCTTTTCTCTCCTCCTGCGCAGCAACTTAGGAAGTCGGCTCCCTGGAGCTTTCCGGAGCAGCCTCCGTCATTGGGGATTCTCAGTTTCTTCAGGGGTTTTTGCTGCTTTCGGTTCAGGTTTCCCTGGCTTGTCACCTTCCACGACAGAGAGTTCCATGTTGCCCGCCCATTCATGGAAGGCGGAGTCATAGTTTCTGGCTTTTTCAAATCCCGCCATCCGAAGAACCACGACGAGATAGGCCGACCTCACTCCGGCGGTATCGTAAACAATGATCTCGTCATCCGGAGAAATCCCGTAACGGCTGAAAAAGCTCCGTAGCTCTTCAGGTTCCTTGATGGTCTGATCTTCCCTGCATACCGAATCGAAAGGAATGTTGACGGCACCTGGGATGTGGCCGCCGCGCTTTTCCTGGAAAATGCGCCCCCCTTGGTACTCGAATGGCGTCCGCGCGTCAATGAGGACGACTTCATCCAGTTTTTCCCTGAGCCAGGGGGTGGTCACGTTATATCCTCCCTGGAAAGAGGGAATGTCGAAAGAGACGGCTTTTGGTTTTTTGGATGTCGTGGAGATCTTGCCCCCCGCAGCGCGCCAGGCCGAAAAACCGCCTTCGAGCATCCTGGCGTCGGCGACACCGGAGAGCCTCAGGATCCAGACGACCCAGCCATCCTGCCCCCATCCGCCGGGATCACAATAGACAACGACCGGTTTTTTCCCGTTCACACCAAGGGCGCCGATCCGTTTCGCCAATACTTCCCTGTCATGAAGATCACCCCAGCCCGGCGTCCCCGGCGTCCCTTTCATATTGGCGAAATATGTCCATTCCGCATTGACGGCACCAGGTATGTGCCCTTTTTCGTACAGTGATTTCGGCCTGGCGTCGATGAGAATCACGTTCTCCCTGTTTTCCGTCAACCACTTTGGGCTGACATAAAGGGATTCCTTCCCGGCCTCATCGGCGTAAAGGGGCGAGAGAACCCCAAGGAGAACGGCAACACAAACAAGGCAGATCAAAAGTGTCTTTCTTTGCAAGTTCATCATCCTCCCACTGATATTGAGAAGCCCCTCCGGGCACGCACAATTGTACCCGGAGGGGTCTGCAAAAACCATGGGTATTTTTACCGGTTTCCGGCCATTCTTACAGACCGGATCACACCCGTTTATGGGGATCCCAGCGCTTTGCCATGCCCTGGGTGATCCTGTCGATGACAATGGCCATGATAACGATGCCAAGTCCCGCTTCGAATCCACGGCCCACGTCGATCCTGTTGATCGCAAGAAGCACTTCTTGCCCAAGCCCCCGGGCACCGATCATGGAAGCGATGACCACCATGGCCAGGGCCATCATGGTCGTCTGGTTCACGCCAGCGAGGATCGACGGCATCGCCAGCGGAATACGCACTTCCGTCAGAAGCTGCCATCTTGTGGCACCGTAAGCCCTTGCGGCCTCCTGGGCCGGTTTGGGAACCAGCTGGATTCCAAGACTGGTAAGCCGCATGACAGGCGGTGCTGCATAAATCAGCGTGGCGATTATCGCCGGGACTTTCCCGAGACCAAAGAGCATCATCGCCGGGATCAGATAGACAAAACTCGGCATGGTCTGCATGGCGTCGAGTATGGGTCGGAAGATCATGTCGAAAACCTTCACTTCCGCCATGAAAATCCCCAGGGGAATCCCGATGACCAGCGCAAGAACCACCGACGTGATGACTATGGCCAATGTTTCGATTGCCAGTCCCCAAAGTCCGAACACACCAATGATGACGGGCATCAGGGCCAGGATAACCACGGGCACGAGCTTCTTCATCGCCACCCAGGAAAGAACGGCGATAATCAAGACGTAACCCCACCAAGGGACGACCTGGAGCATGCCCTGAATGGACAAGAGCATCCGAAGCAATCCATCGGAAAAGGTATCGAATACCGCACCATATTCCTGAAGCAGCCATCGTACCGCTTCATTGATCTGGGGCGCTATGTGGTATTCCCAAGCTGAGGGAAACATGTCAGTCCACCACCTTGTCCGACCCGGCCCGCGCCTTTGCGAGTTCCGCCATCTGTTCGTCGGCTTTTCTGATTTCTTCCCGCTTGTCCTGCACAAAGCGGGCGACATAGTCGTCAGCGGGATTCGCAAAAATCTCGGCGGGTTTCCCGATCTGCACGATGTTCCCGCTGCGCATGACCGCCATGCGGTCACCAAGGCGCATGGCCTCGTCAAGATCGTGGGTGACGAAGAAAATCGTCTTGTGCATTTCGTCCTGGAGACGCATAAGCTCGTCCTGCATCTCCCGGCGGATCAACGGATCCAGGCCGCTGAAAGGTTCATCCATCAAAAGAACCGGGGATTCCACCACCAAAGCCCTTGCGATGCCGACACGCTGCCGCATTCCTCCACTCAGTGCGGCAGGGTAATAGTTCGCCCATTTCTTGAGTCCCACAGTATTCAGTGCCTCGTGGGCCCGTTCGAGGCGCTCCGTTTTTGATACATTCTGGAGCTTCAGGCCGAAGGCCACGTTTTCCACAACACTCTTGTGGGGCAACAGGCCGTAATGCTGAAACACCATGGCGACCTGGTGCCTTCTAAACTCCGTCAGTTCCTTCTTGCTCATGGCGGTTACATCGTACCCGTTGATCCGGACTGTCCCGTAACTCGGCTCGACGAGCCGCAGCAGACAACGGATCAAAGTCGATTTCCCGCTCCCGGAGAGGCCCATGACGATAAAGACCTCTCCGGGATTGACGTCGCAGGTTACATCCCTGACGGCTACGACGGATTCCTCGGATTCTTCGAGGGAGTCGATGAGATCCTTGTCTTCAACGTCAAGATCTACATCCGTCGTCGCGTAGACCTTCCACAGCTCTCTGATTTCTATGGCAGGCTTCGGTCCGTCTGCTGAAGCGGAGGGTTCCCTTACTGCTCCAATGCTTCCAGGATCTTGTCCCGCGTTTCGCTGTCCGGAATCCATTTCGTCCATAGGTCTTCATACTCCTTCAGGAACCAGTGTGCAGCCTCTTCCACCGTGGCTTCCTCCTGCTGCATGTAAGCCAAAGCGGCGTTGTTCTGATCGAGGCTCGTTTCGTAGTTTGCAAGGAACGACAGTATTTCGGGGTTCTCTTTTGCGAATTCGGTGTTGACGCCGATATGGACCCTCGCCTCGGGAAAGGCGCAACCGTAGCTTTTGCCCTCGCCCCACTTTTCGGAATCGTATGGAGGTTCCTCAAGCCTGGTCATATCGAGCATTCCCATGATCCATTCGGGCTCCCAGTAGTATGCCAGCACCGGTTCTCCCTTGTCGTAGGAAGAAACGATAGCCGTGGCCAAAGCTGTCTGTGAACCGGGATCGAAGACCTGATATGTATCTTCCAAACCGTAGGTTTCGATTTTCTTTACGTTGATGTCGTGCACAACCCATCCAGGAACAGCGTTGTAGAACCGGCCTTTTTTCGGGTTTTCGGGATCCTTGAAAAGCTCCCAGTACTCTGGAAGATCATGGACCGACTTGAGGTCAGGCGCCATGGGTTCAATGCCCCGCTCTTCATCGCCTTCTATGACAAAGGTCGGCACGTACCATCCCTGCGGGGAATCCGGAAAGACCGGCCCGAGATCAATGACTGTCCTGTTTTCGCCCACGGCTTCGTTATACCATTCGAGGACGTTGTCGATCCACATTTCCATGGCGATGTCCACGTCCCCCTGGGCGAGTCCGGTCAGGCCGGGCACGGATTCGGCGAAAAGATACTCCGGGGTGAACCCGTATCCATGCTCCAGGATGAAACCGGCGACCCTGTTGTGCATCTGGACGCTGTTCCAGCTGAAGTCTACAAGGGTGACTTCCTTGTCCCGAGCGAAAGCCCCCCCAGTCATGCAAAGCGTTGCAACCAGAAGAACCGCAACAATTCCAAGAGTCTTTCTCACGTTCAATCCCCTCCTTCTGAAGTTTACGTGCCCCGGCCTTCGGTTTTTGCCCCATCACCCGAAAACGGCGGCACAAAGCTGAAAAAGAACCGGCAGCTTCTTCACAGGTGCGGTTGTGACGAAACATCGGCGTTGTCGTTCATTTCAAGGCCTTCGACCTTCCGTTCGAGGCCTTCGACACGTTGCTTCAGGGCTTCCACTTCCTTGAGCAGGTTCCATTGCGTGTTAACGGACAATCTTTGGTATTCCCTCGCAGCGGCAATGTGTTCGCGGGCTACGGTGTTCCTGTAGAGCGTGGATCGGGCGACGCCGATCTTTCGTGCAACAGACAGGAAATCGACCTCTTCTTTCGCCTCTGTCATCTCCTCTATCGCCTTGTCCACAGCCTCCACGAGTGAGGGTTTTTCGCGCTTGGTTCGCTGTTTCTCCTGCATATTTTCTGGATTTCACCTCCCGGACAGGGTTTTTCAAATGCTCCACAAACGCTACAACTGTATAAATTCTAGAAATGGCCTACCCCTTTGTCAATATACCTGCATGCACTACAGACAATACCCAGGATGGGGTAAGAAGGCCCCATGCATTGATAAAGCCCGGTTTTCGGTAAAATTCTTTTGCGGAATTCTAAATGGAAATAAAGAGACGTAAACACGAGCACAGCAACCAAAAATGGCGAGCCTGAAATGCGTCAAATTCGCAACATGTGTATTCATATTAGAGAGACTGAACCTTTTTGTCAAATAAATGCATACAATATAATCGCTTTCCCGACGTTTTAAAATTCTGACTACTTTGCTAACCCTTGCACAAAAGGTTTGCTTGGTATATAAGGTCTACTGGGTGACCCGCAAGGAGGGACGTCAATGACCGTCAGAAAATTCAAGCACACAAGGATCTACGAACAAGTCGTTGAGGAGGTCAAGGAGCTCATCTCTTCAGGGGAGCTTGGACAGGGCGACCCGCTCCCTCCGGAACGCCAGCTCATGGATGAAATGGGCGTCAGCAGGAGCTCCCTCCGGGAGGCCTTCAGAGTTCTGGAGCTTATGGGACTGATCGAAAGCATTCCCGGAAAGGGACGATTCGTCAGGAAACCCCGCGTGGAATCGGGTGACGGCAGAAACATGCCCCTTGAGGATGAGGCCATTCTCGAACTGATGGAAGCGCGGAGAGTTCTCGACCCTGCCATCGCAGGTGCCGCGGGCATGCACGCCCTTCCATCGGACCTTACACGGCTCAGGCGCATTCTCTCCCACACGGAACAGCACCTGGACTCCCTTCAGATACGAGCACAGTCCGATTTCGATTTCCACCTCCTTCTCGCCGAAGCAACCCACAATTTTATATTCGTCAACATCGTCAAGATGATGTTCAACCTGATCATGACCACCCATGAAAGAATCTACACATTACTCACCGACAAGGAGGCTTTCCTCAACGAACATCGCCTGATCTACGATGCCATTATCGATCATGACGTGGCGAAAGCCTCCGAACTGGCAGCCGGCCATATTGAGAGAATCTACAAGACACTCCAGGAGTCTCTGGCCCTCGAGGCCGAGAAGAGTCATATAGAAAAAACAGGTACCAAATAACTTATGGGGGGATGTTTCAAATGAAGGACCGAATCATGAAGCTGTTTCCGGAAATCGATTGGATCCAGGATCCGAAGCTCAAGGAGAAGGTCATTGCCACTCTCGAAGACGGCCTGAAAATGGGTGGATGGGAGCCTGAGGATATGGAAAAACTACCTTTCACACTCCTCATCCCCGACTGCCCGGCGTCTCTTCTGACTCATTTCAGGGGTGTCGTCAGAGTTGCGAAGCAAGCCATGGACGAATTCAACAGCCTGTACGACTACAAGCTCGACAATGACACCCTGGTCGCCGGTGCAGTGCTCCATGATGTCGGGAAGCTTGTGGAATACATGCGCGACGAAAACGGCAAGGTTGTGAAATCTCCACTGGGCAAGGACCTCCGCCATCCCTTCTCCGGAGTGGGCATTGCCATGAAAAACGATATCCCCACGCCGATCTGCCACTGCATTGCCGTCCATGCGGGCGAAGGCGACGGCCGACATCGCTCTCCCGAAGCAGTGGTCATCAACAAGGCGGATTTCCTCAATTTCGAAACCCTGAAATCCTTTTTGGG
>JBKHBH010000094.1:0-8383 GCA_046542505.1 Thermovirgaceae bacterium | reverse complement strand
GCTTTCGGCAATGCCCCCGGTATCTTCCGTATATCCAAGATCACGGACGTACCCTTCCAGCGAGGTCTTCACGTCCATGGCGAGAAAGTCGAGAAGCCCCTCTTCCAGCAGCGCTCCCAAGGCCTGCGGCTGCGTCCCGTTTGTGTCGAGCTTGACGAGAAACCCCAGGTCACGGATCCTCCCTGCGAAATCCGCCAGGTCAGGCTGTATGGTGGGTTCGCCTCCAGTGATACAGACCCCGTCAAGCAGTCCCCGCCTTGATTCCAGGAAAGAGAAAAACTCACCTTCCGCCGGCAGGATTTCTCCGTCGGAATCACAGGAAATGAGCTCTGGATTGTGGCAATAAGGACAACGGAGATTACACCCTTGTGTAAAAACGGTGCAGGCAATTTTTTCGGGAAAGTCGATCAGCGTCGTCTTTTGCAATCCGGCGAGTTTCACGGCGAAACCCGCTCCTGTTCGGCTTCCTCTTTCCAAGCGGCTTCCCGGTCGCAGATCGGACAAAATTCGTGCTCGCCAGGGATGTAGCCATGGATGGGACATATGCTGAAAGTGGGCGTTATGGTGTAGTAGGGTATTCCAAAACGCTCGGCGATCCGCTTCACCAGCCTTTTGGTGCTTTCCCCAGAAGGCATGCGTTCACCAAGGAAGCAGTGAAAGACCGTCCCGCCCGTGTAAAGCGTCTGCAGGCCATTCTGGAGTTTCAGAGCCTCGAAGAGGTCATCGGTGCTTCCTACCGGAAGCTGGGAGGAGTTTGTGTAATAGGGATCGGCCCCTCTCTCCCTGACGGCCTGCTCGTTGGCGCAGACGATCCTGTCGCCGAAAAGGTCCTTGTCAGCTTTTGCGAAACGGTAGGTTGTCCCCTCCGCCGGCGTGGCCTCGAGATTGTAGAGGTTTCCCGTCTCCTCCTGAAAATCGGCCATCCTCTCCCGCATGGCCGTCATGACGCGCTCCGCAAAGGCAACCCCCTCGGGGGAAGTGAGGTCCCTGCCGAGAAAATTGAGCACGGCCTCGTTCATTCCGTTCAGGCCGATGGTGTTGAAATGATTGTTCCAGTACCGGTCCGAGGCTTCCTTCACGTTCCGAAGGTAAAACCGGGAATAGGGGTACAGGCCGTGTTCGGTGAACCTTTCCAGGATCTTGCGTTTCGTCTCCAGGCTTTCCTTCGCCAGCTCCATCAGGGCTAAGACCCTCTCGAGGAAGTCTTCTTCGCCCTGTGCCAGAAAGCCAATTCTGGCCATGTTCAAGGTCACCACGCCGATCGAGCCCGTCATGGGGTTCGAGCCGAAAAGACCGCCGCCCCGCTTGCGGAGCTCCCTGTTGTCCAGTCTGAGCCGGCAGCACATGCTCCTGGCGTCGCCGGGGTCCATGTCGGAGTTGATGAAATTGGAGAAATAAGGAATGCCGTACTTGGCCGTCATCTCCCATAGGGGCTCCAGGGTCTTTTTCTCCCAGTCAAAATCAGAGGTTATGTTGTAGGTGGGGATGGGAAAGGGAAAGACCTTGCCAGAGGCATCGCCTTCGAGCATGACCTCGGCGAAGGCCCGGTTGATCATGTCCATTTCTTCCTGGAATTGTCCGTAGGTCTTCTCCTGAAGCTTTCCACCGACGACGGCCGGCTGCCCTGCCATCACCCGGGGCGGTACCAGGTCCATGGTGATGTTCGTAAAGGGCGTCTGAAAGCCCACCCGTGTGGGGACGTTCAGGTTGAAGATGAATTCCTGCAGGGCCTGCTTGACCTCCCTGTACGAGAGGCCGTCGTAGTACACGAAAGGAGCCAGGCAGGTGTCGAAGTTCGCAAAGGCCTGCGCTCCGGCGGCCTCGCCCTGCATGGTGTAAAAAAAGTTCGCCATCTGCCCCAGGGCGGTCCTGAAATGCCTGGCCGGACCGCTGCCGATCTTGGTGGCCACCCCGGTAAACCCCTGCATGAGCAGGTCCTGCAAATCCCATCCGCAGCAGTAAACCGAGAGGTTGTTCAGGTCGTGGATGTGAAAATCCCCCGAAACATGGCGTTCCCTGACCGCCGGGGAATAGATCTCGTTCAGCCAGTACTGGGCCGTCACCTCCGAGGCGATGTAGTTGTTGAGTCCCTGGAGGGAAAAGCTCATGTTGCTGTTCTCGTTGACCTTCCAGTCCATCTTCTGAAGGTAGGAATCCACCATCCTTGTGGCATTGGCCAGAAGTTTTCCCGTCTCCCTGAGCTTGGCATGCTGCTCGCGGTAGAGGATATAGGCCTTGGCGATCTCGGCGTAGCCTTTCTCGATGAGGACCTTCTCGATTAGATCCTGAACCTGCTCCACGGTGGGGTGACCCTTTTCGCCGTAGAAAATTCCCAGAAAGGACAGGACGGCCGACGTGACTTCCGAGGCAATCCCGTCGGCATCTTTCCGGCCCACCGCCCTTGAAGCCTTGGAAATGGCCAGCCGGATTTTTTCCTCGTCGAAGGGAACCCGCGTCCCGTCGCGCTTTTCGATGTATCTGATGACCATGAAGACACCCTCCATCATGAAAATGCAAACCCAGCACATCCTATATGATGGCCTCATTCTAGCACTATATATGGAGGTTTCAAGGAAACTGAGCCCTGTATATTGTGTTTATTACAGGAAGCCCCGCCGTCTTGAAACTGGCAGGGCTTCCTGTTTTCCCATGCTCTGACTCTTCCCTGGCAGGTTTTTCAATCCTTTGACGCTTTGTCCTTCCCGTGATCGTAGCGACTGACCGCCTCATCGGCATCGCCTGTAACAGCCCCGATAATGGGGGGATTCAGGGGCGGGCAACCCTGGACGTAGGTGCCCCTGTCCCTGAGATGGCGGGTGCAGATTCCGACGAGAACGGTGTTTTCTTTCGTCGCGTCCGCCGGGAGGGCCTTCTCTTTCAGGGGACCGGCGACGATGACCTTGCCCTCGAGGGCCCTTTCGGTGCCGTGCTTTTTCATGTCCAGCAGGGCGCTGATGACGCTGTTGCGGCAACCCGTGCAGGCCCCTTCGTCAAAAAGAAGCTCAAAAGGCGGCAGCCCTTCCAGGCTCGTCTCGCTGGAGCGCTTGAACCGCTGTGCCACTTCGTCGATCCGCGCATCGCCCACAATGTGTATCCGCCCCAGGTCCATCTTTCCCACACCCCGGGCTGCAGCCCTGGCGGTGATCATCACTTCCACGGGGTCGTATCCCATGATTTTCCCCGCCACGGCGTCGGCGGCGACCAAGTCCTTCGAAGCCAGGATCAGGTCCATCCGCTTCGGCGTTCCGAATATGGGGCCCATCCCCTCCTGGCAGATGGTCCCGTCCATCACCGTCAGGCGCGGTTTCAGGGCCGTCATGAGATCCACCACGCCCTCAAGGAGCCCCTCACGGTGAAAGGCCTTCTTCGTGGCGTCGTCGATCAGGCCCTTGAGGTTCTTCATGCTGAGGGTGACTTCCGTCTGGTCGTGGGTTTTCAGTACCGGGACGCTGATGATCACGTCGGCCCGCCGGACGAGATTCCATGAAGGCAGTTCGCCAAAGACGACATACCCCTCGGGGGCGGGGATGACCTCCCGGGTACAGGATTTGAGATCCACCACCTCGTAGCCGAGTTCACGCAGACGGCTATATCCCGTTGACTCCATGACCTCTTCGGTATCCACCCCCGCGCCGGCCGATTCAGCAATGACCGGCCTGGCACCGCGCTCGATGACAAGATCCGCTACGCCTTTCGACACCTCCCAGCGGGTGACCGTACCGTTCTCAAAAGGCGGCACCCTCACCAGATTGGGTTTGACCAGGACAAGATCGCCGGGGGATATAATGTCTTCCAGTCCTCCGATCCGTTTCACGGCCCTTTTGACCGCCTCGGTAATCCCCTTTTCGTCATCTTTTTGAACCTGGATGATCGATACGGTGCTCACGAAAAGACTCCTCCCTTGGTCCGGCTATCTTCTCTCTGTTACTGTCTCTTCTCTCAATCGGAAGAAAGATCGAACGAACAGGGCAAGGGCCACCGTCAGGGTCACAAGTGCGACGAAAAGATAGAGGAACCCTGTCCCGGGCCGCCCGGAAAGGACACCAACAAACCGCTGGAAGGGCGGGGCTGTGAACTGTCCAAGGTAGATCATGGCGCTCAGAAGGGCGGTAGCCTTCACAGATTCCCCCGGTGTGGTGCGCTCCGTGGCCTTGAGAAAAAACAGCGGGTAGACGGACCGGTTCGCAAAACCGATGAGAAGCGATGCCGCGAAGACAGCCACGGATGTCGGAAACCAGGACAAGACGATAAAGCCCGCACCCATGGCCGTCAGCATGACGGGAACGAGATATTTTTTGAACACCCTCTTCGTCACCGGCAAGACAAAGCCTGATGCAAACCCCCCTATTGTAGAAAAGGAAAGCGCCACGCCCGCCACCCTTACATCTCCCAGGGCGTTGTTTTTCATGTGCAGGGCCAGAGTCGGCGTCAGGATAAAAAAGAGCACACAAAAAAGGTACATCCCCAAAGCAACGAAATATACGTTCCGCGGGAGACTTCCGCCCTTCGGCTGGAGATCCTTCACACCTTCAACCTCTCCGGGCAGAAAGAAGGCAACCATCATCATGACCGGCACCCCCGAGGCATAGAGCAAAAAGGGGAGGCGCCAGGAAAAGAAGGCCAGCTGACCCGAAAGAGCCAGGGCGAACATGCCACCCAGCATGTTGAAGGAGTTTGAAAGCCCCATCATCCTGGTCCGCTCCTCCCCCTCATACAAATCGGAAATCAGCGACGTCGAGAAGGGAATGACCATGCCGAGGCCGACACCCATCAAAAGCCGGGAGAATAACAGAAGCCAGATGTTGTTCGCGAAGCCGCCGGCGATACCGCTGACGGAAAAAAGCACCAGCCCGCCCAGAATGGCCTTTTTCGCAGAAAACCGCTCGGCGGCCCGGCCTGCCAGAAGCAATGACGGGACAAGTGCGACGGCATGCATCACCGCCACCAGCTGAACCAGTGTGCGATCCGACGATGCAAAAAATTCACCGATCTCTCCGAGTGCGGGAGCCACTGCACCGGTGGAGACAATTGTCAGAAGCGAGAGCGAGAGAACCGTGGGTTTAAGCATTTTTGGCCGATCCATGACAAAATCCTTTCCCGGAAACGCTTTTTACACCTTTTCCGGACTTCACGTATCGGACAATTCTACCAGAAAGCCTGAAAAAGGCTTTCACTTGATGCCGCGCATGCTGATACAATGACATGGAGAAATTATCCTTTCCCCTGGAGGGAAAATCATGGACGAATATTTCAGTGAAATCACCGATGCTGCAGCAGAGATGGCCAAAGACAACGAGGCGGAATACCACCTGTGCAGCCAGGGAACCCTGGCTGCACTGATGAACGCTTTCGGCATCCACAACCCGGATGTGCTCCGGTCGTCAACGGCCTTTGCCGGAGGCTGCGTCAGAAGGGGCAACATCTGCGGCGCCCTCTCCGGGGCCCTCATGTTCCTGGGCCTGCTCGCGGGCCGGGACGATCTGGAAATGAAAGACCAGGCGATACGCGGCATGGGCTACATGGAGGACCTGTTCAGAAAATTCGAGGAGCGCTACGGGTCCGTGATCTGCAGGGATATCCAGCAGAAGCTTTATGGCAGGGTATTCGACCTTACGAACGAGGAAGAAAGGGACGAGCTCCACGAAATCATGATGGACGCAGAGGAAGGCTGCCCCGACGTCTGCAAAACAGCGGCACGGTTCGCAGCCGAGGTCGCGATAGAAATCCTCGAGGCGGGACACCCCTTCGCAAACTCGATCGTCAGGATCTGACGGGCCCTGTGCGGACATGTGAGGCGTGACCAGGCTTCCAGCCGAGAGTTTACCTGGTCGATGCCTTACCGTTCTTGAAGCCGCTCATCCTGCGAGTCAATGCCTTCTCCGCTTCCACGACAAGGAATATCGCCCCTCCGACTGCGAACATCCTGATCCATTCGAGCGGCCCGAGCGCAGCCGTCTTAAAAACGCCCTGCATCAAGGGAAGATATGTAAAGGGCATCTGCAGCACCAACACTGCGATAGCGGCCACCCAGACCTGCGGGGTGGCGCGAAGCCCCTTGAGCGAAAGCGATGAGTCCGTGATGTACCGGCTGTTGAACAAATAGACTATTTCCCCGATGATCAGGGTGTTCACCGCCACCGTACGGGCGAACTCGTTTCCCGCGCCACCGGCCTTGTACCAGGCGAACATGCCGAAGGACCCCGCCATGAGAAGCATTGCAACATAGGAAATTCTGAAAAGCATCGAAAGCTGTACCAGGGGCTCCTTGGGCGGCCTCGGCGGTCTTTCCATGACGTCTCGCTCCATGGGCTCGAAAGCAAGGGCCAGTGCAAGAGTTACGGCTGTCACCATGTTGACCCACAGGACCTGTACCGGCGTGAGGGGGATGACAAAGCCAAGGGCGATGGCCGTTACAATGACCAGGGCCTCGCCGCCGTTGGTAGGCAGCATGAAGAGAATCGTCTTTTTCAGGTTGTCATAGACGGTCCGTCCCTCCTCGACGGCATGGACGATGGAGGCGAAGTTGTCGTCGGCAAGGACCATCTCCGCCGCCTCCTTGGCCGCCTCGGTACCCTTTTTCCCCATGGCGATGCCGATGTCGGCCTTTTTCAGTGCCGGCGCATCGTTGACGCCGTCTCCAGTCATGGCGGTGATGTACCCCCGCTTTTGAAGGGCGGTAACGAGCCTGAGCTTGTGTTCCGGAGACACCCGGGCGAAAACATCGATGTCCTTGACGAGATCCGCCAGGTCTTCATCGGCGGCCTTTTCGATCTCCGGCCCTGTCATGACATGCTCCCCGTCGCTGATCCCCATGCTCTTCGCGATGGCCGCCGCCGTCCGGGCGTGGTCGCCGGTGATCATCTTGACCTGGATCCCCGCCCGGCGGCATTCTTCCACGGCCTCTATCGCCTCGGGTCTCGGCGGGTCCATGATGGCGGCAAAACCGAGGAGAGTGAACCCCTTCTCAACATCGTCAAAGGCGATATCATCTTTGCCTGAACCGGCGTCGGCCATTGCCACCGCAAGAAGACGAAAACCCTCATCGGCCAGATCACCGCTCAGTCTCTCCCAAAGGCCGTCGTCCAGCTCTTCCGTTTGCCCATTCTCTTGCATCTGGCTTTCGCACTTGGGGAGGACGGCTTCGGGAGCGCCCTTGAGAAAGACTTTCCGGTTCCCGTCAGACTCGTTGAGGGTGGCCATGAACTTGTGATCCGACTCGAAGGGGATGGCATCGACCCGCTTCCATCTTTTCACGGCCTCTTCAGGCTCCAGGCCCGCCTTTTTCGCCAGGGTCAGGAGGGCCCCCTCCGTCGGGTTGCCATCGATGTTCCAGGATCCGTCATCCTCAAAAAGCCGTGCCTCGTTGCATACTGCGCCGGCCGTGACAAACCACATGAAGGCTTTGTCCTCCTCCAGGCCGACGGGCTTTCCTTCTTTCGTCAGGGCTCCCTCAGGCGCATATCCCGCACCT
Source organism: Thermovirgaceae bacterium (assembly GCA_046542505.1). GTDB lineage: Bacteria > Synergistota > Synergistia > Synergistales > Thermovirgaceae > UBA1876. The sequence goes on along the minus strand of JBKHBH010000094.1, from coordinate 912 downwards.
CCGACATCTATCGCAGCTTTCGCCATTACCACCCGGGTGACGGTCATCTCGCTTTTGGTGAGCGTTCCCGTCTTGTCGGTACAGATCACGGCAACAGAGCCCAGGGTCTCCACTCCCGGAAGCCTTCGGATAATGGCGTTTCTGCCCGCCATGCGGCGCACGCCAATGGCCAGAATGATACTGATCACCGCAGGAAGACCCTCGGGGATGGCGGCCACGGCGATGGCCACCACGGCCACGAAGAGGTCTTCAAGGGGCATCCTCGCCATGAAAAAACCAAGGGCAAAGATGCTTCCCGCCAAAGCAAGGATGATGACGCTCAAAACGACGCCAAAGTGGTTGACCTGACGCATCAGGGGCGTCGCCATGGTCTTGACATCAGAAAGCATGCGGTTGATCCGCCCGATCTCGGTCTTTTCACCCGTCGCGACCACGACCGCCGTAGCCGTTCCCGAGGCCACGATGGTGCCCGAATAGGCCATACAGGTTCTGTCACCCAGGGCTGCCTCTTCGTCCACAGGGTCGGGCGATTTGACAACCGTCTCCGCCTCCCCCGTGAGGGAAGCCTCGTTGACCCGGAGCTCGTGCACCTCCAGGATCCTCAGGTCCGCAGGGACCCTGTCGCCGGAAGAAAGCATCACAATGTCGCCGGGCACAAGCTCTTCTGCGGGGATGGCCTTTTTCCGTCCATCCCTCAGGACACGGTTTTCGACGGACAGCATGTTCCGAACGGCATCGATAGCCTTTTCTGCCTTGCCCTCCTGGAGGAATCCAACGACGGCGTTGATAACCACGACACCGAGGATGACGGCCGTGTCGAGCCAGTGTTCAAGAAAGGCCGTCACTCCGGCGGAAATCAAAAGAACGTAGATCAGGACGTCATTGAAATGGGAGAGAAAACGAAGGAAGGGA
>JBKHBH010000093.1:0-8409 GCA_046542505.1 Thermovirgaceae bacterium | reverse complement strand
GCCTGGTCCACGAGGATCACTTCGGCGCCCAGGGCACGCATCATCCGTGCCCGTTCCATGGAGTTGCCCCTGGACATGACGGCGTAGAAAGGGTACCCCTTGACACCGCAAACGATAGCAAGCCCCGTTCCGGTATTCCCGCTGGTAAGCTCCACCACAGGTCTCCCTGGTTCAAGTTCCCCGGAAGCCTCGGCTTCTTCAACCATTCTCAGCGCAATCCGGTCTTTCTTGCTCGATCCGGGGTTGAGATTCTCCAGCTTCGCCAGCAGGGTCCCCTCGAGCTCCCAGGCTTTCCCGAGCCGGTCGAGCCTGACCATTGGCGTTTTCCCGATCACATCGAGGACACTGTCTTTGACCGGTTCCACGGAAGATCACTCCTTTTTCCTTTTACACTCAACTTTTTTTCTTGTGCCAGACCACACGGTACAGGTCATCACGACGGCTCTGAAGGCTCCTGACGCTGCCTGTCGCACGGAGTTCCTTTAACAGGTCGATATCCAGATCCGCGATAAGGGCCATTTCCGTGTTGGGCGTCGCCTCGGCCGCAATAGCGTCGTGGGGAAAGGCAAAGTCGGAAGGCGTCAGCACCGCCGCCTGGGAATACTGGATGTCCATGTTTTCCACTTTCGGTATGTTACCCACGCTGCCCGAAATGGCGACATAACACTCGTTTTCGATGGCTCTGGCCTGTGCGCAGTGCCTGACCCTCAGATAGCCGTTTCTGGTATCCGTCCAGAAGGGCACCAGGAGAATGGTCATTCCCTGGTCCGCCAAAAGGCGGGGGAGCTCCGGGAACTCCACGTCATAGCAGACAAGGATTCCGATTTTCCCCACGTCGGTATCAAAGACCTTGAGCTCGTTCCCGCCCTGGAGCCCCCAGGTCATGTACTCGTCAGGGGTGATGTGGAGCTTGTACTGCTTGTCCCACGTCCCGTCCCGCCGACAGAGGAAGCAGACGTTGTAGAGAGCCCCTTCACGATATTCGGGAACACTTCCGGAAACAATATTGATGTTGTAACTCATGGCCATCTCGATGAGGGCGTCTCTAAGGGGTTCCGTGTGCTCCGCCAGGGAGCGCATGGCTTCCGGAGGGTCTTTTTGGTCATACTGGGCAATGAGGGGGACATTGAAAAGCTCGGGAAAGAGGATAAGGTCAGCGTTATACCCCGCCACGGCATCCACGAAAAATTCGACCTGCTGGATGAAATTCTCGAAGGATCCGAAAAGGCGCATCTGCCACTGGACCACGCCCAGTCTGACGTAGGTCTTGACCCGGGGGATCAGCCTGCGCTTTTCCTCATAGTAGATGTTGTTCCATTCAAGGATGACCCCGTATCCTTTCGACTTGTGGTCTTCAGGCCAATACCCGGGCACGACCTTCTTGTAATGGAAGTCGTTGCTCAACTGGAAGCTCAGCACGGGGTCTATAATCTCCCGGTTTTTCACCATCTGGATGTATCTTCCAGGCTTCATCTCGCTTGCATACTTGGCGTAGCCCGGAATTCTGCCCCCGATGATGATACCCTTGAGATTCAGCGTCTCGCAGAGTTCCTTCCTGGCGTCGTAGAGGCGCCGTCCCAGCCTCATTTCCCGGTAATCGGGATGAACAAAGACATCAATGCCGTACAGGTAGTCACCGTCGGGGTCATGGTTCTTCAGGGTGCCGTCGCCGACGACCTGGTCGTAGGTGTGCCGTTCACCGTATACCGACGCATCGATGATCAGCGACAACGCCGCTGCGATGACGACTCCCTTGTCCTCTATGCAAAGCTGCCCTTCGGAAAACCTCGAGATCATCGCCTCGAACTGTTCCCGAGTCCAGGCTCCGCCCATGGTTGGGTAGATGTGGTCCATGATCTTGCGCACATCGTCGAAATCGTCGAGCCTCAGCTGCCTGAGATGCAGCTTGTGGTCGAACTGATGTTTTTCGTCCATGAATGTTGTCTCTCCTTCGTGAAGCATGCATCATTGTTATATGTCTTCTGTCCACACCCGGAATCCGGCAACGGAACGTTTCCTTTGGTTCATTACCCAGCTCAGGGTTGCAGCTCTCAATTGCTCGCCGTTCACAGTTTCCGACAAGGGAACGGTGATATTGTAACCCATCTCCTGTCGGGCCTTGCCTTCTCCGGCAACTCAGGGAAAAGTCGAAAATCCCGCGGAATCAATTTCTCGCAGCAAGAAGGGGCTATCCATCCTGGTGGAGATATCACGATTTTCCAGAAATGGCAGCTTAGAACCAGCGTATCACGAGGGCATGGCCTAGGTTCAGTCCCAATAAAAAAGTCGGCACCCGTTTTCCGGGTGCCGACTTTTACCTACGACTGCCTAGAGTTTATCGTAACCGACCTGTTAGGCCTTTTCCACGTTTGCAGCCTGTGGCCCCTTATCGCCCTGCACCACATCAAACTCGACTCTCTGGCCTTCATTCAGCGTCTTGAAGCCTTCCATCTGGATGGCGCTGAAATGAACGAATACATCGTTGCCTTCGTCGGTCGTGATGAACCCATAGCCCTTTGCCTCGTTGAACCATTTCACTGTTCCCTGCATTTCAAATAGTGCCTCCCGAATAAGAATGCGTCGACAAATACGATCGACTATTCAAAACAGTAAAGAAAATTCGCCTTCTTGTCAATCCGGCAGGCTCTTTTGTTCCACCCCGGCTGGTTTCAGAGAGGATTGGACACATCAGCCCCTGAGGGCGATCACCTCGATCTCCACGAGAACATCCTTCGGAAGCCGGGCCACCTCTACAAAAGCCCGTGCCGGGTGATCCGCCGTGAAGTATTTTCCGTAGACCTCGTTGACGGCTGCAAAATCATCCATGTTCTTGGCGAACACGGTGGCTTTTACCACGTCGCCGAATCCGAGGTTCTCCGACTCAAGAATGGCTGCGACATTCTTGAGGACCTGCTCTGCCTGAGACGCTGCATCGGAACCGACAAGCTCGCCTGTTTCAGGATCGAGACAGATCTGGCCCGAGACAAACAGGAAATTGCCCGCCCACACCGCCTGGCTGTAAGGGCCGATGGCGGCCGGCGCCTTGTCGGTCTTGACGATTTTCTTCATCATTCATCCTCCTTGGAGTGTAAGTTTACGAACCCGGATGAACTCCGGGATGGTTCCGTTTGAAAAAACGGGGTCAGGATGTCTTTTCCGTCGTTTTATCCTACTAATCGGATTCTTGGCCCTGATCTGGCGAAGTCACGTCAGATGAAGCCGGTTCCGTTTGGGCCTTGTCCTGTTTCTTTCCTATCCCCAACGCCTCCGGAGACAACTCGATGGTGAGCTTCGCTCCTCCGCCGCCTGGACGTATTTCCGCCTTTTCGGGCTTGAGATTCAGGAACGGAACCGCGTCGAGGATTTCACTTGTCACCTCGAGGGTTTTTTCATCGATCTCTTCCACGACTTCCCCTGTCTCCTCAATCACTTTTCTGACCCCCGGGTCCAGTGAGTCCATAATGTTCTTTTCTTTATCCTGTGAAACCACCTGTCCCCCGGGGGACCTCAGCCGGACCCATTCCAGGTCGACTTCGTCAAAGGGTTTACCCGTGCCAACAGATGTAATACCCTCAGCGAGGCCCTCCTCTTCGGGCTCCGCGTCAGAAAGAATATCACCCGATGACTCTTCAGGCGCTTTCAGGTCCTCCGAGACATCAACAAAAGAAGGTTCGACCTGAACAGCCTCTTCAATGAAAGTTTTCTCCACCGGCTGCGTCCCACTGAAGAGCTCATCTCCGTCCGTTTTTGCCAGCGTCCCGTAAAGGCTTACCGCTACTCCGACGGCAAGGGCAAGAAACACCGAAAAAAGGAAAATACGTTTTTTCGTTCCCATTCCCTCCCCGCTCACAGGATATCATGCTTCATGCTCTTTCAGATCAGCCGTCTTGCGTTGCGGACCGAAAGGATCAAAAAGCCCACTATCAGAGCTTCACCCGCCAGGAACACCACCCAGTGAAAAGACCCGGGGACGTAATTTTTGACTGCCTCAGAGAAAACCTCGCTTCCTGCCGAAAAGCCCGAGGCTGCGAACATGGCAGTGAAGTCCCAGACAAAGGACGAAAAGATCAGCAGAGCTCCTCCAAAGAGCAGGCCAAGCTCAAGGGGACCCGTCCGTACCCTGTATCCGTTTTCCTCAAGGGTCACCAGGACGAAGGACATGACAATCATCGTCAGTGAGCACAGCACTGGAGCGAGTACGGGACCGATCCACGTGACGGGGATGAGAAAAAGCACGTCCCAGGTCAAAAGCGACGGCGGCCACCCGATGAAGGCCTTCAGCCCGATGTAGTAGACAATGTCCCATACGCCGAAGATAAAAAGAAAGTACAGGAAACGGTCGAGGATTCTCCGGCCGGCCAGAAAACCGACGGAGCCGAGCATGACCAACGTGGCCGCCTCGCGCCAGAGCTCTACGGCGAGGATGTTCCCGGGAATGTCTGCCACAGGGAAGGAGAACCCTTCCGGGTACCAGAGTTCACGGATATAGACCACGATTGCCGCCTCCAGGACTCCCATGGCGATCCCGAAAACGGCCAGAACCGCAAATACCCCGAAGATGTTCCTGGAAACTGATTCCACGCCTCCGGTGATGCGTGACAGGGGCCTCTCCATGGAACACCTCCCTTCTCATGAACCCGCTGAGAGACTCAGCTGCAAAGGATCACCTGTAATCGTCCCTGGCAGGGTAAAAGGCGTCTACGACACGGCAAAAGGTCACTCCCGTAGCCTCGTGAGGCACTCCTCCGGGGAGGACAAGAACGGAACCCGGTTCAAGTGTCCATGTCGAGCCACCCGACCTGATTTCCAGGGTGCCCTCGATGACGTTCACCACCTGCTCGTGTTCATGTGAGTGCTCCGGCAGGACAGCACCTTTTTCGATCTCCCACCAGGCCATGGTCATGTTCCCCGAATGGGCGAACTTCCCCTTGACGCCCGGAACCACTTCCCTCGCCTCGAGGGCGTTCATGTCCGTCTTGCTGATCATTGGCCTTCCTCCTTCGACAGGACCGATTCCGCGATTCCGGCATACCCTTCGCAGGCCGAAACCAGCTGTTCGATCTCAACATATTCATCAACCACGTGAGCAAGTTCTTCCCGGGAAGGGCCGAAGCCCACCGTGGGGATCCCGGCTTTTCCGGCATAATAGCTCCCGTTGGTGCAGAAGGAATATCGGGAGATCCCCGCCTCAAGCCCGGCGGACCTGAGGCCTGCCAGGGCCTTGCGGACAAAGGGGTGATTTTCCTCGAAAACCCAGCCCGGGGCGAAACGTTCGGCCCGGATGGTTTCTCCCGTGTAGCATTTTGCACTTTCGGCCGCGATATAGGCATCGGCCTTGAGCTTCGGCTCGAAGGAGGCCACGCCCCTGATGATCCGTTTGATCTGCGCCAGGACCTGATCTTTCGTCTCTCCGGCGAGAAGCCTACGGTCGAAGGTCACCCTGCACCTGTCCGGGATGACGCTCGCTCCCGGATAAGGGGAGGAAATGATATCCGTCACCTCAAGTATCCCTTCCCCGAGAAACGGGTGCGAGTGGGGGATGAATTCCTTTTCCACGTTCAGAAGCAGCGGCAGCATGGTCTTGATGGCATTGAGCCCCACCAAGGGGTTCGAGGAATGGGCCGATTTCCCGTAGGTCTCCATGACGATCTCCGCCCGCCCCCGCTGGCCGCGCATGAGGTCAAGGCCGGAAGCCTCCCCTATGACCACGTAGTCGGGAGAGGTCAGCTGCGCAATGGATTCCGATGCGACCCCCTCAAAACACTCTTCGTGAACGCTTCCGGCGACGATAAGTTCCCCCCGGAGTCCCTTTTTCCTGGCCCTGAGCAAATCAGCGGCTTCAACCATAGCCGCCAGGGCGCCTTTCATGTCCGATGTGGCGCGTCCCCATATCCGGCCTTCAGACACCTCGGCCCCGTAGGGGTCGCGGCTCCAGGCATCGCGGTTTCCAACATCTACGTGATCCATGTGGCCCTCAAAAAGAATCCGCGGGCCGCCCTCGGCAAAAATCATGCGCCCGATCACGTTCCCGTAATGATCCATCTCGACCTGGTCGAATTTCAGGGACCGCATTGTCTCGGCGACGAGATGGGCCACCTCGCCCTCATCACCGGACATGCTCGGTCTGCTCACCATTTCCCTGCAGAATTCTATCAATTCATTCTTCCGCTTTTCATCCATCATGATATCCCTCCTCCGGCCCGGGGATAGCATCTTTCACCAAGATATGGAAGCCTTTTTTTGAGCATATCATGCCATGCTGTAAATCTCTTCCCCCCCTCTCCAGGTGGATCTGACGCGAACCCTCCCGAGGTCTTGGGGCTCCATGGCCCAGGGATCATCCTCGAGGACGACGAAATCGGCAAGTTTCCCGACCTCCAGGGTCCCCAGAGACCTGCCGACACCAAGGGAAATAGCGGCGTGGGCGGTATAAAGAGCCATAGATTCATCAAGGGTCAGTTTCTGCTGTGGGTACCAGCCGCCTTCGGGAGTCCGCTCCCTGGCCCGTACCCTGTTGACAGCAGATTCTATCCCCAGCCAGGGGTTCGGGAGAGCCGCCGGGCAATCGGAACTGCCCGTTATGAGCACACCGTCCCGTGCCAGAGATTTCCAGGCGTAGGCATCCACCAGGTGTTCGGCGGGAACGCCGTACTCGGCGATATCGATCTCGTCGGCCACAAAACGGGGTTGAATGTCTCCGATGAGGCCCAGCGAAGCCATTTTCTTCCTCTGTCGGCCGCGGACAATGTAACAATGCAGGATTCTGTGGCGCAAAAAAGGCCGCGGGCAGGCGTTCATCACTGCCTCGAAGGTGTCGAGAACCTGTTCCATGGCCCGGTCACCCACGGTATGCACCGCAATTTGCACGCCCTGCCTCTGGGCCCTGAGAAAGATTGCCCTGAGCTCTTCGTCGGAATAATTGAGGCTGCCGCGGTGCCCCGGGGCGTTCTTGTAATCGAATGACATGGCCCCTGTCTGGGCGCAGAAACCGCCATCGGCGAATATCTTGAGCCCCCCGAACCTGATCATCTCGTCACCGAAAAAGGATCGCATCTGCTGCCCGGGCAGCTCGTTGAAATGGATGGTCACCCTCTGAAGCTGCTTTTGCATTCTCCTGAGATCCTGGTAGACCCCGAAGGTTTCGGTAATGCCCAGGTGGACGGCGGACGTCGTGTTGAAGGATGTCAGCCCGTAGGACGCAAATTCCTTCATGCATGAAGCGAGAGTGTCAAGATGTGTGTCGCTTGCTCCCTCGTCGGTATGCAGCGCCCCCGCTATCCTGTCGGCGCCGCTTTCGAGGATGACCCCGGTAGGTTCCCCTGTCGCGTCACATTCCACGCCTTCGGGGCGTACTTCAGGTACCAGAAGTCCTGCCCGCCTCAGGGCTTCGGTGTTCACGCAATGGGCATGAAAACATACGCGGGTGAGAAAAACGGGGTTTTTGATTTCGTCCAAATCCTGCCGCCTCGGCAGACGTTTTTCCTCCAGGAGCGAGTGGTCAAATCCCATGCCCCGGATCCACCTGTCTTTTGAAAGGTCCTTCGCACGGTTCTTCAGCTTGTCTACAATCTCTGGAATGCTGCGACATTCCGAGAGGTCGACGGCCTGTTTTCCCTCGGCATAGGCCGCGAAATGCACATGGGTGTCAATCAGTCCCGGGATGACCCGTCGCCCCTGAAGATCCACCTTTTCGGCCTCGGGCGCAAGGGGATGGCCGGCGACTTCCCAGACGGTCCCCACTTCGATGATCCTGTCACCGCCGACCAGCATCGCCTCGGCGCGTTGACTTGACCCGTCCATGGTCGCAAATTTTCCGTTCGTGAAAAGCGTATATTTCATGGCGCACCTCCAGGTCTTCTGATGTTCTCCAGGCTCTCTCGCTTCCTCGTCAAGGCATGAACGGCACGCCTTTTTCCGCTAAATTCGGTCCTTTTCTGTCAAAAGGCATGAAACCGGGAACTTTTTCCAATGTTCTTTTCCAGCCTGGTTTTCTCATTGTACACGGGAATCGGGCTGGTGTTGCAACACATGCTCATGATATCTGTCTTTCGACAACTCAAAAAACCATTGAAGCAAACTCCTCCAGCCTGATGTTCCGAACGGAAACTTGCCGGAGGGGTTTCCCAAAAAAGCGAGGGCGGGGATATCCCCGCCCTCGCAGGACGCCTCAAAAACGCGCCTTTTCTCACCCTTGTTCGGGCGAGGTTACTCCTCCTGCATGGCGTTCAGGCGGACCTCGGTGTAGAGCTCTTCACCGAGCATCTCTTTCATTTTGGGCCAGACCTCGGCACGGACTTTCTCGGCGCAGGCATCGAGTTCCTCGTCGGAAAGCATGACGATTTCCCATCCGAAGTCCTCCTCGAGGATCTTCCGGTAATCGGCGTCCTCGGTCTCGACCTGCTTCCAGCG
>JBKHBH010000092.1:0-8417 GCA_046542505.1 Thermovirgaceae bacterium | reverse complement strand
AAAAGCGGCAGTCACCAAAAAGGATTTCCCCTCCCCAAATGCTCCCGTCCGTTCCATAACCTGTCCCGTCCAGTATCAGTCCCATCACCGGTCCTTCGACGGCTTTTTCCAGAAGACATGATGCCATGTGGGCGTGATGATGCTGGACCTTCAGCGATTCTTTCTTTCCCTGCAACACTTTGTCTGCGATGAAGCCGGAAACATACTGCGGATGCATGTCCTTTACAACCAACTGGGGCGTGAATCTGAAAAGATCCAGAAAATGTCGCAATGTTTTTTCATAATAAAGCGCCGTCTCAAGTCGTTTCAAATCACCCAGGTATTGACTCGCAATCACCGATTTCCCCAGCGAGAGGGCGAATGTGGATTTCATCTCCGGCCCGCAGGCAAGCACCGGTGGAAGTTTTCCTGAAGCGATAACCGGGTGGGGAACAAAGCCCCTTGCCCTGCGGAGCAGAATCTGCCCTTTGTCTGCAAAGGTTACAACGGAATCATCAATCCTGTTTTCTATCTTCCTGTCGTGGAGAAGGAGAAAATCGACAATGCCCGACAGATCTTTCAAGGCTTCCTCGTTCGTCGCCAGTATGGGGCTCTCCGAAAAGTTGGCACTGGTCATGACGAGCATGGGGATACGTTCCATGATGAGATGATGAAGAGGCGTATAGGGTAGCATGACGCCGAGCGTATCTTGGCCGGGTGCAAGAAGGCCGCTCATGTTCGCACCTTTTTTTTGGGGACAAATAACGATGGGAGTCCGAGGCGAACTCATCATTTGATAAACTTCCGGACTGGTGTGGACCACCTTTTCTGCCGTTTCCATATCCCTGACCATGATAGCAAGGGGTTTATCAGGCCTTTTCTTTCGCTCTCTCAATAGAGAGACAGGTTGATCTTCCGGAAGACAGGCAATATGAAAGCCTCCAAGTCCCTTTATGGCCAATAGCCGGCCGGCAAGCAAATATTTTACGGCACTGTCAATCGCCTCCTCTTTTCTCGCGACTGTCGCGGAGCTTTTGCTTTCGACAAGCCACACATGAGGTCCGCAGTCCGGGCATGCGACAGGCTGTGCATGAAACCGCCTGTCGCCCGGGTCCTTGTATTCTTCTTCACAAAGGGCGCACATGCAGAATTCCGACATTGTCGTCTTCGGTCTGTCATATGGAAGCTCCCGGACAATACTGTAACGGGGCCCGCAATTGGTGCAGTTGATAAAGGGGTACCTGAAACGGCGATCGGAGGAGTCGGCCATCTCTTTCAGACAATCACCACAAACAGCAATATCCGGGGGTATCAGCACTGTATTCTCCTGCTCCGATTCGCTCGGTTCGATGACGAACCGGTCCGGACATACTTCCACTTTTTTATCAGCACCGAGACGGGAAACATCCTGTATGCTTGCCAAAGGGGGAGCATCCGTAAACAGCCGGGATTCATACTCATCCAGTTGCTCCTTCGTTCCGACAATTTCGATGCGTACTCCGCTGGATGTATTCGAGACACTCCCGAAAAGGCTGATCTCATTGGCAAGTCGCACACAGAATGGCCGGAAACCAATGCCCTGGACCACTCCAGTTACGGTAAGTCTTCGTTTTTTGTACATTGACAAGCCTCCACTCTGAAGGCATTGTAATGCTGAGCCCGAAGGGGCTCAAGCCCGGCCGGAAAAGGCGTATTTTCGTCTTCGGCCATACGAGGAGCAAATTTATGGCATTGTTCGAAAAAGGCTTGGTTCACGTGTATACGGGAAACGGTAAGGGAAAGACCACGGCGGCTCTGGGGATAACCCTGCGCGTTACTGGACACGGTGGAAGGGTCGCCTTTATCCAGTTTATGAAGGGATGGCCACATTACGGAGAAACAGCCGGGTTGGCCTCTCTTGAGGGAGTGGAACATTTCGTTACGGGTCGGCCTGATTTCGTCGACAGGGCACACCCGGATCCAGTTGATGTCTTTGAGGCAAGGCGGGGCTTCAAAAGAGCAGCGGCTGTTCTGGAGGCCGGAAAACATGATCTCGTCGTTCTAGACGAGGTCATAGTGGCTATCGACTACGGGATGCTTTCTGCGTTTCAGACCATTGAAGCCCTTGCCGCCCGTGCTCCCCACGTGGAAGTAATCCTTACGGGAAGAGGCGCTCCTCCTGAACTCATCGAATGCGCCGATTACGTTACCGAGATGATGGAGCGGAAACATCCTTTCAGAAAGGGTGTTCCCGGACGCATGGGAGCGGAATACTGAAGATGACATTCTGTTTTTTGCTGCCACAGCAGGGGAATCCCCCCTTTTCCGAGCGGAAACAGTCAGGAAAGGACGCTTTCTTCACCAGGCGGGCTTCATCGGTTTTCCGAAGAGTGACATGCCCGGCAGCTGAAAGGCTGGTCACATGTACTGCCGAAACAGAAGGTGGAATCCGCTAGTGAAGGTGGTTCTCGGATTTAGTGGCGGCATTGACAGCGCCATGGCGGCCCATTTCCTCCGTGAAGAGGGACACCAGGTTTTTCCTGTGATGCTTGTGTTCAGCACCCAAAACCGCGAAGAAACACTTTTTCGCGGAAACAGGACGGCAAGAATTCTGGGCCTGAATACACCCGTCATCATGGACGTAACCGACCTTTTCAGGGTCAGGGTGATCGACCCCTTCATTTCCTTTTACAAACACGGACTCACGCCGAATCCCTGTGTTTCCTGCAATGAACAGGTTAAATTCACGGCCCTGTTTGAAATGGCCGAAAAGCTCGGCTCTGAAGCCGTGGCCACTGGACACTACGCACGAATCGGCGGAAATTACCGCCTCAACCTCCTGCGGGGGGTGGACCCGAATAAGGACCAAAGCTACATGTTGTACCGCCTCCCTTCAACGGTTTACGGGAAGATCCGATTTCCCCTCGGATGCCGAACGAAGGACGAAATAAGGGAAAAGGCCGAGAAACTCTTTCCGCCGCTGAACAAAACAACTATAGAAAGCAGAGACTTGTGTTTTCTGTCGAAGGGCCGGCTTCCGTTTTTTCTTGAGAAAAACATAGGGGACCGCCCCGGAGGGATTTTTTCCACCGCAGGTAAATTCCTGGGGAAACACCGGGGACTTTCGAGGTACACCATCGGTCAGCGGCAGGGACTGGGGCTTCCAGGCGGCCCGTGGTTCGTCACAGCCAAAGACAGAGGTTCCAACAGGCTCGTGGTGGGTTGCCGAAAAGATCTGGCCGTCAATGTGGTAGAATGTTCCGAAAACGTTTTCCATGAAAAGCTTCATGTCGGGCAGATCGTCTCCATGAAGCATCGTTACCGGACATCCTTCGTCAATTCCGAAGTTTTGTCGATTTTTCGGGACAAACTCCGTCTTGCGTGCATCGAACCTGCCTACGGGGTAGCACCCGGCCAATCTATAGTCCTCTATTCCGGGGAAAGAACCCTCGGAGGTGGTATCATTGAAAAAACCTGCTGGAGGAGGCCTCCCCATTATGCAAACACTCCACTCGCTGAAAACTGAGGATCTTCGCAAAAGGACAGACCCGACCTCCCTTGGACTCAGTTCGACCCGGGATGTCGGATGTCTCGACGCGCTCATCGGACAGGAACGGGCCGTCAATTCTATTTCTTTTGGACTGGAAGTCCAGAACAAAGGGTACAACATCTTTGTCGTCGGCGACCACGGAAGCGGTCGAACAACCTACTCACTTGAAAGAATACGAAACAGGGCTAAAACCGAAAAGACGCCCGATGACCTGATTTACGTGTATAACTTCAAAAACCCCGACGAGCCGTTGGCAATCACCATTCCCGCAGGCCAGGGAAAAAAACTTGCAGACCACCTGGAAGACCTCGTGGAAGAACTGAAAAACGCCTTGAGCAAGGCTTTCGAAAACAGCCAGTACGAAGACGCCAAGGCGCAACTTGTAAAGGAATTCCAGGAAAAGGTCAACTCCCTCATGGAAGAGTTGCGTTCCTGGGCTTCAGGAAAGGGGTTCGCCATCAAGAGGACACCCCAGGGATTTGTCAACATCCCCCTCGTTGATGAGGAAGAAGGCCAGAACAAGGAAAGGGCCGACGGTGAAACCGAAAACAACGGAACCCCGATGGACGATCAAAAACAAGAAAGCGGCCAGCCCAAAAAGAAAGAGATGCAACAGGAGGATTTCGAGGCGCTTTCTGATGAGGAAAAGAAATCCCTGCAGGAAACTTCTGAGGAAGTGTCCCAGAAAACCCTCGAAGTTTTAAGAAACATCAGGGACAAGGAGAAAAAACTCAAGGAGAAAATCCGTGAACTTGAAGGGGAAATCTGCAGGACGGCAATTCAGCCCTATCTCCAGGAAACGAAAGATCGTTTTGGCGCCGAAGGAGAACTTGGAGAGTGGATTGACGCCCTTACAGAAGATATCATCGAGAATTTCAACCTTTTTGTCGCGGCGGCCCGTGACGAGTCCGGAGCGGAAGTGGATTTCAGCCGTTATTCCGTCAACGTATTCGTCAGCAATGACCCTGAATCAGGGGCACCCGTCATATGGGAAACCAACCCGACTTACTACAACCTTTGCGGCAAAATCGAGTACGAAAGCCGACAAGGCGTCCTGACCACGGATTTTAAAAAAATCATCGCCGGGGCTATTCACAGGGCCAATGGTGGGTACCTTGTCCTTCATGCGGAAGAGATTCTCAGGAACTTCATGTCCTGGGACGCCCTGAAGCGTGCACTCAGGACACAGGAACTCGCTGTCGAAAACCTCGGGGAGCAGCTGGGCGTCATCCCTGTTTCCTCCCTGAGGCCGCAGCCTGTCCAGCTGAAGACAAAAGTCGTTCTCATAGGAACCCCCTGGCTGTACCATCTCCTCAATATCTATGACCCTGAATTCCAGAAACTCTTCAAGATCAAGGCCGATTTCGACGTTGACATGCCAAGGACACCTGATACGGAACAGCAGATGGCGTGTTTCGTCGGCAGCTACGTTACAAATGAGGGACACCGGCATTTTACCGCTGACGGGATAGCGGAACTCATCGAGTGGTCGTCTCGTCTGGCGGGCCACTCGGGTCGAATGTCGACGCAGTTCAACAAGATCACGGAAATCATCGTCGAAGCCTCGGCATGGGCCGGAACGGAAGGCAAGGAAATGGTCGATTTCGGACATGTCAGGAAGGCTCTCAAAGAGAAAACCTTCAGGGTCAATCTTCTCGAGGAACGCCTGGCAAGGGCCTTTTCCGAAAAGACCATCCGCATTCAGACAGACGGGGAACTGACAGGACAGATAAACGGCCTGACCGTTGTGGACATGCGGGATCACGCTTTCGGTCACCCTGTCAGGATAACTGCAAACGTTTACATGGGTACGGAAGGCATCGTCAATATTGAACGAGAAGTCAAAATGACCGGTCCCATCCACAACAAAGGGCTTCTGATACTGGGCAGCTACCTCGGGAAAAAGTACGCCCAGGACATGCCTCTTTCACTCACTGCGAGGATTACTTTCGAGCAAACCTATTCAGGTGTCGAAGGCGACAGCGCTTCCTCAACGGAGCTCTATTGCCTGCTTTCAGCCCTTTCCGATGTCCCGCTGAAACAGGGGATCGCCGTTACCGGGTCCGTTGACCAGCACGGCAATATCCAGTCCATCGGTGGAGTCAACGAAAAAATTGAGGGATTCTTCGAATACTGCAGGATTGCGGGCTTCACTGGGAAACAGGGGGTACTGATCCCCAGGCAGAATATCCAGAATCTCATGCTGGGACATGACGTGATCGAAGCTGTCAAAGAAGGCAAGTTCCACATCTGGCCCGTTGGAACCATTGATGAGGGCATTGAAATCCTGACCGGCGTCCCCGCGGGAGAACCTGATGAAAACGGCTGCTACCCTCCTGATTCCATTCACGGCAAAGCCATGTCGAAACTGCACGGATGGATGAAAAAGGCCGCCAGATTGAGGAAAGACGTGGAGGCGCTGGGCGAAGCCTGCAGAAGCAAGGGTGAAGAAGAGAACGGACAAGAAGACAACGGCCAGGAAGAAGATAATGGCTCGACAGGCAACTCTTGACACGAAAAGGCCATCCAGCAAGAGGTGTCCCCTTGAGGATTTTCTCGATCCGGGACACCTCTTGCGGTGCCTCGATATCCTTGAAACGACCTGGAAGCAGGAGAGCTCGCCTGCAATGCGGTTCGACAAGGAACCTCTCGACAGTCTCGTCAGAACTGTTCTTTCGCAAAATACGAATGATACGAACAGAGACAGGGCATACGAAAACCTGCGCAGGTATTTCCCCGACTGGAAGGATATTCTTGGGGCGGAAACGGATAAGATTGCCGAAGCAATTAAAACCGCGGGCCTTTCAAACACCAAGGCAAGTCGTATCAAGAAAATTCTGGAAACCGTTAAAATGACATTCGGCGTCCTGAGCCTTGAAAAAATGAAGGAGTGGGACAATTCCGAAGCACGTCGGTTTCTTCAGGATTTGCCCGGCGTCGGCCCGAAAACCGCGGCATGCGTTCTCCTGTTCGACCTACACATGCCGGCCTTCCCTGTAGACACCCACGTCGCCAGAGTCAGCCGTCGGATCATCGGCTGGGCACCCGCCAGGGCAACGCCTGAAGCCATTCAGGGCTGCCTCGAAACAGTTATCCCTCCGAACAGGTATCTTGGAGCACACCTGAACCTGATTTTCCATGGCAGGAATATCTGCCTGGCACGCAAACCGGGGTGCCTGCGGTGCCCGATAGCGGATTTGTGCCTCACCGGGAAGGAGAAGCTGAAATCCTGAAAAAACCATATCTCGTAGCGTGTGCTTTCTGCGAAGACTATTCGCCGCGAAAGGTCGAAAACGCCCTTCGAGCAGTCATGGAGAGATCAGGTGGATTCCCTCCGCTGGGGCGCCGCGTCCTGCTGAAACCGAATCTGCTTTCTCCCAGGTCTCCTGAAGAAGCTGTCACGACTCATCCGATGGTCGTCAGAACAACTGCCGGTCTCGTGAAAGAGCAATACCTGAACTCGTCGGTACTCGTTGCCGACAATCCGGGATATATATTTACCGACCAACGGGATGAACTCTTCCGCAAGACTGGAATGAGCGCCATTCAAGATGAGGGACTCGTTGATCTTGCTCTCCTGTCTTCGGAGGGATACACCCCTGTCGAGCCACCACACCCCAGGACTCTCCAAAGGGCCCATGTTGCTACATTGTGGCTTTCGGCACACTCCGTGATTAATATAGCCAAGCTGAAGACCCATGTGGAGACGGAAATAACGGCGTCCATCAAGAACACTTTCGGTATCGCGGACAGGAATACCCGCATGGCCGCCCACGGAGCACGAAGGAAGGGACACCTTCCACGCTCGGTGGTTGATCTTTTTCGTATCAGGCAGCCGGATCTGAATATTCTTGACGCAGTCTTCTGCATGGAAGGGAACGGTCCTTCCAGAGGTGACCCCCGTTTCGGCGGATGGATCCTTGCATCGCGGAACGCCCTCGCCCTTGATGCTGTCGCAGCCTTCATGGCGGGATACGACGAGCCTTTTTCCATACCCCTTTTGAGAAACGCGGCCAAAAGCGGAATCGGTCCTCGGAAACTGACGGACATCGGCATCACGGGAGCTCGTCTGGAGGATCTCCGGATCCCGTCATTCAAAAGGACAGCTTCGACAATAGGAAACATTCCCGACCAGTTGAGGGGGCTCGGTCACAGGATGCTTTATCTGTATCCTGAACTCATTCCTCAAAAGTGCAGCTTTTGTGGAATCTGCAAAACCGTCTGTCCCGTTCAGGCTATTGAAATGAAACCGCTTCCAAGCATAGACAGGAAAAAATGCGTCAAATGCCTGTGCTGCCACGAAATGTGCCCTGAAGGAGCAATGACAGTGAGGGAAAACACGCTCTTGAAAATATTTCGAAAAATACAACCTCAGGATGATTCCCGCCAATAATTTCCGGCACGAAAAACGGGAGATCCTCTTCCGATGAGGTCAGTGGAGAAGATCTCCCGTATTATGCAGGGCCCCTTAAAAAGACCTTATTCCTGTTCCTTGATCTTTTCCAGAACCAGCTTGTATCCGTCAGCCCCGTACTCAAGGAACTTCTTGACACGGCTTATGGTCGCCGTGCTTGCCCCGGTTTGCTGGGCAATCTGAGGATAGGTATACCCTTCGCTCAAAAGCCTCGCAACCTCAAGGCGCTGGGCCAATGCCCGGATTTCTCCGATGGTCGCTATGTCTTCAAGAAAACAGTAGACATCTTCGACAGTTTCTAGGGAAAGGATCCCTTTACAAAGCTGATCTGTGAGTCTGTCTTTCCATTTTTCCGCCATGCCTATTCTCCTCCTTATGGCAAAAAATACTTTAGCATATTCTAGCACTGCTGTTTATGGAGGACAAGTCTTCCTCCGGAGGTCTGTGACCGGACAGCGATAATGTCACCCTTTAAGGGGACAGGGAAAATGTCAC
>JBKHBH010000091.1:0-8522 GCA_046542505.1 Thermovirgaceae bacterium | reverse complement strand
CCTTTTTTCATGACCTGTACAATCGAGCAAAGAGACTCGAAGATACGGGCGTGCTTTCGCATTTCCTGTCTCATTTTGGCGTACCTCCCATCAGATTCGCCATTTTTCGCCCGGCAAAATCGCAATCCTTTGCGCTTTAATTATTCTGCCTCATTATGAAATATATCCAGCAGAGTGCTTTGCCAAGAATACTTCACATCAGGAAAATCAGGAGTATCATGAAATGAGGAAGAGTTTCCGCTGCATTCTTTGCCAGTGTCTTTATCTCATCATACCCCTCAGCTGGGCCGACACGAAAGGAAACATAAAGGAAAAGCTTTCCCCTAAAAGGAGTGATTCACTGATGATAAAGGTCGGAATCGTTGTAAATCCGATCGCAGGAATGGGAGGCAGCGTAGGCCTTAAAGGCACTGACGGGGGTTCCTACAGGAAGGCTCTTGAACTGGGAGCAATACCCGTAACACCTTTCAGAACGAAAGAATTCCTTTCCCGAATGAAAAAGAAAAGAGACTGTCGTTTTTATGCCGCTCCGGGAAAGATGGGGGCGGACATCCTCGAGGAAAACGGCCTGGACTTCACCGTCGTCGGTTCCGTCAGGGAAGAGACATCATCGGAGGACACAAAACGTATCGTGCGTGCCATGGCGGAAGCTGGAATCGACCTTTTGGTCTTTGCCGGAGGCGATGGCACGGCCAGAGATGTTTTCGACGCCATAGGGACGAAAATCCCCGTCATCGGGATCCCCTCGGGAGTGAAAATTTTCAGCTCCGTTTTTGCCCTCAGCGCCGGGGCGGCGGCGGCCATGCTTGAGGCATTTGTGGATGGAACCGAGGTGGAGGAAGAGGAAGTCCTCGATATCGATGAAGACGCCTTCAGGGAAAACATCCTGTCGGCCCGGCTGTACGGGTATCTGAAGGTCCCCAAATGCAGGGAGTTTCTGCAATCAGGCAAAAAAGCGTCTTCAACGGGAACGTCTGACAGAAAAAACAAGGAAGAGGTCGCAAGGTATCTTGAAGAACTGATGGAAGACGACACACTTTACCTGCTCGGCCCCGGGACCACCATGAAAAGTCTCACGGAAAGACTTGACATCCCCAAGACGCTGCTCGGCATCGACGCCGTCTGCAACAAGCGTCTCGTCAAGGCGGACGTCAACGAAAAAGATATCCTGAAACTTTTCGAATCCTGTCCGAAAAGGAAAATCATCGTCACGCCCCTGGGCGGCAACGGCTTCATCTTCGGCCGGGGCAGCAAGCAATTTTCTCCTGAAGTGCTCGCGAAGACCGGCAAGGAAAACGTCATCCTCGCCGGGGACCGGAACAAGACCAGTTGTCTCGAAGCCCTCCACGTCGACACCGGGGATACCGAAGTCGACAAATCCCTGTCTGGACCGGCGAAGGTAATCATCGGCTACAACGAAACCATGATCCTTGAGGTGCGGTGCTGAAAATGAAAGAAATCAGACTCCACATGAATGAAATGCCCTGGGAGCCTCCACCTGAGGTGATCGATGCCGCAAGGGCGGGGCTGGAGTCAATGAACAGGTATTGCGGCGAGCAGGATATGGACCGGCTTCAGCAGGCCGTTGCGGAGTACTCCGGTGTTTCCGCCCGGCGGGTCCTTCTGTCGCCGGGTTCGGACATGCTCCTGAGGGATGCGGTTCACCTGTTTTCACAAGACCGGAAAGTCATCACGCTCTGTCCGTCTTTTTTGCCGACCACCGAGGCGGCGCGCCAGGCGGCGGGGGCGATGGTCAGGATCAGGCTCTCTGCACCTGATTTTTCACTCGACAAAAACCTCCTTGAAAGTGAAATCACCGGTCCGACCCTGGTTTTTCTTGATATCCCGAACAACCCCACGGGTAAACCGGTCCTTTCCCCCCAAGAAATCGAATCCCTCCTCAAAAAGGAGGACCTCCTCCTGATCGCCGATGAAGCGTACTTTGAATTTTCAGGAGTTACCTGCTCCCCCCTGGTGAGGCGTTACCCGAACCTCCTGGTCACCCGGACCCTTGACAAGGTCTTCAGCCTTGCCGGTGCAAGGCTTGGTTACGGGATTGCCGGTGACACCTTTCTCGAGGCCATGAGCCCCGTGTTCACCTATCTCCCCAGGGTCACCGTCCTCGCGTCTTTACAATCCCTGCAAATGTCGGAACACATGCTCCTGAGAGTCCAGGCGCTTTGCGAGGAACGCGACAGGCTTTATGAACAACTTCTGGAACATGGGATCGAGGTTTTCAAAAGCTCGGGGAATTTCCTGCTCGTCAGGTCGCCCGACCCGCAAACCACAGAAGGCTTGAAGGAAAGGGGAATTCTCGTCAAGGACCTTTCCGACCAGATGCCGCAAGGTAACATCCGTATCACCGTGGGGAAACCGGAGGAAAACAACCTTTTCGTCGGGGAGTTTTTAAAACAGCTCGATGCGAAAAAACTTCTTTCTGCGGACTGAAGGTCCATCTCAAGGGAAAAGGCCTGAAAAAACAGCGGAGACCTGTTTCAGGTCCCCGCTGTTTTCATATTACGAGGATTTTACTGTTTCTTCCACGCCTCTGCAACAGTCTTTGAAACCAGATCGTCATCGGGAACGTAAGGCACGGTGATGTGATAGTCTCCGGGATATTTCGAATTGATCTCCCGGCTCACTTCCTCGGCGTTTTCGCAACGAGCCCAGGCCCTTCTTGCCACACCTCCGAGGGCGTCCCACATCATGGCCGTCTTGAGGATCTCATCAGTCCTTTTTGACCCGTCAAGGAGCATGCCGAAACCCCCGTTGATGGCCTTGCCGATGCCGACACCTCCGCCGTTGTGCAAGGCGCAGAGGGTCATGCCCCTGGCGGCGTTTCCGGCAAAGCACTGGGTCGCCATGTCCGCACAGATGTTGCTGCCGTCCTTGATGTTGGAGGTTTCCCTATAAGGGGAATCCGTACCACCTGTATCGTGGTGATCCCGACCCATCATGACCGGACCGATTTCACCGTTTCGAACCATCTCGTTGAACTTCAGGGCAATCTTGAGACGCCCTTCGGCATCCTGGTAGAGGATCCTGGCCTGGGTGCCAACCACAAGGTTGTTCTTTTCGGCATCACGGATCCAGACCCAGTTGTCGTAGTCCTGGGATCTGCGGTTCTGGTCGATACATTCCATGGCGGCCTTGTCGGTCTTCCTGAGGTCTTCAGGATCCCCGCTCAGGCAGACCCAGCGGAAAGGACCATAACCGTAGTCGAAGAGGACGGGACCCATGATGTCTTCAACGTAGGAAGGCCAGATAAACCCGTCATGTGTATCCTCGCCGTTTTTGGCGATCTCCTTGACACCGGCATCGAAGACGGCCCGCATAAAGGAGTTGCCGTAGTCGAAGAAGTAGGTTCCCCTCTCCACAAGCTTCCTAATGAGATCAAAATGCTTCTTCAGGGACTCATCGACGAGGCGCCGGAATTCCTTCGGATTCTCCTTGAGCATCCTGGTGCGTTCTTCAAAGGTGAGGGACACAGGACAGTAGCCCCCATCATAAACCGCGTGGCAGCTTGTCTGGTCCGAAAGGAGCGGAACTTCCTCGCAATTGTCGACGGCATACTGGAGAAGATCCACTATGTTGCCATGATAGGCGATGGAAAGGGGCTCTTTCTTTTTCATGGCATCTTTTGCCATGGAGAAAGCTTCCTCACAGCTTCCGGCGATCTTGCTGACCCATCCCTGGCTGTGACGGGTTTCAATCCGGGACTGGTCCACCTCGGCGATGATACCTACGCCGCCGGCGATTTCCGTGGCCTTGGCCTGGGCGCCGCTCATTCCTCCAAGACCCGAGCTGATAAAGAGGATGCCGGCAAGATTGCCCTTGGGTCCCACGTCAAGCTGTTGCCTTGCGGCGTTCAGCAGGGTGTTGAAGGTGCCGTGCACGATACCCTGGGGCCCGATATACATCCACCCCCCGGCGGTCATCTGTCCGTAGTTGCTTACACCCAGCTGCATTGCACGATGCCACTCCTCCTGGTTATCGAAAAGCCCCACGAGAAGGCCGTTGGTGAGGATCACCCTCGGGGCTTCGGGCCGGGACTTGAAAAGGCCCACGGGATGGCCGCTTTCGAGGACCAGCGTAGTGTCTTCGGTAAGTTCCTCGAGGTATTTCTTGATCAGCCGGTACTGGAGCCAGTTCTGGCAGACCTGCCCGGTCTCTCCGTAGGTGACAAGTTCATAGGGATAAAGCGCTACATCGAAATCCAGGTTGTTGTCGATCATGACCTGGAAGGCCTTGCCCGCCAGGCACTTTCCCTTGTACTCATGAACCGGTTTTCCGTAGAGTCTGCCCTTGGGGCGGTACCTGTAGGCATAGATACGGCCCATGGTCCGAAGCTCTTCCATGAACTCCGGTGCGAGCTTCTCATGAAGTTCCTCCGGGACGTATCTCAGGGCATTCTTAAGCGCCAGTTCTGTTTCTTTCTTGTTCAGCGTCCAGCCCCTGTTCGGCGCCCGGCGGATCCCCTCTTTGAATTCGGGATACTCGGGAAGCTCCGCATCGAGTTTTATGGTCATGGCCTTGCCATTCAAGGTATTCTTTTCCAACATTCATGACTCTCCCTTCATCTGGTGTGGGGCAATTATTCGCCCCTGCCCGTCTTTTTCATCCCCCTATCCAAGGGACTTCTCAATGGCGTTTTCCACGCCCGCTACCCTGCTTTTTATATCCTCCATCAGGTCTTCCATTTCTTCGCGGATCCGGGCTCCATAGGCCTCATCCTTCAGTCCCATGAGATTTATCTTGACGTTATATGCCGCGGCCTCCCCCCCCGCCTGGGCCATGATGGCCGCCGTCCCGGCATCGGAAACAGCGTTCGGGTTGCCCTTTTCGCAGGCGGTTCCCGCCAGGGCCGCCACATCACGGCAGGCCCTGAGCGTTTTCAAGGGAATATCGATGGCACCTTTCGTCGCTTCCTGAATGGCTTCTCTTCTGCGATCTTTTTCGTCTTCTGTTTCTTTGGGCATTTTCAGAGCAGCCATGAAGGAGTTGAAGGCCTCTGTATCAGCTTCCATCAGTTCTAGG
Organism: Thermovirgaceae bacterium; assembly: GCA_046542505.1. Classification (GTDB taxonomy): domain Bacteria; phylum Synergistota; class Synergistia; order Synergistales; family Thermovirgaceae; genus UBA1876. The sequence goes on along the minus strand of JBKHBH010000091.1, from coordinate 3,485 downwards.
AGGCGTTTTTTGAGCTCTGTCGCCTCTTTTCCGGCCTTTTCCATGATCTCCCAGCTATCCTTGTGCTTTTCCTTGCCCACCGTCAGGGCGCAAACCATGGCAACCAGGGCCGCGCCCAAAGAAGCGGACAGGGCGGCCACACTTCCCCCACCCGGTGCGGGAGAGCTCGATGCCAGTTCGTCGGCGAATTCCTTTACCTTCATCTCCGAAAGCTTCATGATCGTCCTCCTCCAGAGTTCGTTTTTCAGGCGACAAGAACGCCTTTTTTGTAGACTTCCGACACCGGAGAAACCCCTGCGTGATAGGCCAGTATCGCCGGGGTCTCACCGTCAAGAACCAGAAAATCGGCCTGCTTTCCGACCTCGATACTCCCCACCTTGTCCTGCATTTCCACGGACCAGGCCGAGTTGAGGGTCGTCGCCACGAGGGCTTCCTCAATAGTCATATCCATGTTCATGACACCCAGTCCGAAGATAAAGGGCATGGATTCGGTGAAACAGGAGCCCGGATTACAGTCCGTCGCAAGAGCCACGGGTACTCCAAGCTCGATCATCTTCCTCACCGGGGCATAGGGTTTTTTGAGGCTGTAGGCCGTGGCCGGAAGGATATTGGCAATGACTCCCTGCTCTGCCATGGCCTTGAGGTTTTCCTCACCTGCGGCAAGAAGGTGCTCCGCCGAATGGGTCCTGAGTTCCGCGGCAAGCCCGGCACCCCCGAGATCGTTGACCTCGTCGGCATGGATCCTGAGCCTGAACCCTTTTTCCCGGGCCGCCTCAAGAATGCGCCGGCTCTGTTCGATGGTGAAGACACCCTCTTCGCAGAAGACGTCGCAGAAGGTGGCAATCCCCTGTTCGGCCGCAGCGGGGATCATTTCGTCGACGAGAAGATCGACGAAAGCGTCGGGTTTTTCCTTGTACTCTTTCGGAACGGCATGGCCGCCCATAAAGGTGGCTACAACATCCAGGGGCGTTTCGCGGCCGATCCGGCCGATGACAGAAAGCATCTTCAGTTCCGACTCGATATTCAGCCCGTACCCGCTTTTTGCCTCGATGGTTGTTGTGCCCAAGGTCATGGCCCTGTATATGTTCTCCAAAGTCACCTGGTAGAGTTCTTCCTCCGAAGCTTCCCGAACGGCTTCAACCGAAGAGAGGATCCCCCCGCCGGCCTTGAGGATTTCCAGGTAGGGTGTCCCGGCAAGTCGCATGGAAAACTCTCGCTCGCGTCTTCTGGCAAAGCAGATATGGGTGTGGGGGTCGACGAAACCGGGGATCATGCAGGCTCCGTTGAAGTCAACCTCCATATCCACGTCAAGCCCTTCGGCCTTGCGAAAGACCTCTTCCGCCGGTCCGACGGCGGCTATGAGCCCGTTCTCGCACAAAAGGGCACCGTCCTCGTAGACGGCAACCTTTCCCTGGCCCTTTCCCGATGAGGGGACGGACCCCATGACGGGCGTGTGGATGTTCGCGTTGTAGAACAGTGTCCTTCTCATGACGCATCTTCTTCCCGCATGAGCTCGAGAAGCTTCAGCTCGAGCACCTGGTTCGGGTCGAAATCGTCGATCTGCATGTAGTACGCAGCGCTGTCAAGAATGGCCTTTGCGGGAATCATGCCATAGACTTCCGTTCCATTGACGGTGATACCCCACCGCGCGGCCTCCATCCGGATGAATTCCAGCGCCCGATAGATCGCGGTCTTGTCGGAATCGACGATGTTCATGCTCACCTGGACCATGCCCTTGTCCTCCAGGGCCAAGCCGATTCCTTTCACTGCGGTGAAACCGCCGCCCGAAGCACGTACCCGTTTCGCGATGGTTTTGGCGATGTCCAGGTTGGTGGTGTTGAGGTTCACGTTGAAGGCCACAAGGAATTTCCGGGCTCCCACGACGGTGGCACCGGCCGTAGGGTGCAGCTTCGGCTCGCCCACGTCGGGATGGCGTTCAGGGTTTTTGACCTCCTCCTTGAGGGCTTCATACTGCCCCTTTCGGATTACTTCCAGCTTTTTCCTCTCGGGCCTGAGGGCCGAATCTTCGTAAAAGTACACCGGCACGTCAAGCTCTTCGTGGAACCGCTTGCCGAAATCGTGGGAGAATTCCACACATTCTTCCATGGAGATGTTGCTGATCGGGGTGAAGGGAATGACATCCACGGCTCCCATACGGGGGTGCGCCCCCTGGTGAGTGTTCAGGTCGATGGAATCCACAGCGGTTTGCGATGCCGCAAGGACTGCGTCACCTATGGCCTTCGGCTCTCCAGCCAGGCTGACGACCAGGCGATTGTGGTCTTCGTCTGCACGATAGTCAAACAGGTAGCACCCTTTAGTCTCCTTGAAAGGCTTGACAATTCTCTCGATAACTTCCTGCCGCCTGCCTTCGCTGAAATTCGGGACACATTCGATAAGTTGTCTCGCCATGACTTTTGACCTCCCTGACATTTTTGTCGATAAAGTCCGGTACTGTAGATGTTCTCCTGTAGTCCGAAACTAGAAATTTTCTCCGATCCTTCCTGCTGCTTCCTTCAAGGATCGAAGCAAAACCTCTTCCTGTCCATTGAAACTGGTCACGAGCCCTGCGAGTCCGAGCTGGGCGACGAATTTTCCGTGACCATCGAAAACGGGCACGCTGATGTCACCGGCATTTTCCATCCATTCCTCCCGGCTATAGGCATATCCCTTGCACCTGATGTTCTCGATCTCCTCCCTGAGCTTCATGCTATCCACATCGCCGGGGAGACCGGATGCGAGAAAACGTTCCCTTTCTTCTTCAGGGCAAAAGGCAAGAAGCACCTTCCCTGTCGCACCGGCATAAAGTGGTATGGTCATCCCCCTGTGCGCCACATATTTCACACCCCTCTTGGGTTCGACGTGATGTACACACAGGCCCGTCGACCCTTCGAGAACGCTCAGAACGGCCGTCTTGCCCGTTTCCTGAACAAGACGTTCCATCTGGGGGGCCGCCGCGCGGACCAGGGCCCGGTGGAAGAGCTTACTGTTGTGGAGCAGGAAAAAGCGTACGCCGGGGCGGAAACGTTCCGACTGACCATCCCGGTACACCCATTCCTGTCTTTCGAGTGAGAGGAGCAACCGGTGAAGCGTACTCCGGGGAATTCCGGTATGGGTTTCTATCTCCCGCAGACTGTGAGTCTTTCCGGATGAACAGAGAAACTCCATGACGGCGGTTATTTTGCCTGCGGCATCTCGCTTGACAATAGATTTCGACATAAACCCTCCGTAAAAATGGGACAATTTGTCCCGTTTTTAACGTTTCAAAGGTACGAGATGATGGCGCCTTTGTCAAGCCCGCAGGCAAAGTGTTCCCAGCGGATTCTGAATGTCTCAGTTCCTTTGTATTCAAGGAGACTCCACCGTCAGTGTCTGTTATCATAAACTTCCCTGATGGGATTTTTCCGAAAGCGGAGTTGCTCCAGAGGCTTCGCTTCGGGTTCGTGAGGTGGACCGGTGTTTGAAACTGGCGTTTTTCTCATTGCTTT
>JBKHBH010000090.1:0-8711 GCA_046542505.1 Thermovirgaceae bacterium | reverse complement strand
GGTTCAGCAGGTTGGCCCTGAAATTCGAACCGATGCTCCTGCTGAGAAGTGAATCTAAAGACCTGGCTTATTTTGAGATATAATGGCTTTGGTTGAATCTAGGCATTCGGACTCGGCGGTAGGTGAAGGTCCCTGTCCTTCAACCAATAGGTTTTTCTTGCTTAAAATCATCCTTCCTCAGTTTCTTTTTTTCAAACCCTCCTGTTTTGCACTTCTGGCGGAGCTCGGACAGGATCAGGCATTTGTACTCATATATCCTGCGTTGCTCTTGAGGAATTCCGGGAAATGGACGATTTTTTGAAATTTCCTGACATCTTTCCCGCTCGGATCTTTTGATGCAACGAAGATGTTTCCTAAAAAAAGGGTGAGGCTTTTGCTTCGTGTCAGGGAACTTTTCGACATTCCTTGCCTTAAAGGATCAGAAGTCATTGCGGGAGAGAAGGGGCTCGACAAGTCCATATTTTGCGTCGACATCATTGAAGTCCCCGATGCGGACAAATGGGTGACCCCTGGGACTTTTCTTCTGACGACTGCCTATGCCTACCGGGAAGATTGCTCACGCCTCGGGAAACTCGTAAAGGTTCTGGCCGAGGGAGGGGTTTCCGGTCTCGGCATCAAGCTTGGCCGATTTATACAGGATCTCCCCGAAGACGTCATCCGCACGGCGGATGACCTGGATTTCCCGATTATCCTCTTGCCGCTGGACCTTCCATACGTTTCAGTAATCAAGGAAGTCATGCAGCTTATCTTTGAACGGGAAAGGCTCGTAAGGAAATCTTTCGACAACCAAAAGATCCTGAAGGGTATCCTGAATAAGGGTCTTACGGAAGAAGAATACATTGAGTTTCTGCATGAACTCGACCTCTCGCCGGTCTCTTTATGTTCCTGTTTGCTCCTCGAATTCTCGGGCACTATTGCACGCCGTGAAAGCAACTTCCTTATTTGGGAAACTATCGAAACCACCAGGCCGGATTGGAGCAAGTTTTTTGTTGTGGAGATAAACGGAGACATTAAAATCATTTTCGTCATGGAAGAGGAAAGAAACTTTTTGGAGGCGAAAAAGAAGATTCCACCTCTGATAGCATCCTTTCAAAACCACGGTAAGACTTGTCTTGCAGGCCTTAGCGGCCTTCATTCTCTCGCTGGAGGTCTCAAGGAATCCTGCAGGGAGGCACGTTTTTCCCTAACGGCCGCGAAAAAACTCATGAACACCGAAACCGGTTTCGTTGATTTCGAAGAATTCAGGCATTTGTACTTTTTATTCACCCACCCGGACAAAAAGGCAATCGTCGAGTCAAGCCTGAAAGTACTTGAACCCATATTGGCGTACGACACAAAAAACAATGCCGGCCTCATGAACACGCTGAAAGTCTATCTCCTTTCCGACTGCAATCAGAAAAGAACAGCGGAAACTCTGCACCTGCACCGGAACTCCCTTCGTTACCGCCTGAAAAAGATGGAAGAAGTCCTTGGCGAAGAAGCCTTCAGTGGACTCAAACTCCAAAAACTGTTCTTCGCAACCATCATTCATGCCATCTGGAAAGATGACGCTTCAAGAACACAAGACGGCGGCCGGAGCATCTTTTCATAAAGGAAGCCGGCCGCCCTTTCCGGCATTTTCGTTCCCCAACGTTTTTAGAGCCTTCTTAGGGAAGGACTTCGCCGCCGGAAACTATCAATTTGCCGTCGATATACAGTTCAGGCAATTTGATGACACCGTCAAGATGTATTCCAGCAGCGACAGTCCCGCCAAAGGTATCGTTACTTCCCAGGGCGACGTGCACGGTGCCATATATCTTTTCATCTTCGAGGGTTACCCCCGTGACTCTGGCCTTTTTGTTCGTGCCTATCCCGAGTTCCGCCAGATTCTGCGCCAGGGGGTTGTCGCCCAAAAGGTCGAGAAGCGTTCGGCTTTCCTCACCTTCTACGTCAACAAGCTTTCCTTTCTCAAAAAAAAGTTTCAGGGGGCTTTTCAGAACACCGATTCCGGCAAAAGACCCGTCGACGATGACTTCACCCGAACCAGTTCCCTCCAGTGGTGCGATATACGCTTCGCCTGATGGCAGGTTCCCCGACTGTCCTTTTTCCCGGTAAATCCCGGTGCTGGGCACCCCGTTTCTTCCTTCCAGCGACATTTTCAGGGAACATCCGTCCTTTTCTATTACCGCTTCCTTTGCCGTATCAAGAAGGCTCGTAAGCCTTTTGGTCAATGCTTCCACTTCGCTGTAGTCGGCGGTAATGGGCCCCTTGAAATACATCTCTTCAGTGATTCCCGGCATGGTCGCCACACGCGCCCCCGCCGCACAGGCATCCTTTTTTGCCTGTGTGTGGGTCAATGACTTGCTTGTCGGAATAACAACCACGTCTGAGGCCAACATCATTTCACGCACTCTCGGCTGCGGTTCCTCCCCATTTTTCTTGAGAGGGGGGATATGAATCAAAAGGGGCTCGTTCGAGAGGGCTCGCCCGGCTTCAAAAAGGCTTTTGCCGATATTTTCCGTCTGGGCATCACAGATGACCAGCAGCTTCTCCTCCGGAAGAAGCCCCATGTTATTCGAGAGAAGCTGCTTTGACATTTCGACCATTTTTTCAAAATCCACAAAAAACCCTCCTATCCGATCATTTCCTTTATAACTCTCGCCACAATGCTTCTTGCAAGAACAACCGGTGCGTTCGTTTGTTCACGTATCATATCCTGCATCTTCATCGTGTAGCCCATACAGTCCATGACGACGACCTCCGGCATTTCCTTTTTCAGCTTCTTCGCTGCTTCATCCAGTTCAGAAAGGACACCGTAAGGTGACGCCGCCACGACAGTGAGATTGTTCGAAACCGCCTGCCATCTTTTACGGGACTGAGGAATCTGTTCCGGCGAAGGCGTTATGACGGCAAGCCGCTTGTTTTCGGCTATGGCCTGGACCACGTGATACAGGATTCTCTGGGGCCGGATCAGCAGGCCTTCCTCGCCAAAAGAGGGGAATTCTCCGGTGCACAGGAGGAGTACGATTTTTCTTCCCTGCCGGAAATGTTCCCGAATTTTCTCCTCCACCTTCGGTGTGATGTACCTTTCCGCCACGGTGACGGAAGACCCGTCACGCATCCGTGTCACCAGAACGTAGTCGCCTTCCTCCGGCGCCATCGTGGCGACCTGTTCTTTTGTGAACCCGTCCAAGGCACCTGCCTCCACCACTTCCGTGCCATCACCAAGGATAGGGAGGATATCAGGCATGATATCCGATCTCGGAGACTGGCCGATTGTTACGGTTCCCAGGAGCCGTTTCATTTTTGACCCTCCTTTCGGAGACGATCACGGTGCCGGCAAGCCAGGTGCGTCTTGCACCCAGGCCCACCTCTAAGACATTCGTCAAGAGACTCTTCAACCCCGCTCTCTTTGACATCTCCCAGAGAAGAAATCATCTCTACGATTTTGAGCACTTCCGTCTTTTCTCCGCTGATCACAAACGTTGTCGACCCTTCACCACCGCCGACACCCCCCCTGCCAATGATGCAGGACTCAACATCGGCAAGGATCGAAAGGGCCTCGAGCTCGCTTATCAAACAGCCGGGGATGGGGATAAGGCCCACCGCCATGCCCATTGCCGTGTCGATCCTTTTCCGTCCACAGGCACGGATCGCCTCTTCAAGGAAAAATGGAGCAAACTTTTCCAGTCCGGCGGCAATATATGTCGTAATTCCCTCGGCCTCCAGAGTCGAAACAACCTGCCCCGGGGCTCCCCCCAGGGGAGAGCCGGCCATCATGGCCGCCCTTTTCTGGATGTCCACAAGATTCGCGCCGCATATGGCAATATCGGAGGACCCCATCCCGGCCACCGTTTCAGCCAGTTTCTTGTCAACATTTTCGACATCGCCGTCATGCAAAAGGATGCTGTGCGGAAAGGACGACAGATCCTTGTCCCCCGAAACCGTCCCCCTGGCAGTTATCCTTCCGCTAATCCTCAGAGGAGAACCAATGAGTTCTTCCGCCACGGCAGAAACGGTCGTCCCGCCTTTCAGCAGGATCTTTCCCTCTCCGAGGGCCCTTTGGACATCGGGAAGCGCCGCAATCGCCCTGGCGATGAGACGCTTCCCGACAGGAACAGTGACCGTCACCTGGGCTTTATACATTCCTGCTTTTCCCCGGCGTCTGGAAATGGCTCATTGGACCATAAAGATCCAGCAGCAGCTCGAATTCTTTTTCGTCATAGAAAGCGCATTTTCCCCCGGTGAAGGCTTTCGCAACTTCTATATTGAAACGGACGACCTGATCGATGTCCGTCGCGTGAGTCGCCCCGGTGGCGCAGCCGGGAACAGCCGAATGAGCCGTTATGGCGACACCCACGCAGGGGGCGCTGGCGGCTGTGGACGGCTGCAAAATGCTGTTCAAATGGTAGAGGCCATTTCCATAGGGCGTTATATCCTGGATGGTTATCGGGAAAACCACCGGAAGTTCGCCCGTGACGATTTCCATAACGGAAAGCAGGTCCTCGCTCACACGCAATATATAACCTTCCTTGACTGTCGGTGAGATGGCAAAACCCTTGTGGTTGATGACCCGGTTTCCCCGGGTTGTGTCGATCACCAGGATAGCATCCATCTCGGGGTCGACTTCCACTTTGTTCATGGTCGCCATATCTACCGGTGATCCCATGAACGGGACAGGCTCGTGAGGTTGAGTGGGCGCGTCGGGGCAAATGTGGGTGGCTATAATCACGTCACCGCCGATTTTGTCTTGTATTGAAAACATCCGCCCCATTTTCAGCGCCGTCGCGACCGCCGCTACAGCTCCGTCTCCGTCCGAAACCAGTCCCGTAACCTCAGGGCGTGCGCCGATACCCCCAAGGCGTCCGATAACACCTAGTGTCGGCGCCTTGCCCCCGGCGCGCTTCCCGATCTTGCCAGGAATGACGGCCTTGACAAAATCCGTATGCCCTCTCTTGCCTTCAATCCTTTTCGTAACGATTTCCTTTATTCCTGCTTTTCCGAAAGCTTCGAGGACCATTTCCCCGTTTACGTCAGGGCGGTCCAGAAGATCTATGGCTTCGAGTGTCCTGACAAATGACATGTTCACCACTCCTTTTACAAGAACGGGACGATTTCCTTGTTCACGATACGTTCGACCTCGCTCATCAATTCCCGACTTCTCATCCCCTCACCCAGCTTCAGCCGGCTTTTGGGAACAGAAAGAACATATACCTGCTGTCCTTTTCGAAATTCGGCACTGGTCACAGGCATGCCCGTTTCTCCATCCATGGTCATGATCAGGTCCGGAAAGGTGCTCACCCGCTCCCCGTCGGACCTCTCCAGGGTCATATATTCATTCCAGAAAGTAACACCATAGCCGTCGATGTCCGCCATGCCGACGTCGAAGCCTCCCGTCGTCTCCAGCTCCAGCTCCTTCACGGCTCCTCGTGCTACAATGTCGCCCTTGAGGAATTCCGCAACGGAGGAAACAAGCTTGTCCGCTCCCTTGTCCTTTTCTTGAAGCATTAACATCCCGAGCTCGATACCCATCGAGACCGCCCCGGGGGCCGCGTTTGCTTTTGCGTATGATGCGGAGACGGGGTTCCTGGCCACCCCCACCAGGCCCTGTGCCTGCACCGCCGCCTGCCTGACGAGCGCCGACGCCTTCGGCAGACTTCCCGAAATGCAACCTTCCACGTAGGCGTTTTCTTCCGGGTTCCCGCCGGCGAATGCCTGAAAGGACACAAAAGCTTCCACTTTTTCAAGCCCCATGGATCCCATGACACCCGTCGGATGAGCCCTGCCGTTGCAGGGCAAATCAGCTACAGGCAAATCGAGTAAAGCCGCCTGCAGCCAGCCGTTTACGATTGCGGTCCCTCCACATTCGTTCGTAATAAGACCGTCGATCGGAGTGCCGGTCCGTTCTTTCAGCAACTCTATAGTCCTCCAATACCCCCTCGGGGAAACAAAGGACTTCTTCGCCGCAGGAGCCCCGACACCGGAACAGGTCACAAGGACATCATCATCGTTCCACTCACCGGCATCCACCAGAACCGGACGGCCGATCCGTACCGCAAGGCGGCCCAACTCCAGTCCATGCTGCATCGAACCGCCGCCCCCGCCTCCAAGAACAGCTCCTCCCAGAACTGCCGCTTCGACATGTTCTTTCGTTAAAACCGTTCGACCCATTTGATCAACCCCTTTGCCTCAAAAGTTCAAGGCCGCCCACATGAAAAATCCTTCGGCGCTGACGGGATCGATGACTGGCAGTCCAGTTTCCATCCGCACCCTGGGAGCAAGGGACACTGTAGACATCCCCGTGCAGGCCAGTGCGATGACGTCCACACCTTCTGCCTTCATCAGGGCTGCCTCTTTCAAAACCGACTTCCTTCCTTCAGGGGCCATGAGATCAAGGGTTGTTGAAACACCTTCGGGCCGGGTCTCTTTCACCAGAAACCCCTTCAGCACCTCTTTTATGATCTTCGGAGTCTCGTCAGTGATGCCGATGACACCGACTCTTTCTCCGAGACCCATGGCAAGCAGGGCGGCAGACCGCCCTGCACCGACAACCGGAATGGCCAGTTTTCGGTTCAGGAGGTCCACCGCCGGATCATCCGCACAACTGATGATCAGCCCCTCAATATCTTCTTTGGTCATGGAAAGGGCAAGGGCCTCTATTTTAGGTAGTGCTTCCGCTTTCGTCCTTCCGTCATGGATCCCTTCCGGTTGGTCCGAAATGCAGGCCGAAAGTACTTCCCATTCCGGGAAAAGCTTCATCAGAATGCGTCCGTGAGACTGAAGGGTTTCTTCATCACTCGTCGTCAAGACCCGGATCAATCCGATACGACGGCGATTAACATCCATCTTGACTCACCCCTCACAGGAAACTCCTGATGACGGCCGAGAAAAACCCGTAAAGACCGTCCCCTGCAATCAGTCCGGCTTCTCTCATTTCCATCCATTTTGTTCCCCATATCATACGGGCTATCACCGCGGCCAGAACACCAATTCCGTAAATGGGGTTTTTGATGAGAAGCCCTGTCGCGAAAAGGATCCCCACTGCGCGACTGGCTCCCCCGAAAAACTGAAGGACCCCCCCGGCGACACTCCACATGAGCAGCTGCCGAAGAATGTCTGGATGTGCCCCTGCTTCGACCGTGGCCGCAAAAACGCGGCTAACGGGAGCCAGCAGATCCAGTCTGAAATGCATGTTCATGAGGAAAAACACTGTCGCCATGGCCACAAACCCTCCGATGAGTTCGGAGATCATCTGCTGGCGGCGCCCGTCAATCTCATAGGCCGTATTCTTCCCTTCACCCCTGATGATGAACCCCGTTTTCAAGTCGTACCCCATATCGGCGAAACAGGGTCCCGTGCTGGCGACGTAACCGGCCAGAAGGGCCAGAGGCACTCCCGGGAACCCCATAAAGAGGCCCAGACTCAGAAAAATAATCGTGATGGCAAAACCCGGGAACCAGCCAGAGTGCATCGCGCTAAGTCCGACCAGTATAGGTGCGACTATGGCCGAAAAAGTTGCCCAGAGCACCCAGATGGCCAGTTTGCCCACAGTCATTTCCGTCCAGAATCCGCTGACCAAGGCCAGAGCAACGGCTCCAAAGGCAAACAAAACGACGTGGATTCCGATAGCACGTTTTGCCTTATTAGGGGTCACCGTGGGCTCATGGGGTTCGCCGCTTTCAGTGGTCGGTATCTCGAGTCGCTTGCCCCTAAAAATGATCATCAGCGCCTGGATCAACGAAACAAGCCCTGCACCGATCATGACTCCGTGAGGAATATACGTCTCCCCCAGTTCAAGACCAAACAGCTCGCCTGAATACCCGCGGATGACGAGCCCCACACCAAGGGCGGTCATGGCGAAAATATTTGCTATGAACACAATCCCGATACCTGCCATGGGGAGGCCGAAATGGCTGCCTACGGCACCTACTGCAACACCCTGCAGCAAACGCTTGGCCTTTTCACCTCCTTCGTCACCAGCTATGAGCGCCTTCGCAGTTGCAACACCGGGAGGCCATGCCCCCGTGGCCGGGAAAATATCCGAATCATAAACTCGATAGACGAAATGCATCCCGATAAGGGTCGCCACCCCGGAACCAATCAGCATGGGGATGATGTATTCATGGGTGCCAAAGACATAAATGATACCTACCGCCAGTAGCCCGCAGTTCGCCGCTGCAAAACCCGCTCCGGATGTCATGGTCTGCACCAGGTTCTGCCTTTCCAGTGAACGGAAACTGTCCATATGCGCAAAAGGGATACGGGCGAGTGTCATGGCGATAATTGCCCCGACGATGGACGTGTTTGGCGTAATGCCTATCTTGGAAATGATCTGCATGCAAATGATGGCCGATAATACGGAAACAACAAGACTCAAGCCCAAAGTTGTCGGTTCCAGTGCTCTTGCGTGCGCTTTCTGTTCGCTCATGTCATTTCTCCTCCTTCCCGAACATGGGATACGTTCAGACTGCGCAAGAACCAAAAAAACCGTCACTTTACTTCTTTTTTTCAATACAGAAATCCAGTTTCTATATATCCCCTTATAGACTGGATAACAATGGAATCAGGACACAAAAATATCCATGGTGTTTTAGGCACAATGCAAAAACGGAGAGGCCCTTAAGGGCCTCTCCGTTTTTGTGTTCTCTTGAGGAAAATGCCATTATGTTTTTCAAAACCTATGAAGACCTGCCTCGAAGCTGATCTCAAGCCAGAAGGTTCCTTCGGTTCTT
>JBKHBH010000011.1:0-36654 GCA_046542505.1 Thermovirgaceae bacterium | reverse complement strand
TCAGCAAGCGTCACCCCTCTCGAGATGGCCACCGCCTACAGCGTCTTCGCCAACGGCGGGTATCGCATACGCCCCTACGGCATCAAGCGGATTACCACAGCGGCGGGAGAAACCCTTGAACAGCACGGCCCCGAGCCGGTACCGGCAATCGCCCCGGAACTCGTACTCTCCATACGATCTGTTCTCGAGAACGTTATCAAAGCCGGCACCGGGAAAAGAGCCGCCATCCCAGGGTATGAAACCTTCGGCAAGACCGGAACGACCAACGAATACAGCGATGCCTGGTTTGCGGGAGGTCTGCCCGGACTTGTCACCGTCGTGTATGCCGGCCATGACGATCATGAAAGCCTGGGAAGACCAGGCACGGGCGGAGCCGTCGCTGCACCCGTTTGGAAAACCTTTGTCGAAAAAGCCGTTACGAAGCTGCCCGTACGTCAGCATTTCACTCCCTCCGGCCATATCCTGGAGAACGTCTCCGTCTGTTCAGAATCGGGTTTTTTGGCCACTTCAAACTGCCCGGCGACAAGAATTTCACTTCCCGGCGGAATGGCTCCCCAATCGAGCTGCCCGCTCCACGGCGGAAGCTGGGAAATGGCCACCTCCGACGAGGAGGCCCCTATGCTGCTGCTTTCACCTAGAGACCAGGATGTTCTCGACGTCTCCGCAGCAGCGGTCGATGTTTACAGCTTGAAACTTCCGGAAGAGTTCAAACTCGTGAAAAAACAAGTGGTTCCACCCTATGTCCAGCCTGAAATGGAGCCGATACCAAGGCCGGAACCTGTAACTCCCCCGAAAAAGGAGGAAGCGCCTCTTCCGAAAGATACAGATGAGGCCGGCAAAACAAAGGAACGAACCCCTGAAGAGGTGGAAGATCGCTTCCAGGAGCTGCTGAAACAGTACGGTATCAATGAGTAGAATCAGCCACCGCGGAAACAGTCCCAGAGCGGATCTTGAGGCCGTGGATTCGGCATTTATTCGAAAGAGTGTCCTTGGGTACCTCCAAAAAGAAAGGGCCGCCTTTTCAGGCGGCCCTTTCTTTGGCAAAACATTCTAGTCGATAAGCCCTAATTTCGCCTGCGCCGCTGAAAGTCTCGCCACAGGAACCCGGTATGGCGAGCAGCTCACGTATTTCAGTTTTATTTTGTGACAAAATGCGATGCTTTGAGGGTTCCCTCCATGCTCGCCGCAGATTCCGATCTGGATATCCGCGCGGGTTGACCGTCCGTCTGCAACGGCGATTTCCATGAGACGGCCCACTCCTTCCCTGTCGAGCACGTGGAAGGGGTTCGCGTCGAGAATGTGGTCCGTAACATACTGCGCAAGAAATTTGCCTTCCGCGTCATCTCTGGAATACCCGAAGGTTGTCTGGGTCAGGTCGTTGGTTCCGAAGCTGAAGAACTCGGCGTACTCCGCGATCTTGTCGGCCACAAGCGTGGCTCTTGGAAGTTCGATCATGGTCCCTACAAGGTATTTTACAGGTTTTTCGGCCTTCTCCATGATTTCGGCGGCTACCCTGTCCACCATTTCCTTGAGTCGCTTCATCTCCTCGCGCGTGCCAACGAGAGGCATCATGATATCGGGGATGACGTCCTTCCCCTTGGCCGCAAGCTCGCAAGCCGCCTCAAGTACTGCCCTGATCTGCATTTCATAGATTTCGGGATAGATCATCCCAAGCCTGCATCCCCTGAAACCGAGCATGGGGTTGTTTTCCCTGAGAGACAGGGCACGTTTCAGCGTGGCCTGGGCTTTTTTGTATTCAGGTGTTTCCTTCTTGCCGTCTTTTTCGAGCTTCGATATTTTTTCTCTAAGGTCTTCCTCGTTGGGCAGGAATTCATGCAGGGGAGGATCAAGAAGTCTGATCGTGACGGGGTATCCCTCCATGGCCTCAAAAATGCCCCCGAAGTCTTCCTTCTGCATGATACGCAGCTTGTCCAGCGCCTGCTCCCGTTCTTCCCGGGATCCTGACATGATCATCTCCTGCATGACGGGAAGGCGCTCAGAAGCCATGAACATGTGCTCCGTCCGACAGAGGCCTATGCCTTTCGCACCGAAATCCCTGGCTTTTTTCGCGTCCTCTGGCGTGTCGGCGTTGGCCCAGACTTCAAGGTCCGAAATACCATCGGCCACGTCCAAAAGCTCCCGGAATTCCTCGGAAAAGGAAGGCTGCACCAGTGGGACCTTCCCGACGATGACCTCTCCTTTGGTACCATCAATGGTAATGATGTCGCCCTTGTTGACCATTGTGTCACCGACCCGCATTTCACCTGCCTCGAGGTCAATCTGGACAGCCTCGCATCCCGAAACACAGGGCTTTCCAATGCCGCGGGCCACCACCGCGGCGTGGCTCGTCATGCCCCCACGGCTGGTCAAAACACCCTGTGCGGCGAAAAGGCCATGGATGTCATCAGGGGTCGTCTCGGGGCGTACCAGGATGACGGCATCCCCGGAGTTGCCCAGACGTTCCGCCTCGTCGGCGTCGAAAACCACTTCACCAACAGCGGCCCCCGGAGAGGCGGGCAGCCCCTTGGCAAGCACATCGTAAGACGCTTCAGGGTCTATCTGCTTGTGAAGCAGCTGTTCAACCTGGTCCGGCGTCACGCGGGAGACAGCCTCATCTGCATCGATGAGTCCTTCCTCGTACATGTCCACAGCCGTATTGACGGCCGCTTTTGCGGTACGCTTGGCCGTCCTGGTCTGGAGGATGTAGAGCTTGCCTCTCTCGATTGTAAACTCGATGTCCTGCATGTCCTTGTAGTGTTTCTCCAGGAGGGAGGCGACTTCCTCCAGCTCTCTGTGCGCTTCGGGCATCTCTTTCGCGAGGTCGGCGATCGGTTCCGGGTTCCTGATCCCGGCCACCACATCCTCGCCCTGGGCATTCGTCAAAAACTCACCGTAGAGGACTTTTTCACCCGTCGCCGGGTTTCGGGTAAAACAGACACCCGTTCCGCAATCGTCGCCGAGGTTCCCGAACACCATGGTCACAACATTGACCGCCGTTCCGAGGTCATCGGGTATGTGGTTGATTCTCCGGTAGGTTTTGGCCCTTGGAGTGTTCCAGCTTTTGAACACTGCGACCACGGCTTTTCTGAGCTGTTCCCACGGGTCGGTCGGGAAAGGTTCCTCGTGCTCCTGGGCAATAATACGCTTGAATTTTTCGATGACCTTCTTCCAGGCATCGGCGGGGACTTCATAGTCGTACTCCAGATCAAGGCTCCGTTTGGTCTGAGTAATTACATTATCCATCATGCTGCCTTCGATGCCCAGGACCACGTCGGCGTACATCTGGATGAACCGGCGGTAGCTGTCATAAGCAAACCGCTCATCCCCGGCCTCCTCGGCAAGGACCTTGACCGTTTCATCATTAAGACCAAGATTGAGGATGGTATCCATCATTCCGGGCATCGATATGGCGGCACCGGACCGGACGGAAACAAGCAGGGGGTTTTGCGTGCCTCCAAAGGTCTTTCCCGTTTCCTTTTCGATTTCAGAGACGGCCTCCCTGACAAAAGACCACAAGTCCTCGAAAAAGGATTCCTTTTTTTCGAGAAACTCCAGGCAGGCCTCAGTGGTAATGGTAAAACCCGGAGGAACGGGAAGACCTATCCTCAACATTTCCGCCAGGTTGGCCCCCTTGCCTCCAAGGAGGCCCTTCATATCCGCCCGCCCTTCGCGGAAATGGTATATGTACTTTTTCCCTCTCGCTGCTTCGCTCATGACTGCCACCTCCGTTTTCGTATCACGTCACGCTCGCAGGTAGTCGAGTATTTCCTGGGCCGTTTCCTCGATGGCCCTGTTCGTCACGTTCATCACCCTGCAGCCTATCTTCCGCATGAGGTTGCGCGCATACTGGAGTTCTTCCTCCACACGCTCCCACTGGGCATAATTCGAAACTTCCGCATCAAGACCCAGAAGCCGCAGCCGCTCCCGCCTGATGTGCACAAGTTTTTCAGGCTGTATCATGAGGCCGAAAACCCGTTCCGGCAGGATACCGAATAGCTGCTTCGGCGGTTCCGTTTCGGGGATGAGGGGGATGTTGGCGACCATGAACCCCCTGTGAGCAAGATACATGCAAAGAGGGGTCTTGCTGGTCCTGGAAACCCCTATAATGACAACGTCCGCCGACGACAGATCCTCAGGGCTTCGGCCATCGTCACATTTGATGGCGAATTCTATGGCCTTTACCCTGCGGAAGTATTCCTCGTCCATCCGCCGGAGCAATCCCGGCGTCTCAAGCGGAGGATGTCCCAGCCTGTTTTCAAGCATATCAAGGATGGGACCCAAAATGTCCACCGTCTTCGTGCCCTGCCCCGTCGCCTTGTCGACGAACCAGCGGCGCAGCTCGTGGTCGACGAGGGTACAGATAATGAGAGCCCCGTCCTCGGCAGCCTGTTCGAGCACCTCCTGGGCACGCTCCCTGTTGTTGATGTAGCGGAAGCGATGAAGGTCAATGCTGTCCGACGCAAATTGACTGAATGCCGCCCTTGCTACGTGTTCGGCGGTTTCGCCGGTGAAGTCCGACACCACGTAGATCGTCATCTCCATGGGGCTCCTCCCCTCCTGTGATGGCCTCTTCCCACCGGAAAGAAGCTATCCTTTTAGAAGTCCCAGGTCGCCGACGGCGGCAAAGAGGTTTTCCGTCCGGCCCAAAAGAGACAGGCGGTTTTGTCTCAATTTTTCGTCGTCGGTCATGACAAGGACATCATCAAAAAAGGCCGTCACCGGTGGTTCAAGACGGGCGAGAAGTCGCGTAAGCTCTTCCCACTCGCAATTTCCCACGGCCTTTTCCGCCGGTTCCCGGATCTCTTCGACGGCATGCCAGAGGGCTCTCTCCGCATCCTCGGTAAAAAGATTCTCATCGGGTTCGCCCGGAGTTTCCGGGGCTTTGGTGAGGATATTCCTCACCCGTACAGCTGCAGTCACGAGCCCCCTGAACCATTCGGCATCCCGAACGGCGGTGAAACTGCCAAGAAATCTCAGGACCTGAAGAGGCCGATGCCATGCAACAGAAAGGGCAAGAGCCGTCAGGTCGTGAGGATATCCCTTTTCGCGAACCTGGTGCTGCAGACGCTGCCTCAGAAAATCCAGAATGCCCTTTACGACGGAAGAATCGTCGAGCTTGTATACGGCCGCCGCAGTCCGAGCGGCGTTTTCAAGGTCAAGGTCCATATCGAGGGCCCAGATGATCTCGTTTATTGTTCTCGCCGCCCTCCGGAGGCCATATGGGTCCTGGGAGCCCGTGGGCTGAAGTTCCGCCTTGAAACCGCCGGCAATGGTATCTAGTCTGTCCGCGATCCCGAGGACTGCTCCGACACGATCCGAAGGCGTCACGTCTCCGGCGAAGGCCGGAAGATATTGTTCGTAAACAGCAAGGGCCACCCTTTCGTCCTCACCGCTTCGTTTCGCATATTCACGCCCCATGACACCACGGAGCTCAGCAAACTCGTAGACCATCGCCGTTGCCTGGTCCGCCTTGGAAAGATATGCGGCCCGCTCGGCAAGGGAGCGAATGTCACTCCACCCGTTATAATCGCAAAGACCGGCCACTATGGTCTGGATGTTCAATGTTCTGTCGTATACCGAACCGAGCTGTTCATGATGGACGATGCTCTTCAGTTTGTCGACCCTTTTGTGCAACGGGATCTGGAGGTCTTCCCTCCAGAAAAAAGCCGCGTCGGTGAGGCGCGCCCGAAGAACCCGCTCGTTTCCTTCCCTGACGACGGCCATGTTGGACGCCCTGTTATTGCTGATGCCGATGAAGTACGGCTTGAGTGCACCTTGCTCGTCCCTCACGGGAAAGTAGCGCTGGTGGTGCTTCATGGTAGTCGTGAGAACTTCCTCGGGCATCTCGAGGAAGGATTCGTCAAACCGCCCGGCAAATGGAACGGGGTACTCAACCAGATAAAGGTTCTCTTCCACCAGAACCTCGTCCTTTTCCGCCCTTGCCGCGATTTCCTTCTCGATGGCGGAAATACCGGCAATCATCTTCTCGCGTCGTTTTTCTGGATCAATGATGACGGAATTGTCGAAAAGCTTGCCGAAATACTCGTCTGTGTTTTTGATTTCTATTTTTCTCGAGCCCATGAAACGGTGGCCCCTGGTCGCCCTTCCGGCCTCCAGTGAACCGTAGGAAAAGGGCACGATATCACTTCCGAAAAGAGAGAGGATCCACCGTATCGGCCTGGCAAAACGGACAAAGGTCTCGTCCCAGTACATGTTCTTCGGGAACACGAGCCGCCTGATCACGGCAGGAGCGACTTCTTCCAGCACATCGACGGAAGAGGCGCCTTCCTTTTTCAAAACGGCCACGGCGAAATCTGTTCCACCCACGTTCCGTTTCTCAAGGTCGTCGACGGAAACGTTCTTGCTTCTTGCGAAGCCCTTCGCAGCCTTCGTTGGGTGTTCGTTCGCGTCGAAAGCCTGTTGCCAGGTAGGGCCCTTGAGTTCTTCGGTGAGGTCCTCCTGTTTTTCGGCAAGATCCCTGACATAGAGGACGATCCTCCTCGGTGTCGCGAAGCTTTTCATCGAGTCGTAGCGCAGCCTTCTGTCTGCAAATTCCAGCTCGGCGATCTTGAGGATCTCGTCCACCGCCCAGGAGACAAAACCGGCCGGTATCTCCTCCGTACCGATTTCCAGAAGATAATCCCGTGTCGTCATCGGGCCTGCCTCCCCGTCTTTCCTTCAAATTTATCCATAAGCGGATATCCAAGGCTTTTCCTTTGTTCGCAGTAGGCTGCACAACATTTTCCGGCGATGTTGCGGACCCTCGAGATATATCCCGTCCTTTCCGTCACGCTGATGGCATTGCGGGCGTCCAGAAGATTGAAGGTATGGGAACACTTCAGGACATAGTCGTAGGCCGGAAACACAAGGCCCGCCTCGAGGCATTTCCGGGCCTCGGTTTCATACCTTGAGAAGAGGTCGAAAAGCATCGCCGTGTCTGCAACCTCAAAATTGTAGGTGGAGAACTCGACTTCCCCCCTGTGATGCACATCTCCATAGGAAACGTCTCCGACCCACGTGAGGTCGTAGACATTGTCAACTTTCTGGACGAACATGGCGATCCGCTCGATACCATAGGTGAGTTCTACGGGGACGGGATCCATGTCGATCCCCCCGACCTGTTGGAAGTAGGTGAACTGGGTAATCTCCATGCCGTCAAGCCAGACCTCCCACCCAAGCCCCCAGGCACCGATGGTAGGTGACTCCCAGTCATCCTCCACAAAGCGGATATCATGCTCCTCCGGTTCGATCCCGAGTGCCTTCAGGCTTTCCAGGTAAATTTCCTGGATGTCGTCGGGGGATGGCTGGATGATGACCTGGTACTGGTAATAGTGCTGAAGCCTGTTCGGGTTTTCCCCATACCGTCCATCGGTGGGCCGCCTCGAGGGCTCTACATAGGCCACCCTCCAGGGTTCGGGCCCCAATACTCGGAGGGTCGTCGCCGGATTCATGGTACCGGCTCCTACTTCAATGTCATAGGGCTGCTGGATCACGCATTTCTGTTCGGCCCAAAATTTCTCGAGACGAATGATAATGTCCTGAAAGTTCAAAGAACTCCCTCCTTTTAAAACAAAACGGCCCCCTGCCGATTAGTCATGTCCCGGACAGGATACCCTTTTTGACCAGTTCATTGCAAAGATTCCATGTCCTTTCATCAGTGACGGCCTGCCTTGCCCATTCGAGGAAGGCCTTCCGGGGCAGGGCGACAGCCTTCTGAAGGTCCTCAACGTCTTTCGGCAGCAGATGGACGCCCTCCCTGGAGGACGCGCAGTCCCGGCAGTACAACCCGTCATCGGACAGGACCCATGTTTTCGAGTCTCTGGCGGAGCAGCCACTGCATCGGCAAAGGTCCGGCGCCAGTCCCCAGATTCTGAGCCATTTCCAGAAGAACCGCCATTCAACGGCAAAGGGAGGAACGGATTCATCCTCAAGTGAACAAAGGGACCAGTATAAAACCGGCAGCAGCTCGTCACAGGGATGCATGGGCAAAAGACCCAAAGAAACGGTGTGTATCCATCCTATCGCCCTCCGCATTCTTTCTGGTTGGTTCCGGAGGGACCAGAAATCCTTTTTGACATCCACATCCCGGAGGTAGAAACGGTTCGGACCGCGGTACAGGTGCATGATACCCCAAACCATGGGTTCCGTAGAACCGCCGAAACGTGCTTTCCCCCTCGCCGCCCCCGGCGCAGACGTCCAGACGGGACCATAGCGGGAGAGGAACACATACACGCTCCTGTTCCCCTCGGGTGAATCCACGCGTCTTAAAATGACGCCCCGCTCCCTGATCAGTCCCTGCCTGCTTTTTCCCTCCATGCCTGTCTGCCTGCTCCCTAAAGGAGTCCCATTCGTCTGAGATCTGATTCGTTTTCTCTCCAGCGCGGCCGCACCTTGATCCACAGGTCCAGGTAGACCTTCCACCCGAACTGATGCTCGATATCAACCCTTGCCGCCGTGGCCACGGCTTTCAGCTTCGATCCGCCCTTGCCTATGAGGATGCCTTTCTGGCCGGGCCGCTCCACATAAATCTCGGCGCGCACAAAAAGCGTGTTGCGTTCGGGGTATTCGTCCGGGCTCTTGAATTCCTCGACGACAACGGCAACGGAATGGGGAACCTCCTGTTCCGTCTGCTCGAGAATCTTTTCCCTGATGATTTCCGCTGCCAGAAACCGTTCCGAAAAATCACCGGCCATATCCTCGGGATACAAGGGAGGACCGGGAGGCATTCTCTCAACGAGCCGCCGGGCGAGTCCATCCACTCCCGCGTTTTTTTCGGCACTCACAAGGGCTTCATCACAGATTTCGAGACTTCCCTCATAAAACCCCCTGATTCTTTCGGCGGCTTCGGCGGGATCACTGACAAGGTCGGTCTTGTTGACGACGAGAAAAACAGGGACCGAAGCTCCGCAGGCAATGCGGTCCACCAGAATCCTGTCAGCGGGACCAACGCTTTTGTCCGTAGCCTCTGTTACAAGGCACACCATATCCACCTGGGACAGGGCCTTGAGAAGATTTTTCTCCATGGTTCTTCCCAGAAGGTGCAGCGGACGGTGCAGTCCGGGAGTATCCATGAGGACCACCTGGCCTTCTTTCCCGGAAAAGACATAACGGGTGCAGTGCCTGGTCGTCTGCGGCTTGGAGGAGACAATCGAGTATTTCCAGCCCATCAGGGCGTTGACGAGTGTCGATTTTCCCACATTGGGTCTGCCGGCAATGGCGACGACGCCGCTTCTGTAGACAGTGTTTCCGTCCTCAAAAACACTCATCTTCGCCTCTTTGGGGTTCCTTGAGGAAAGGGTGGGGGAAAAGCTCCGACAACGAAAAAAGCCTGGGGCCGTCGCTGTCTTCAAGGACGACCGCCATGGCAGGATTGAATTCGGCGAGCACCTGTCTGCAGGCTCCGCACGGATAACAAGGCTTTCCCGAAGCGCCGACGACGGCAATAGCCACGGGACAGCTCATGTCTTCCGAAACCCCTTTTGCCAATGCGTTCCTCTCGGCACAGATCGTAAGCCCGTAACTGGCATTTTCGATGTTGCACCCCGTGTAAATTCTCCCGTCCCGGCACAACAGGGCGGCTCCTACGGAAAACCCCGAATAGGGGGCGTAGGCATGCGCAGAGGCTTGTTTTGCGAGATTGAGGAGTTCTGAGGGCGTCTTCCCCGTTTCCGCAGGCCATTGCATATCAACCGCCACCTTTCTCAGAGGTCTTCATCGTCTGTCCCGTAGGCTCCCATTCCGACGCCGGCGTCCCTGGGCGCCAGGCGGACAAGCTTGATACGGTGATCCTCGACCTCCAGCACTTCAATGTCCCAGCTTCCGTAATAGAGACGCTGGCCCTGGTCGGGGAACCGCCCCGCCAGAGAAAGTATGAGGCCGCCGATGGTGTCCACATCGGCCGAAACAAATGGATAGCCGATTTCCTCGCTCAGATCCTCAAGGTCCATGTATCCCTTTACGAGATAGCTCCCTTCCGTCTCTTTTTGCAGTGGTGGAGTCTCCTCATCATACTCATCCTGGATCTCGCCGAAAATTTCCTCAATGAGGTCCTCGAGAGTCACCAGCCCCGCTGTCCCGCCGTACTCGTCGACGATGATGGCCATGTGGACGCGTTTGCCCTTCATGATGTCAAGGAGGTCGGCAATGCGCATCATCTCGGGTACAAAGAGGGCTTCCCTCTTGAGCCCCGAGACCCTCTCGTCGAACTTTCCCGAATGAATGGCTCCTATGATGTCTTTCACGTAGAGAATGCCCACGATATGGTCGGGGCTCTTGTTGTAAACGGGAACCCTGGAATGTCCGCATTCCTGGAAAACGGCGACGGATTCCTCAAGGGTCGTTTCCGAAGAGATGGCGACCATGTCGGTCCTGGGGATCATAATCTCGTACACGCGCGTTTCCTCGAAAGAAATGATCCCGTGGATCATCTTGCGTTCGTCCTCTTCAATGGCCCCGGAAGCCTCGCCTATGTCGACCATCTGCTCGATTTCCTCACGGGTTACGAAGGTGTGCCGGGCGGAAAGATCGACCCGGAAAAGGGCGCCGAAGAAACGGACGACACCCGTGGTCGCAAGGATCAGTGGTTTTGCGAAAACATGTATGACCCTCAGGACCGGCAGGGCGGAAATGACAAAAGCCTCGTACTTTACGATGGCGACGCTCTTCGGGAGGATCTCTCCGAATATGACGATAATCACTGTCATGAAAGCCACGGCGACCAAAACGCCCTGGCTGCCCAAAAGCGACAAGGCCAGAGACGTTGCCACAGCGCTGGCGGCTATGTTGACCACGTTGTTCCCGATGAGTATCACCGTCAGGGCCCTCTGCATGTCCGCCAACAGCCATTCGATGCTCTTGCTCCTGCTGGGATGCCTCTCCTGGAGGGCAAGCAACTTTCCCCTGCCGATAGCCGTCACCGCAGTCTCCGAACCGCTGAAGAAGGCGGATCCGACCAGAAGAATGGCAAGCAGCAGTAAATCCTGAGCCACATCCTCGCTCACTGCCTGATCACTCCTCCTTCCCGGGGGCGGACATTTTCCTCACGTTGCAGGCCTTCACAAGGTCCTCCTGAATCTTCCACATCTTTGCCCTGCCCTCTTCGCAACCGTGATCAAGAGCGAAGAGGTGCAGGACACCGTGAATCAGAACCAAAAGGAGTTCTTCTTCGTAAACCTTGCCGTAGGAGACGGCGTTTTCCGCGATTTTCGGGGGACAGACCACCACGTCTCCAAGCTCGAGCACAGGCCAGCCCGTTGGTGGCGAAAAGAGCCCGTCCGCCGTTTCCCACAGGGGAAAGGCCAGAACATCCGTCGGTTCGTCGATGTCACGGTATCTCTTGTTGAGTGCCCGCATCTTTTCAGGGTCCGCAATGGAAAGCGAGATTTCAAGCACTTTCGGTTCAGCGACATCAGGAACGAACCTGGTCCAAAGGCCTGCAAGCACTCCTTCGAGGACCCCGAGAGAAATCTCGCCCAGTGCCGCACGGCATTGCTCTTCTGCCTCAAATCTAAGGGCCATCGGCGGTTCTCCTTTTTACGATTTCAGGGCTTTTGTCATCAACGGGCGTTACCTGTCTCGTGTGATACATGTGCCGAAGGGATTCGATGAAACTCCCCCGGACTACGGATATTTCCCTCAGGGTCAAATCCACGTTGTCCATCTGCCCTTCCTGGACTTTTGTCTCGATGACATCGGCGACGATATCCTGAATATCGCGCGTATCCAGAACAGTCGAACCGGCGGAACGCACGGCAGCCTCCACGGAATCGGCAAGCATGATGAGGGCCGTTTCCCGGCTTGCGGGTTTCGGCCCAGGATAGCAGAACTGCTCCATGGGGACTTCCTGTTCCGATGATCGGGCTTTCTTAAAGAAATACTGCAGACACGTGGTTCCGTGATGCTCCTGGATAAAATCACAGATCCGGCGCGGCAGCTTGTATTTCCTCGCCATCTCGAGACCGTCCCGCACGTGGGAAACGATAACCAGAGCCGACATTGTGGGTGCCAGGGCGTCGTGGGCGTTTTCGCCGGTCTGCTGGTTCTCGACGAAAAACTGTGGCCGTCTGAGTTTCCCGATGTCATGATAGTAGGCTCCCGCCTTGACGAGCAAAGATTTCATCATGAGTTTCTCCGCCGCTACTTCGGCGAGGGTCCCTACCATGAGGGAATGATGATAGGTACCGGGAGCCTCAAGCTGAAGCCTTTTGAGCAGCGGATGAGAAGGATGGCTCAGATCCACGAGCCTGGTGGGAGTGAGTATGTCAAACAGGGACTCCCAAACCGGCAGAAGAGCCACCGCGAGGATTGTCCAGAGAAAGACGGAAAGAAAGTAGACAGCTGCCATGCGGAGCGATATATCGAGGCCCAGCCCCCACCGGCACATGAGAAGGATCACCGCCGAAACGGAACCGATGACGGCCAGCGACCAGAAAAGCCTTCGCCTCCTGTCCACAGCGGGCAAAAGCAGGTACCCGAGACAGGCCAGAACCAGGGCAATCACCGAAGAGAGGATAATTTCAGCGAGGGAGGCCCCGGCGGAAGCGAAGGCACCCAAAATTCCCGCACCGAGGACCAGGTGGAAGGCAAGATGGGGCGGAAAGCACAGGAACAGCCAGGCGCCCATGGCCAGAATGCCGAACCCTTCCCCGCCGTAAAAGCGTGAAAGATACTGGAATATCCAACCTGCAGAAAGGGTCGTGACAAGAAAGCCCCATTCCTTTGCCTGCAACCGGTAGACGCTCCGGTATTGGTACCACCAGTACCACACGAGCCAGGCCAGGGCGATGACAAGGAGGAAAAGATATCCCTCGTAGGGAAAGATTCGTTCGGGGTATCCCTGGGACCGGAGTATGGCGGAGACATCCGGCGTGATGAGCTCCCCTTCCCTGATGATAACGTCCCCGGTGGAAATGGTCCGTTCAATGGGTTGAACCTGTTCCCGGATATATGACCTGTATTCCGAAGTCGCCTCGGGATCGATCATCGCGACAGGCTGCATCAGGTGATCGATAATCTGGAAAGCGAGGTTTTTTTCTGCACTTTCAAGCTCCGTCCCGTCGAGCATGCGCCACACCGCGTCTTCGCCGTACGCCTCGGGCTCTTCGTCGAGAAAGTGGCTCCCTATGTCGGAGACTGCATCGAGGACACGTTCGCGGGCCGGCGGGGAGAGTTCCCGTAAAAGGCCCGTCAGGTCCTCGGGCAGGATATCTTCCACATTGCCTATGGAAACCCTGTCCAGCCTCAGGCCGAGCTCATTTTTCGCGTCCTGTTCACGCACCAGAACGCCGAGGAGGTTTTCCTGCCGTTTCTGTCTGAGTTCCCGGGTTGCCTTCTCATCAACGTACTTCATCCGATATCGGGAGAAATATGTTCTCGGGGAGGGCTCGCCCTGCACGAAGGAAGAGCTGCCGGCATCCATCCACCAGCTGCCGGCGTAAACCGCGGAAAGTATGAAAACCAGCACCAACGTGGAAATAACCTGGTTCCGCATTTTCGCGAAAAACGACTGGAGGCCCGTCAGACTTAAAGCTGCCCGAAGGGCGTGTCTACTTTGGCTTTTCTCACCGTTGTTCATAGTCTTCGTAGGCCTGTACGATCCTCTGGACTATCTCGTGACGGACGACATCTCTTTTGCCGAGGGTCACGAATTCGATGCCCGGGATGCCGTACAATACCGACTGCACCACCTTGAGACCCGAATCCTTGCCGACGGGCAGGTCAATCTGGGTCACGTCACCCGTCACAACAGCTTTCGACCCGAAACCGAGGCGTGTGAGGAACATCTTCATTTGTTCTGGCGTCGTATTCTGAGCTTCGTCAAGAATGATAAAGCTGTCATTGAGAGTCCTCCCGCGCATGTAGGCCAGCGGGGCGATTTCAATGACCCTCTTTTCGACGTATTTCATGAACCGCTCCGGGGAAAACATTTCATAAAATGCGTCGTAAAGCGGCCTGAGATAGGGCTCGACTTTTTCCCTCAGGTCACCCGGAAGATACCCCAGGCTTTCGCCGGCCTCCACGGCAGGGCGTACAAGCACGATCCTGCTGATGGCGGCATCTTTCAGGGCTGCAACAGCAAGAGCCACAGCAAGGTAGGTCTTTCCCGTACCGGCGGGCCCGATGGAAAAGACGACATCGTTTTTGCGAATGGCATCCACGTATTTTTTCTGACCCGTTGTCCGCGGACGAATCGGCTTTCCCCTGTAGGTCATGCAGATGACGTCTTCGTAAAGTGAAAGCAGATCCACGTCCTCGTGTTCGGCATAAACATTCATGGCGTAGCTCACTACGGAGGGCTTCAGGACATGCCCCCTCTTCGCCACGCCGACAAGTTGCGAGACAATCCGCATAACCATCTCGACTACATCGGCGTCGGGCCCCTGTACGGAGATTTCCTTCTCCCTGACGACGAGCCTGACGGGAAACCGCTGCTCTATGAGCCTGAGGTTCTCGTCATGCTGTCCGAGAAACCTGGACATGGCCTCATCATTGGGAACGACAATAACTGAATCAGCAGGTATGGTCACGATCACCTCTTTGTTCTTCCGCTTTCGCCTTTAGTCCTTTTCACGGACGACTCCGGATATTTCCGGAATCTCTTTTTTCAGAACTGCTTCCACCTGGGCACGGAGGGTTTCCTGCGCAAAGGGACAACTTCCGCACGCACCGGTAAGCCTGACCTTCACGATGCCTTCACCATTATCGAAACTGACGTATTCGATATCACCGCCGTGGCTCTGGAGAGCAGGGCGGATTTTCGAATCAATGGTATCGATGATCTTTTTTTCCGTAGTCAACCAAATCTCCTCCACTTTCGTTCCTGGCGTTATTTACAAGTCTTTTCGCATCCAGGCAATTATAACATCATCGCCCGGCACCGCGGCATTATAAGGGATAGGCCGCTCCCTCGACAAGCTCCTCGAAACCCACGTCCCTTTTCGTCTGCATGGCGTACTTCCTGACGAGGAAATCCTTCGCGACCGCCGGGAACAAGGCATAAGTCAGGGCATCCTCGGGCTGTGTTATATAGGCTCCCATGACCTTGTTTATCTTCTCGAGTTCCGGTTCGATGATTTCTCCGGGGCGGCAGTCTATCGGTTTTTCGTCTCCGATGACCTTTTCACGGATGGTTTCGTCGATCTTTCCGGGAGGTCTTCCGTAAAAGCCGAGGAAATATTTCCTGACCTCATTGGGAATGATCTTCCATCGCTCGCCGGTAAGGACATTCAGCGTCGCCTGGGTTCCGACAAGCTGACTCGTCGGGGTGACTAGGGGTGGATACCCCATCTCCTCCCGTACCTTGGGAACTTCTTCCAGAACGTTCTGGAGTTTGTCCAGCGCGTTTTGTTCCTTGAGCTGGCTCACGAGGTTGGAATACATTCCACCTGGAATCTGGTACAGGAGGACGTTGATATCCACACCTTCCAGTCCCATGACGAACTTGCGGTAATCTTCCTTGACGGATTTGAAATGTCTTGCTATGGGGGCCAGCTTTTCAAGGTCGAGTCCGGTGTCAAAGGGGCTTCGCTGTAATGCGGCTACCATGGCCTCCGTCGCCGGCTGGCTCGTCCCCATCGCAAGGGGGGATATGGCACAGTCAATCACATCGGCGCCGGCTTCTACGGCAGCCATATAGGACATGGCGGCCATGCCGCTTGTATAGTGGCAGTGAACCTGGACAGGAAGGCTTGTCTTTTCCTTGATGGCCTTAACGAGGGCTCCCGCATCGACGGGACTCAAAAGGCCGGCCATATCCTTGATGCAGATCGAATCCGCCCCCATGTCCTTCATCGTCAGTGAAAGATCGCCGAAAGCCTCCAGAGTGTGCACGGGGGATATGGTGTAGGACAGGCACATCTGAAGGTGGCTTCCTTCCCGCTTCACCTGGTCGGCGGCAATCTCCATGTTCCTGACGTCGTTCAGCGCGTCGAAGACACGGATAATGTCCAGCCCGTTTCCCACGGCCCTTTTCACAAATTCTCGGACTACATCATCGGCGTAATGCCTGTAGCCGACGACATTCTGCCCCCTGAGAAGCATCTGGAGCTTCGTCTTTTTGAACCGTTTCCTGAGCTCCCGGAGCCTTTCCCAGGGGTCCTCGTCCAGAAACCGCATGCATGAATCAAAGGTCGCCCCGCCCCAGACTTCCAGCGAATGATATCCCACAGCGTCCATCAGCTCCGCCACGGGCAGCATGTCTTTCGTCCGCAGTCGCGTGGCCATGATGGACTGATGAGCGTCCCGGAGCGCCGTTTCCGTGATTGCAACGGGACGGGAAGGTCTGACGGCCCTCGTTTTGTCTCCTGTGGTTCTTTCCGGCCGGGTTTCCTGTTTTTCTTCCCTTTCGGTATTACGCTGATCTATTTTGCGATCGGCGGGCTTTTCCATCAGGACACCTCCTGTTTTGGATAGCGGCACCTGGCCACCACGTTTTTCGATTCTATACTCTCAATGCTCTCCAGGCTACCTCAGCTTCTGGTTTTGGCTCTCTGCCAAAGCCCCTCAAGCTCGTCGAGGCTATACTCCGACCAGTCACGGCCACCGCTTTCGACGGTATTTTCTATGAACCCGAAACGCCTTGTGAACTTTTTGTTCGTCTTTTGAAGACTAAATTCGGCATCGACTCCCAGATGCCGCGCCAGGTTGACGACGGCAAACAGCAAATCGCCTACTTCTTCCCTGATCTGTTCCG
Organism: Thermovirgaceae bacterium; assembly: GCA_046542505.1. Lineage (GTDB taxonomy): Bacteria > Synergistota > Synergistia > Synergistales > Thermovirgaceae > UBA1876. The sequence continues at coordinate 19,964 of JBKHBH010000011.1, read as the reverse complement.
TATCACCGGCCTCGCGGGCTTTTACAAGTTCCTCAAGCTCCTCGCCGATTTTCTCGAGAAGAGGCGACACGTCGCCGGCAGGCCAGTCGAAACCGACTTTCGCCGCCCGCTCCTGTATCTGGAAAGCCCGCACAAGGGCGGGAAGACTTTTCGGGATACCTGAAAGTATGGAATGATCCCGATCCTTGTCCCGTCTTTCCTCTTTTTTGATCTGTTCCCAGTTTTTCTTGACGCCGTCGCTGTCCGCCACGAGGACATCACCGAAAACATGTGGATGACGGCGGACCAGTTTTTCCACGAGGGTATCGAGAACGTCTCCAAGATCGAAGTTTCCTTCCTCCTCGGCAATTCTCGCTATGAAAACCACTTGGAGCAGATGGTCGCCGCATTCTTCAGCGATGACATTCGCATCCCCTGAATCTATGGCCTCAATGAGTTCATAGGCTTCTTCAATAATGAAGGGCCTGAGGCTTTCCATCGTCTGCTCACGGTCCCAGGGGCATCCTCCGGGTTCCCGAAGCTGTTTCAGCACATCCATGAGACTGAGCAGTTTCTCACCGGTATTCTCCATGGTGCACATCCTCCTTGCCCGTGTCAGCCGTTTCTGCTTCTTTCAAGGCCCTGTCGAGTTCGACCATTCCCCTGTACCCTCCAGGACCCCTCAGCCTGCCATCACCTGCTTTATACCATCTTCTTCCATCCAGACGAGATGCGAGGTCATTGCCGACACCGGAAAAAACCGTTTCCGATTCGGAGCATCTCACGTATTCTATACCATGTTTTTTCCCCGCAACCCTGAGCCTCGCCAGAGCCAGGACGCTTTTTACCGAATCCGGGACGGGGCCGAACCGGTCTTTCAGTTCTTCCTCGATAGCCCTTACCTCTTCCGTTCCAGAAACCCGAAGCAGTCTTCGAAACAGCGTGACGCGTACATTCGACTGCGGGATATATGAAGCCGGGAGCCGCAGGGGCAGCTGAAAATCCACCGGTACTTCTTTCCTTGCGTCTTCCCCCTTGAGTTTCGCCACTTCTTCCTCGAGCATCCTGTAGTAGAGGGTAAATCCTACCCGTTCGATACGCCCGTGCTGTCTGGTACCGATCAGCTGGCCTCCACCCCGTATTTCAAGATCCCGCCGGGCAAGCTTGTAACCGGAACCGACTTCCGTCATCTGGGAAACGGCCTCGAGGCGCTCCCTCGCTTCCGGTGTCAGGGACGATTCGGAGGGGTAGAACAAAAAACAGAATGCCTGTTCTTCACGACGGCCGATCCTGCCTCTCAGCTGGTACATCTGGGCAAGCCCGAGATCCTGTGCTTCGTCGACGATCAGGGTATTCACATTCGGAAGATCGAGGCCGCTTTCAATGATCGTCGTACAGATGAGAAGCTTCGTCGTCTCCTTCCTGAACCTGTGCATCACTTTTTCGAGCTGCCGCTCATTCATTCTCCCGTGGGCGATATCGATCGTTATATCGGGGAAAAGTCCCCTGAGCCTCGCTGCCACGTGTTCGATGGTCCCTATCCTGTTGTGAACGAAAAAGATCTGTCCACCTCTTTCGATTTCCCGCTTTACAGCCTGGCGGACCATTCCTTCATCCCATTCGCCGAGAGATGTCAGCACCGGGCGCTTTCTGTGGGGTGGAACAGCGAGGATCGACACGTCCCTGAGCCCGCCCATGGCCATATGAAGCGTCCTTGGAATCGGTGTCGCGGTAATGGAGAGGACATCCACCTTCGGGTGCAGGAACTTGGCGTATTCCTTGTGAAAAACTCCGAAACGGTGTTCTTCATCAATGATGACAAGGCCAAGGTCTTTCATCTGCAAGTCCTTCTGGAGCAACCGGTGGGTTCCGATGAGGATGTCGACCCGTCCCCGGGCGACGTCCTCTATGACGGCGCGCTGCCTTGAAGAGGGAACAAAGCGTGAAAGCATCTCAACCCTTATCGGCAGACCGTCGCAACGGCCACTGAAGGTTGCCATATGCTGTTCTGCCAAAAGCGTTGTGGGAACCAGAAATAGCACCTGCCGACCGTTTTCGGCGACCTTGACGGCGGCCCTGAGAGCCACCTCGGTCTTTCCGAAGCCGACATCTCCGATGAGAAGCCGGTCCATGGGCTGCAGGTGCTCCATGTCGCCTTTGATGTCTTCGATAGCTTTTGCCTGGTCCGCAGTCAGGGAGAACGGGCAGTTCGCTTCGATGCTTTCCGTCAGGGAACCGTCCGAATCGTGCCTGAACCCCTCCAGCGTCTCCCGTTTCGCATAAAGTGCCAAAAGCGCCTCAGCTGACTCCCTCGCCTGTTCCCTGGCCCTCTTGACGGAACGTTTCCAGTTCCTTCCGCCGAGGTTGTCCAAGAGGGCCTCGTCTCCTGAAGGCACGTAGTAGGGTAGAATTTTGTAAAGCTGGACGAGCGGGACAAGAAGTCTTCTGTTATCCGCGAATTCAAGGATCAGACAGTCCCTTGCCATGCCGTCGGCGACGATGGTGTCTATCCCTTTGTTTTTCGCGACACCGTACTCCTCATGGACGACATATTCCGTCTTCTGGAGGCTTTCATCCCATTCCACGGGGGGACCAGGCTCGATTGGGCCACTCTCCAGCGGCGGGATGACCCCATACAGCTCTCCGTCCGCAAGAAACAGGTGACGCGTTCCATGATCCATGAACCCCTCAGAAAGTCCTCTTTCCACTACATCCACTTTTTTCAGGCTTTCAACAAGAGGAGTTTTTCCCGATCTTGAGCAGACGGTAATTCTGTAGTCCTGCGTTTTCCAGTATTCAATGAAATTCCAGAGAGCACGCCGGTCCCCCCTGAAATCGGGGAGCTCCCCCAGGGAAGAACGCAGCCGTGCCCCGTCGAGGACGCCGGTAATCTCGAGACATTCGAAAGCGTTCAATTCCCGCCTGATTTCGCTCCAGGGACAACCCTCCCGAAGCCCCGCCTTTTCCATCATCTCCGCGAGAAGCCACCAGGCGGCATCAGCCTGGATCTCGATTTTGTCCGGATCACAAAGGATAACCCGCGAGGTTTCGGGAATTATTTCCGAAAGGGAAAGTTCAACCGCTCCCTTGAGGCCGTGGAAGAGCGATTCATTCATGGGAGTAATGCTCCGCTGGTCTTCCGTCCTGAAAAGCCGAAGGCTTTCAATGCGGTCGTCGAAAAATTCGACTCGGTGGGGAAGCTTCCAGGCGGGATCGAAAACATCCACGATACTGCCGCGGCTGACAAACTGGCCGGGATGCCAGACGAGGTCCGCTCTTTCGTAGCCGGAAGAGGCAAGCCACTCAAGCAAGGCGTCCCGCCCCGGGCTCTTGCCAACAACCACGGGGAAATATCCCGTAGAAACCCTGAAAGGCGTCATGAGCGCGGCGGGGGTCGCCGTGAGAATACTTTCCTCTTTCCGCCATTTTTCCAATATTTCGCCCCGTCTGACCCGGAGTGCTTCATTCCTGAATCCGTCGATCCACAGTGGAAGCTCGGGAAGAGTCATGGTTTCCCGGTTCCGGCAGAGAGTCACCCAATCGGAGACAAACTGCCTGAGAGCTCTCTTATCAGGCATGACGAAAAGCGCAGGTCCTTCAACATCCCCGCAAAACCAGGCCCAGGAAGCCGTTTTTCCTCCGACATGGACACGGCGGCTGCCGACCGCCGAACCTTTCGTGCGGCAGAAAGCCTCCTTCGCCGATCCAACCTGTGGTACTCCCTTCATATCAGCACTCCTCAAAAAAACAATATGGCGAGGGCCCGCCCTCGCCACACTCAATCCTCGTCCGGGCCTTCTTTTTCTTCCAAAAGGTCCGGGGCATTGGCTCGCTGCATGGCCTTGTCCCACTTTCCTGCAACCCACAGGTAAGCCGTCTCGACGGCCCTGTCAAGAATTGCCGGCAGTCTTTGTGTCTCACTGCGCCGAAAAGGGGATGTTACATACCCCGCCACATCTTGTGGATGCTCCGCGCCTGCTATGCCGATTCGAAGGCGCGGAACATCCAGGGTTTTGAGCACTGAAAGAACTGATTTCATCCCGTTGTGTCCTCCGGCGGAGCCGCCTTTCCTCATGCGGATCCTCCCGAAGGGAAGCGCTATGTCATCATAAACGACAAGCACTTTCCCGGGATCCTGCAGCAGTCCAGCCGGAAGTTCGTGAAAAACCAGGCCGCTTCTGTTCATGTACGTCAGAGGCTTGACAAGAAGGACTGTTCTGCCTTCGATTTCAACAGGACCCCACCGCTGAACGTATCTGGTTTCCGTAACCGGTGCCCCGCCGATGTCATCCAGAAGGGCATCGAGAACGAGCCATCCGACGTTGTGCCTCGTCCAGGCATATCGCGGTCCCGGGTTCCCCAGACCCAGAATGAGTTGCACCCGGCGTCAGTCCCGTTCTTCCTCGTCCTCTTCCTCTTTTGCCTTGCCCTTGCCGACAACTTCCACTTCCATTTCCTCCCCTTCGGCCGCTTCTTCCTCTTCTTCCTCGGGAAGTTCAGGCATGGTGGCATAGGTTACCATAACGACGGCCGATTCCGGATCCTGCTCGATAACGGCACTTTCCGGAATGGGGAGGTCCTTGACATATACGGCATCCTCAATCCCGAGCCCCGATACATCCACGATTATGGAATCGGGGATCTCTTTCGGAAGGACATACATCTCAAGCTCATGCATGATCTGCTCGAACACTCCACCCTGCTTGACGCCGACGCAGCGGTCTCTGCCGGTAATTTCGACAGGTACGTTGACATAAACCTTGTGACCGGACAACAACTGGAGGAAGTCTATGTGAAGCACATCCCCCGTGAGGGGGTCCCGCTGGATGTCGCGCATGAGACACATTTCCTCTCTCCCGTCGGGCAATGTGGCGTCGATTCTGACCGTTTCCCAGTGTGCGGAATTGGCGTAGGGGAGAACATTTTTCGCCTCCACGATCACCGGAACCGCCTCGTCCAGCTCGGGCCCATAGAATATGGCCGGTATCACCCCTCCGGCGCGGAGTTTCTTGCTTACTTCCTTGCCGGTCTTGTCCCGTTTCTTGAGTTTCAGTTTGACAGAAGACGATGTCATGATTCTTCCTCCTTAAAGATTCTCTTTCCTGCCGTTTTCGTTGGTCGCCTAGCGGAAAAGAATGCTGACAGAGTGGTCAGAATGTATCCTGCTGATGGCTTCCGCAAAAAGCGGGGCTATGGACAATGTTGTGATTTTATCGATTTGTTTCTCTTTCGGCAACGGGATCGTATCGGTCAATACCAGTTGATCGATAGGAGACGGACCGATTCTTTCCACAGCCGGTCCGGAAAGTACGCCGTGGGTGGCACAGGCGTAGACCTTCTCGGCACCGCGGTTGAGCAGGGCCTCCGCTGCCTGCACCATCGTCCCGGCCGTATCGATGATGTCATCCACAAGGACTGCGACCTTCCCATCCACGTGTCCGATAATCTCCATAACCCTGCTCAGATTCGCAACCTCATTGGATCTCCTCTTGTCCACAATGGCGAGGTCGGCGTTGAGGTGTACTGCAAAGCGCCGCGCCCGTACGACACCGCCGATGTCCGGTGAGACTACCACGACCCGTCCCTCGTCGATCTCCTTTTTCAGGATCTCCCGAAAATGGGAGGCAAGAAGCGGGATTCCCGTCAAGTGATCCACAGGCACATCGAAAAACCCCTGGATCTGGCCCGCATGGAGGTCCGCGGCGATGAGCCGGTCGGCGCCGGCCTCCTCGATCAGGTTGGCTACGAGTTTTGCCGTAATCGGCTCTCGGGCCTTGGTCTTCCTGTCCTGCCGCGCATATCCAAAATAGGGCGTCACCACGTTTATCCTGTAGGCCGAGGCACGCCTGAGCACGTCAAGCATGATCAGAAGCTCGACCAGATTTTCGTTGACGGGGTGACATGTGGGTTGGATAACGTACACGTCTGCACCACGGACACTTTCTTCCACCGACACGCCTGTTTCTCCGTCCGAAAATCTGAACAACCTGGCCGAAGCGACGCTTATGCCGAGGCTTTCGCATATCTTTTCGGTGAAGGCTGGGTGTGACGTTCCAGAAAACACCTTGATTTCACGAAGTTTTGACACCATTTACGACTGCCCCCCCTGCTTCTTTTTCCGTTGCGCCCATCCCTCTATATTCGTCTGCCTGGACCTTGCCACGGCCAGGCTCCCTTCCGGAACGTTTTTCGTTATGACCGACCCGGCACCGGTATATGAATGATTTCCCATCTCAACCGGAGCCACGAGCATCGTGTCGCTTCCTATGAAGCAGTCGCTACCGACACGTGTCCTGTGCTTTTTTTCCCCATCATAATTGCAGGTGATCGTCCCCGCTCCGACATTCGACCTTTCGCCGATCTCAGCGTCTCCCATGTAAGAAAGGTGCGGAACCTTGGCGCAGGAACCGATCCTGCTGTTTTTGATTTCGACGAACTTTCCGATATAGGCATTCTCGCCTATTTCGCTGCCGTTGCGGATATGGGCGAAAGGCCCAACGACGGACCCGGTCGCCAGCGAACTTTCTCTCACATCCACGTGACCCCGGATATCCACGCCGGCCGCGCACTGGACGTCATGGAGCGTGGAATGGCTTCCTATCCGGCACCCGCGACCGATAACGCTTCCACCGTATATCTGGACAAAGGGGTCGATAAGAACATCCTCATCAATCCGGACCCTCGGCCCGAAATATACCGTTTGCGGATCGACACAGCGCACGCCGGCCTTCATGTGTTTTTCCAGGATACTGTCCCGTATCCTCCTGGTTGCTTCCGCCAGCTGAAGCGGATCGTTGACCCCGGAAACCTCGTTTGCATCGTCAAGGAGGATCATCTTCACCGCTTCACCTTCCCGTGACAGGAACTCCACGACGTCTGTGAGGTAATATTCCCCCTGGGCATTGTCCTTTCCAAGCCCCTCAAGACACTCGAGCAGCTCCCGAACCCGGAAAACATAGATACCGCTGTTCGCGACAGGGGTTTTTTTCTCCTCCTCCGTTGCGTCCCGGTCCTCTACGATTCTCACCACGCCGTTTTTTTCGATGACTCTTCCATAACCGGCAGGGTCCTCCGGCCGGAAGCCGAAAAAGGTGCACGCAAAACCGCCGGCACTGTGTTCTTCCAAAAGCCGGCGGGTGGACTCGCCAGATAGTTGCGGAACATCGCCGGGAACCACGAGAACGTGCTCCAGACCGCTAAGCCACTCCCGTGAACACATCACGGCGTGGCCGGTACCATTCTGGTTTTCCTGAACGCATACAGCCGCTTCCGGCCAGGTTTCTTGCAGGTACTCCCCGACAATGTCGCGGCCATGACCGACCACCACGGCTTTGCAGTCTACGGGTGCCGCGGACAGGTTTGCGAGAACATACCACAAAAGGGGTTCTTCGAGAATCGGAAGCAAAACCTTCGGCGTCTCGCTTTTCATCCGTGTTCCCTTCCCCGCGGCAAGAACCAGTGCGCCAGTACCCTTCCCCCGCATCCTGGAAGCCCCCTTTTTTACATTTCCTTCAGGCAGCAGGCCAATACACTCTACTACAAGGAATGCGTTTTCTGCAAAACACGCAAACCGGGGGAAGCCTCGGCTTCCCCCGGACACGAACAAATGGCTGGGGTGGCTGGATTCGAACCAGCGATCGCGGATCCAAAGTCCGCTGCCTTGCCAGCTTGGCTACACCCCATCGCAGGCGCAGCAATTATAGCCCTTTTTGCCCGGACCCTGTCAAGGCGGGAAAACTTCGCGGGAGCACCTGGTTTCTTTTGTTCGCAAACTCATTGAAATTATTATATACTTCTCAGGAACGAGCAAATGATTTCCCATTGGGGGACAGGCAATGTGGACTGTCGATGAAGCGATCGGGCAGCTGAAGAAGTCTGGAGCCAAGATCACGGCGCAACGGGTGGGGATACTGAAGGCTCTGGAAAACCGCAAGGACCATCCTTCAGCCGAAAAGATCTATCGCGAGATGCAAAAAATTTTTCCCACTATTTCCTTTGCCACTATCTATAGCACGGCTCAGCTTCTGGAGAAAGCAGGGCTCATCCAGATCATCACCATAGACGACAAGCGTGTGTTCTTTGACCCGAATCCCGAAATTCACGGGCATTTCCGGTGCAACCAGTGTGGCCGGCTTTTTGACTTTCCCGTCGGCAGGGACATAGTGGAGAACCTAAAGGCGGGCACGCCCCACAACGTTTCAGGAATCCAGCTGTATCTCTACGGTTTGTGTACGGAGTGCGCCCGCAAGGAAAAACAAAAGACACAACAGGTCTGAGGTTTTCATGGAACTCCTCTGGGTGGTCCTTGCCTTGCTTGTGGTCATCACCAGTGTTGCCGGAATCTTGTCTGCGAAGGGGGCTTCTTTCAGCCGGTCCGTTTTCTACGTTCTCCTGTTTTTGTTTTTCGCCCTTGCAGCCTTCACTCTTTTCCGGATTTTCCCCCTCTCGGCTTTCGTTGCGCTTTTGCCCTCCTTGCTTGTCGCTTTCATCCTGATCAAGGGCAGAAGCTTTCAGGATCCGGACCGTCATGGGAGCACCCTTCGGGAACATAAGACTGAAAAAACTGATGAAAGCCGGTGAAAAGCGATGAAGGTCTTTTTGGCCAAGCTGGCGATGTCGGGAATACTCATTGTTCTTGCGCTCGCTGCCTGCACCGGCTGCGAAGGTACCGTCACCCGCACGGAAGGCTACCGCATTCTTATAGAAGCCGTCCCCGGCGGAACCATATCCGCCGTGAGGGACCAGGGGGAAGTTCTGAAGCTCGGATCGGTGCTTTCCCTTCCTTCGACGTCCAGATGGCCGGCGTTCACGGCATCGAGGTGGGGGAAACCCGGAACTGTCGTCGCCACGGCCGTAAACGCCATCCATATTCTTCTGGATATCGAAAACGGGCAGGGCAGGACGGTCAGTATCCTTCCCAAGGGCACCTTCGCCCCTGCCGCCGGGGAAAAAGCCTACTACCTCACGGATATCCCCCCGGGACGAGGACCTTTCGGGGCGTGGGCGCCGACTGTCGGAAGCAAAGTGCTCTTCAAGAACGGATGTTTCGACAAGAAGGGGACCGGCGCCAAGACGGCCGAACCATTGGTGGAAATTATCGTCCCACCGGAGGCAACACCCTGGTTCGTGGAGATCGAAAACCGCCCGGGCGGCCGGATCGTCGCCTGGTCGAACTCGGGGCCACAGCTTCTGGGCCGGGTTGTCCGACCCCTCGCGGGTTGCGGGCGTTTCGGGGGCACAGAGTTCCAGCGCATCGGCAGGATCAGGGCAAACCATCCCGGAGTAATCGACGTGAGCACATCTCCCGAAGGGGTCGTCGGAGGTTTCCAGATCCTGCCTTTGGAGCATGCGTCGTCATCCGAGATGGGAAATGCATGGAAGCTGTCCCAATGGCTCATCGTAGCCCCGGAAAAAGGGACTTTCACCGGAAGGGAGCCCCTCTTTTCCGGAGGATTCGTTACAGGTCCTGCCGCCGGAGAAAAACTTTGGGACCTCTGGTCCACCTACGGACGAAGATCCCTCGTTCTCGTCCGGGAAAACGGAGGCCACTGGAAACAGATGCTGCAGGCCACCGCAAGAAACGACACCGCTTTGGAACGAGTAACCCACCTACGGCTGTATTTTCCTTCCACCCGTGAACCGCAGAAAGCGGCCGATGCACCTTAGCCCGGCCGCTTTCGTAAAACCATTTCATCTTTTTGCTTGCCTATTCCACGGTCACGCTCTTTGCGAGGTTTCTCGGTTGGTCAATTTCCCTTTCGAGCAATTTCGCGATGTGATATGCGAGGAGCTGGAGTGGAACGACGGTCAAAAAGGGGCTGAACTCCTCGTCGGTCCAGGGCACTTCCACAAGGGCCTCTGCCTGTTGTTTTACGAGCGTATCCCCTTCGGTACAAATTCCGATAATCGGTGCACATCGTGCCCTTGCCTCCTGGATGTTTGACAGGGTCTTCTCATACATGCTGTCTTTCGGATTTACCACCACAACCGGCACCCTTGGTTCCAGCAGGGCGATCGGACCGTGTTTCATTTCGCCCGCTGCGTAGGCCTCAGCATGGATATAGGAAATTTCCTTGAGCTTCAGTGCTCCTTCAAGCGCGACGGGGAAAGAAATGCCCCTTCCTATAAACAGGAAATCCGATCTGTCGGCATATGCCTTCGCGACGGGGAGAATATCTTTCTCGTTCTCCAGAACTTTTTCGACCTTGTAAGGGATCTGGAGGAATTCCGTGGAAAGGCGTTCTTCTTCGTCCGCTGCGATGGTCCCCCTGAGACGGGCAAGATACAACGCCGCCAGAAAGAGAGTGGCCATCTGGCCCGTAAAGGTTTTCGTCGCAGCAACACCGATTTCAGGTCCGGCCTTAAGGAGGAGGACACTGTGCACTTCCCTGGCAAGGGTCGATCCACGAACGTTGGTAATGGCGAGACAGTGGGCCCCGTCAGCCCTGGCCTTTCTCTGGGCGGCAAGGGTGTCCGCCGTCTCTCCCGATTGGGACACGAACACCGCCAGCGTGTCCTGGTCGCATCTGACGCGCCGGTATCGGTATTCCGATGCAATATCCACCTTCACATCGAGGTCTGTCCACTTCTCGAAAGCTCTCTCGGCCACGAGGGCCGCGTAATAGGATGTCCCGCAGGCAATAATGTGGATCCGGCTCCATCGTGCCACATCCCCAGGGGTCCAGTCCAGCTCGTCGGAAAGGTCAATCCGACCCTCCGAAACCCGCCCTTTCAGCGTTGATCTCAGAACCATCCCCTGTTCATGTATTTCCTTGTGCATGTAGTGGGAAAACCCACCTTTTTCAGCCATATCCACATCCCATTCGACGAGGTTGACCTGTTTTGTTAAAAGACTTCCCTCTTCGTCCCATACCCGGAATCCTCCGGGTGAAAGTTCGGCAATCTCTCCCTCGTCAAGGTAGACGGCATGGCGGGTGTAAGGCAAAAAAGCGGGAATGTCAGAGGCGCAAAACATTTCACCCTCACCGATGCCCAGCACGAGGGGTGACCCTTTTCTGAAGCAAAATATCCGGTCGTCACAATCCTGCTGTATGACGGCAATCGCGAAGGACCCCCGCAAATTTTCCTGCAGGGCGGCGACGGTCTGAACCATATCCTGTGTCTGCTCGAAATACTTCGCAAGAAGGTGGACTATTACTTCGGTATCCGTTTCGGAGAGGAACTCCTTGCCTTCCAGTTCCAGTTTTTCCTTGATGTCGAGGTAGTTTTCGATGATCCCGTTGTGCACCAGCGCAAAGCGCTTGTTGCCGTCGCTGTGCGGGTGGGCGTTTGCAACGGTAACCCCTCCGTGAGTTGCCCACCGGGTATGACCGATACCACGGGTTGCCCGGGGCTTTCTCTTCTCGAGAATGGCGCTAAGGTCGGCCACTTTCCCGACTTCCTTGTAGATCTCGATCTCCCCTGCGATGCCGAGGGCCATTCCGGCCGAGTCATAACCGCGATACTCCAGTCGCCTCAAGCTGTCGAGAATGACGTCCGAGGCGTTCTTCATGCCTATATATCCGACGATTCCGCACATGATGCGGTTTGACACTCCTTTCATGTTTTCCAGGGGGAATTGCCCTCCTTTTGTACCGGAGATCGCTCCCCGGTTTTGAGAAAGGGCTCCTCGGGCTGATTCCCGCAGCCCCCGGGACATCCGCCGAATTTTCGATCATCCCGGACCTCGTCAACTGGATTCATCCAGTCCAGGCGCTTGTCTTTGCCGCTTCAGCCTGTGCTATCACTATAATGCCCTTTGCCGCATCACCTTCCCTTATCGGGAGTTTTCCAGCTCTTCTTCTATGATCGCCCGAAGCTGTTCATCCCGGGCCGCAATGGCGATAGTCGCCCTGAGCCAGCTTTCTCTTGTACCGCAGTCATAGCGACGTCCCGAATAGACATAACCCCAAATGGGTTCATCACCTATGGCGGCTTTCATCGCGTCCGTGAGCTGGTACTCACCTCCGGCGCCTCTTTCGGTGTTCTTGATGTGATCGAAAATGCCCGGCGTCAGGACATAACGACCCATTATCGCATAATCGCTTGGAGCATCTTCAGGAACGGGTTTTTCCACCAGGTTGCGTATTTTGAAAAGCCTCGGATCATTTGTTTCCTCCACATCGACGATGCCGTACCTCGAGGTTTCCTGTCTTGGAACCTTCTCCAGGGCGACAACAATTCCGCCCCGCTTTTCGTGCACTTGAATCAATTGGGCGAGCACCGGGGGATCTCCTGCAGCAGCGATCATGACATCGTCAGGAAGCACGACGCCGAAGGGGGCATCGCCACATACCGGTTCGCCGCACAAGACAGCGTGGCCAAGGCCGAGTGGTTCCGGCTGCCTGACTGAGATAACTTTCGCCATTTTCCCCACGGCTTTCACCAGATCAAGCAGCTCTCTCTTCCCCTTGGCTTCAAGAGCCTTCTCAAGTTCGGGGGATCTGTCAAAATAATCCTCGATGGACTGCTTCCCCCTGCCGCTCACGAGCAGGATTTCCTCACATCCTGAGGAAACGGCCTCGTCCACCCCGTAATGAATGAGCGGCCGATCGATCAGCGGAACCATCTCCTTCGGGATATCCTTCGTGGCCGGCAGAAATCTGGTACCGAGGCCGGCAACGGGGAAAAGGCATTTTTTCAAGATTTTGCCGCAATTTATTTTCACAGTATCACGTCCTTCCTTCCGAAATTGACCTTCAGTTATGGCCGGCTTGTACGATAGCCTCCACGATACACACCGCAGCACGCTCCAGTGCGGCCGGATCCTTGGTCTCCACGAGAACGCGTATCATGGGTTCGGTCCCAGATGGCCTGACGAGGACACGTCCCGAATCCCCCAGGGATCTTTCGACTTCACCGATTACGCTCCAGAGGTCCGGATCTTCCATGACCACTTCCTTTTGCTGGACGGGAACGTTTTTCAGAATCTGGGAATACCGGTTGAAGCGGTCGACCAGCGAGTCTATATCCTCAGAAAGCTCCCTGCGGGCTTTCAGGAAGGCAAGGGCGGTGCAAAGACCGTCACCGGTGGAAACAAACTCGTCAAGGATGATGTGACCTGACTGCTCTCCTCCGAGTCTTGCCCCCGTCTCGCGCATCTTGTCGAGCACGTACCTGTCACCAACGGGGCAACGATGAACGGGGATATCAAGAGGCTTGAGATGATCTTCCAGGGCGAGGTTGCTCATAACCGTGGCTACCACGCCGTTTCCGAGAAGGCCCCTGTTTTTCAGCCACCTTGCGATGACCCACAGGAGGATGTCTCCATCAATCTGGCGCCCTTTCCCGTCCACACAGAGTGTCCTGTCTGCGTCACCGTCAAAGGCGATTCCCAGATGATATCCTCCTGACTTGACTCCCTCCGCCAGGTTCCCCAGATACATGACTCCTGTGCGTTCATTGATGTTCATGCCATCTGGTTTTGATCCGATGAAATCCGCCTCATACCCGAGCTCCGGGAAAAGCATCCGTGCGGCGGCCGTGGCGGCGCCATTGGCACAGTCCACAAGCACCTTCAGGTCTTTGGCCAGGCCGTCTCCGATTGTCTCTGCAAGCCAGTGAGCATAATCCTCCCAGGCCCCTGGATCGGTCCGGATGGTCCCGATGGCTGCACCGGTGGGCCTCCACTCGTCATTCAGACTGTCACCGAGGTATTCCTCGATTTCGGCTTCTTCCTCGTCACGGAGCTTGAACCCGTGGGCGTTGAGAAATTTTATGCCGTTATATTCCGGAGGGTTGTGGGACGCACTGACCATGGCGCCTCCGGTACACTTTTTGCACTTGATTGCGTGGCTGAGGGCCGGCGTGGGAAGCACTCCAAGATCGACCACTTCCGCTCCCGCCGATGTCAGCCCCGAAACCAGCGCCGATTCGAGCATGATGCCGGAACGACGTGTATCCCTGCCAACGGCAATCTGCGGTTTCGGGTACCCCCTTTCTATCAGAAAGAGCACGAAAGCACGGCCAAGGCGAAGTACCATCTCGGGCGTCATCAGGCCCCTGTTTGCAACGTCCCTGACACCGTCCGTGCCGAAGAGGCACCGGATTTTCATCTCGTCGATCATTGGCTTCATCCTTCCGACCTGGCTTTATTACTCAGTGTTCGCATAGACCGTCACGTGCGCGGGCTCGACCTCTTTAATCCTGACTCCACCGCTGACAGCCCTGTACTGGAGAGGCACCCGCAGTTTCGTCGAGACGATGTTCGTCACATCCACGTACAATTCTGCCGGAGGGCCAAAATCTTCCTGCCTGTCAAGGGCCGACGCCGGGCCTTCCACGACAATGTCCGCCTCAGAGGGTTCCACTCTCCAGGACGAGTAAATACTCCGGCCCCTGATCTCTATCGGGACCTTCTTGTACATCCGTTCCTGAAGATGGGGCGACAAAAGGACCCTGACCCGAACCGTTCCCGGCTCTATTTTCGAGGCTCCACCGAATCCCTCGGGCACTTTGACGTCAAAGACGGCATCTTCTTTCAGCTCACTCACATCGACGGGGGGAAGCTCCACGTTCCTGATCCTGTCAAGTACAGCGACAGGCCCTTTGACCGTCACTTCTGGAGGATCGACGGAAACTCCCTGAACCACATAATCCTCATGGGGTTCGCCCATGATTGGAACGTCGACCCGGACGCGTTTTTGCGGAATACCCTGTATGAGGACATAATCCATTTTTACCTGGACCGGCTCCACTGAAACATCCGCCTCGTCGCCCGAGCCTTCCCACGAGGGTCTCAGGGTGAGACTTTCGGCCTCAAGAAGTTGCTCCAACGAGGGCCGCAAATAGACCCTGTCGATTTTTTCGAGCTGGTCTTCAGGACCTTCAAGATCGACATTTTCAGGATCCAGACGGACCTTCTCAAGCCTGTATCCCGGCGGTAATCCACCTTCTATCTCGACTTTGACGGGAACCGTCTCTTTCGCCGTTTTCGTCAACTGCACCTCGATATTCGACGGCTTGATATCGATCAGGCGCACTCCCGAAGGAAGAATGGTCCTGACCGGCGCCATCTGGCTGCCCGCCTCAAGGTTTTTCAGATCGACCTGGCAGGCAATCGACTCAAGGGCTTTTCCCGAGAGGACATCTCTCGGGGCCGCAATCTGGACATCCACATTGCGGGTCTCGCTGCTGATCGACAGCTCCTGGGGCACATTCAAATACTCGATGGGGAGCGTAAAAGTCCGTACAACCTCGTTGGTTCTCTCCGCCGCAACATAATACCAGACGAGAGCTGCTACAGTAATCGAGACAATTCTCAGGAACGTCTTCGAAGCAAGGAGTTTGTCAAGGTTTTTTATCATGATTTTCCTCCGGTTCGCTTGACCAGAGCGTGCGAAGGTCCTTCTGAAGGTTGTCGAGCACCGAGCGGCTTGTCGCCGTTGCCGAAAAATAATGGAGCAGCAGTCGGCGTATCTGGTTTTCCTTCAGTTGCCTCGAAAGGTGCCCGTTGATGGCGAGAGCCACTTCTCCACGTTCCTCGGATACGACCAGAGCCATGGCATCGGAAACCTCGGTAATCCCCAGAGCGGCCCTGTGCCGGGTCCCAATCCAGCGGGACAAGTTGCTGTTTTCGGTGAGCGGGAGGTAGCAAGCCGCGGCGAGTACCGTCGACCTGTCGATAATGACCGCACCGTCGTGGAGGGGGTTTCCCGGCCAGAAAACGGAAACCAGCAGGTCATGGGTGATGATGCTCTGGATCTGGACGGCGGAACGCCAGATATCCTTCAGTCCGGTGTTTCTCTGAAAAACGAGGATGGCCCCGATCCGCTGGCTCTGAAGATACAACAGGGCCCTGGTCACCTCGTCAGAAAGCTGGGCGGCCAGTTCCTCGGCCTGCCTCCTTCTCAAAATGTTCCCCCTGCCGAGTTCTTCCAGCATTCTTCTCAACTCGGGTTGAAAGACTATGGGGATGGCGATGATAATGACACCGAGCAGTTTCCCCAGTATCCAGGAGAGGGCTTCAAGCTGAATGACCCTGGCCACGGCAGCCAGCAGTCCAAGGACGAAAAGGCCCTTGACAAGCTGCATCGCCCGTGTGTCCACAAGAAGAAGCAGGACCCTGTAGAAAATGAAGGCTATAATCGCTATGTCAATGAAATCCTGCCAGCGGATATTTTCAAGCATGGCCGTCACTGTCCGGCCGGACGGAACTTCATTCGGTCCTCCGGCGTTCCTTTCTAGAGTATTCTAACATTCACATATCCGGAGGTAGATGCGGCGAGCATCGCGCCGTAGTCAGGCCTGAACCGGAGAATATCACCGGGTCTGAAGATCTTGCCCGTGTCCTCAACATCAATGGTCAGATGGTCACTCGACGCGCCGATGATCGTTGCACCCTCCAGGTTTGGCACCAGCCCCTCAGGCATGACATCCTGTCTTCCCAATGCGACGATGACACGCAGGCGTTCTCCGCGGTCTTCGAAAACCGGGGTCCTTCCGAAGGCATCGGCTCCAGTCTCACCGATGGGTTTCGTAGGTTTCCGCCGGCATTCCACGACCTCCGCCAGGATTTCAACAGCCCCTTTTTCCAGGTAGGGAATCTCCCTTTTGCCCGTCACATCGGTGCCAAGCAGGATGGCCTCACCAACACGAAGCTGGTTCACTCCACGGGGTATCCTGTTTTCCTCCAGAAGATAAAGCGAAGACGTCGCCCCGCCGGAAACGATTTTCAGGTCGGAGCCTGCCGATGCAGCGATTTCCTTTCCAACGGCAACAAGGCCGGAAAGGTTTTTTTCAGTGGGCAGCACCCCGGAAAGGCATCCGAAATTCGCGCCGGCACCCAAAAACCGCACAGCCGTGCACCTATTCAGGATTTCTCCCATCCGGGAGGCTTCATCGGGCCATATACCCTCCCGAAGGTCCCCCATGTCGACCATGATGATCACGCCGCATTCTTTTTTCTTCTTTCGGCATTCAGCATCAAGGGCCTCCAGTGTTTCAGCCATCGATACGAGGACGACATCTACATTTTCGGCCACGAAGGGTAATTCACCGGGCATGGGAATCCGAAGCAGCATGAAAGGACCTTCTATGCCTGCGTTTTTCATCCGGTGGATGTTCAGGCAACGGCTGTCGGCAATGCCTTTGCACCCACCTTCCAGCATTGCCCGCGCGACTTCCGGATGGCCGGACAAGCCTTTTGTCACTCCCCAGAGGGTGATACCGGCCTTTGCACAAATATCTTTCACCTTATGGCTGTTTCTTTTGATCACGCCCGTATCGATGCTAAGTTGGGGGTATTCAAACATGCAATGCAGCCTCCCTTTTTCTAGAACCCTCTCAATTTTCTGAGAAGCGAAAGGTTTTTCATATCTCCCTGGTCTTCCTTGGGAGTCTCCAGTATGCAGGGGACATCGGCCCACCTACCGTCTGCGACTATCCGCCCGAAGGGCTCCATGCCTATCTGTCCCGCCCCGATATGCTGGTGCCGGTCCTTCCCGGACCCCTTTGTTTCCCTGGAATCGTTCAGGTGCCAGCAACGGATGCGTTCCCGTCCAAAAAGATTTTCTGCACGCCGCGCGAGTCGTTCGTAACCTTCAGGACTCCGTATCTCATATCCCGATGCAAACAGGTGGCACGTATCCATACAGATCCCGATCCTGTCGTGCCCGCCGAGCAAATCGAAAAGGGAGGCAAGTTCATCCAGAGACGCTCCGATCCCGTCGCCCTGACCGGCCATTGTTTCCAGCAGAACACGAACCCTGAAACCGTCTGTCCGCTCAAAAACGTTCCCGAGTGATTCGGTGATCCTCCCAATGCCCACCTCGAGTCCGTCTCCCCGGTGGGACCCCGGGTGCAATACAAGATCGTCTATGCCGAGCTGGTCACAACGGAGCACCTCGTCAACAAGGGCGTCCATGCTCTTTCTGCGGATCTTTTCAGAACCCGCCAGGTTGATGAGATACGAGGAATGAGCCACGATTTTTCGTATTTCGCTCTTGCTCCACGCCGCGAGAAACCTGTCGCAAACTCTCTGCGGTAGTGGCGCCGCCCTCCATTGCAACTGATTCTTGGTGAATATCTGTATGGCCTCGCACCCGAGGGCTTCCCCTCTTTCTATGGCCCGGTATACACCACCTGAAACCGAGACATGCACACCGATCAAAGACACCTTTGTACTCCACGGCAAAATGCCGGATTTCGCAGAAACCTCCAGAGGATCTTTGCCGTTGCCCCCCAAATGGCACGTTCTGTATCTACGCTGAAAACGGGGTACATGAAGGCTCCGGATTTTGATCCCCCCCAGAAAAGTTCAGGAGGGAACCGCAGCCTGTCGACACAAACCACGAAGGCGCTCCTGATTTCCACGGGATCCAGACGGATGTGGCGTTTCACTTCTTCGAAGTCAATGAAGGCGACGAAAGGGTAGATGACAAAATCACTCGAGTAGGCATATTCTTTCGGCAGCATGGCTTCTACGCGGAACCGGTCGAAAGAAAGGCCAAGCTCTTCCCGGCATTCCCGGAAGGCCGTATCCAGCGGGGTCCCGTCATCGCCGTCTTTCGCCCCACCCGGGAAGGCCAGCTGTCCGGCATGCCGGCGCAGTTTTGCCGACCTCTCGACGCAGATAAAAGAAGTCTTGCCATCCACTTCGGTATAAGCCAGGACAACGGCGCTCTGCCTTTTGTCGCCATCATTCAGCTCTTTCCATGACGGGACATCACAGGTGCACGGCATTCCAAACGCCTGCTGATCGTATGGAACGTTTTTCGCATCCGCAAGGGGAAACCATTCCTGCAGGATAATATGGCCATAACCCATAGGCGTCACTTCTTTCCCGGCTTCTTCGGTGTTGTGAAGTGATCCCCTATTCCCAAGGTGCTAGCGTCCGGAATGGAGATGGACCTTTCCCCTGAAAACGACGCCACGGCTGCCGTCAACGGTGGCGATAATACCGTCCTCGAGAAGCTCCAGGGCTCCTTCAGCTCCGACGATGCAGGGGATCCTGAGTTCCAGGGCCACAATGGCGGCGTGACTTGTCAATCCGCCTTCCTCGGTAACAACGGCACCAGCCTTTCTCATGGCAGGAACGAAATCCCTGTCGGTGTGCTTCGTGACAAGAATATCTCCCTCCTGGACCTTTTTGAGGGCTTCCTGGGCTGTATTGGCCTTGGCTATCCTGCCGGTCGCATCCTGTTTGAGGAGGGAAAGCCCCTTGACAAGAATCTGCCCCACGGTAACCACCTCGATGGTGTTCGTCGTGCCACGCATTCCCACTGGCACACCAGCCGTCACGACAATGAGATCACCCTCGACGAGAAGCCCTTCTTCTATAGCCCTGTCCATTGCCGTGGCAAGAGCCGTCTCGAGAGTCTCCTCCCGCTCGACGAAAAGGGGAGCCACCCCCCAGACAAGGCAGAGAGATCTCCACGTCCTTTTCGACGGAGTCGCGCCGATAATCAGCGCCCTGGGGCGGTATTTGCTGACCATCTGCGCCGTTTGGCCGCTTTGGGTAAGGGACAGGATCGCTCTCGTCTTCATTCGTTCGGAGATGAGGCCGGCTGCGTGACTCACGGCATCGGGGACACGGTTAATGTCCGTGTAGGAGAGCGGCCTTCCCGTCAAAAACCTTTCATCCGATTCGGTGCGGACAATGATTTTCGCCATGGTTCTGACAGCCTCTACTGGATATGCCCCATTCGCGGTCTCCCCGGACAGCATGACAGCATCGGTTCCGTCGAGAACCGCGTTGGCCACATCGCTTGCCTCCGCCCGGGTTGCTCTGGGGTTCCTGATCATAGAATCAAGCATCTGGGTCGCTACGATGACGGGCTTTCCCTGGCTTCGGCAGAGGTCGACGATGCGTTTTTGCACCAAAGGCACATCTTCGAGGGGGATCTCCACGCCCAGGTCTCCTCTGGCGACCATCATCCCGTCCACGACTTCCGCAATGGATTCAAGGTTCTCTACAGCATTCCGGGTCTCTATCTTGGCTATGATCCTCAAATGTCCGCCAAGGTCTTCAATGACACGCCTGGCCT
>JBKHBH010000089.1:0-8783 GCA_046542505.1 Thermovirgaceae bacterium | reverse complement strand
TGAAATCTAAAATGTAATATATTAGACTCCATAAATTCGATCGGCCTCCATATGCCTGCTGTGCGAGGCGGCATTCCGGTTTTATCAATGTTTGTTCCTTTCATGTACAACAATCCTGCGAGTGGGGAGGTGGCATATCGACCAGGCAACGCCACGCATGTGACCCAGCGAGGAGAGGAAAATTCCCGCCCAATACTGCAACGTTGAGGGGAAAAAAGGAGTTGGTTCTTGTGAAGCGTAACTGGAAGTCACTGTCGACAATTACTGTTTTGGCCCTGTCTCTGCTTGTCTTTTCCGCCGCATCGGCATTCGCGGCTCCCGAAGTCACCCTGAAACTTTCAGGCCAGTCCCCGACCGACCATCCGGCAACAGCTCTCATGCAAGAAGTCGCTGAAGAAATCGCTGAAAAATCCGATGGCCGCATCGAGGTAAGGGTTTACCCCGCGAGCCAGCTTGGAGACTATGAGCTGGTCTACGAAGAAATGATCCGCGGGACCATCGACATGGCCTGCATGTCCGTTCCCAGCCAGTTTGACCCCAGGCTCGAGCTCGTCTACATCAACGGCTATGTTCAGGGGTATGACGATGTAAGAAGGCTTTTCACAAAAGAAGGATGGATCTTCAAGAAGATGGACGAGTTGAACCGCGACCTTGGCGTTAAGCTTCTCGGTTTCTATATCGAGGGAATGATCGGAACCGGTACTGCGAAACCGGCCAAGGAGCCCCTTGATCCGACGGTCGACAAAGGTGTTCTTATCAGGGTCCCGAACATGGATGTCTACAAGCTGGCCGCGGAAGCCATGGGCTACAGGACGGTCACGATCCCTTATTCCGATGTTTACCAGTCGCTCCAGACGGGTGTCGTCGATGGTGTCAACGGCTATCCTGTCGCGGCGGCGGCAACGATGCTTGGAGATGTCCTGGATCACTGGTACATGACGAACTACTCTGTGGAAGTGCTGAATTTCATGATCAGTGAACAGGTATGGCAGAAACTGTCCCCCGAGGACCAAAAGATCCTGCAGGAGACCATCAACTCCGCCACAGTAAAGAGCATCGAGCGGGCCGCGGAGAATGACGAAAAGTACATGCAAATGATGCGCGACAAGGGTGTCGAAGTGCACACCTACGAGCCCGAAGAACTCGAGGCTCTTGCAGAAGCGTGCAGAAGCACCTGGCCACAGCTTGAGGACAAGATGACCAAGGAGCTCATAGACGAATTCCGCAAGGAAGTCGTGCAGTAGTAGCAGAAATTATGTGACGAGGGAATGCCCCGGGTTTTTCGGGGCATTCCCTTAGTGTTTACAGCAGGAGGGATGGATGTGCCGGAAGCCCCGATCGTTGAACAGGAAGCAGTCTACAGGAAACCGAAGCACCTTTTTGACAAGACCGTTGTCTTCTCCTTTTCTTTCATCACCTTTTCAATGTCCATGGTGCTGACTACGCTGATCGCCATAGCGACCGTATTGCGGTATGTTCTTGAGGTTGACCTTTACGGGTACGAAGAATGGGTGAAGCTTTTCGCCTTCTGGCTGTACTTTTCGGGCGCCGCCCTTGGTGCCTTCAATGGGACACACGTCTCGGCGGACCTCGTTCAGTCCTACATTCCCGAAGGCAAGCTGAAAAGATTTCTCGTCTTTTTGAAAAACCTGGTGACAATCGTCGTCTCCGGTCTTTTCATGTGGTACGGGTATGAATTCTTCTGGTTCGGGTTTCGCGGCCCTCTTGGAACCGGCGTGGCTTTGCCGATGACCACGGCTTGGCGGATCCCTTTCTGGACCTCCTACCTCGCGGTCTTTATCGGCCTCATATTCATGTTCTTGTATTTCGCCCGTGACTTCTTCAAAAGTGTCAGAGACCTGTTTGCCGGAGGATACAGATGATTTACGTTGCCATTATCATATTGTTGCTCTCGCTCATCCTCGGAGTCCCCGTGCCGGTCAGCTTCATGGCCTCCGCATCGTGGCTCATTTTCTTCGGGGGACCTGACGGCGCCGGATACGCGTCGAGCCAGCTTCTTCCCTATGCTTTCAGACAGATCAATTCCGTATCGCTCATTGCCATCGCCCTGTTCATCATGGCGGGCGGCATCATGGAAAGGGGCCGTATCGGGGAGAAGCTGATCGACCTTGTGGATGTTTTCGTCGGCCACATCAAGGGAGGACTCGGGGTTGTCGGAACGATTTCCTGCGCCGTTTTCGGGTCTATCTCCGGTGCCGCCTGCG
Source organism: Thermovirgaceae bacterium (assembly GCA_046542505.1). Lineage (GTDB taxonomy): Bacteria > Synergistota > Synergistia > Synergistales > Thermovirgaceae > UBA1876. Next base: position 6,558 of record JBKHBH010000089.1, on the reverse strand, counting down.
CAACACTTTCATGCATCGGGACGATCATGTTTCCCAGGCTGGAAGCAGGGGGATATCCAAGAGGGCATTCCTCCGCGCTTATGGCGAATGCCTCCCTGCTGGGACTTTTGATCCCGCCGAATGCGACGCTCATCATTTTCGCCTGGATAAGCGGACAGCCTGTTCTTGCCTGTTTTTTGGCGACCATAGCCCCGGGTATCGTCACCATCATCCTGATAAGCCTGGTGAACATATGGCTTTTGAGGGATAACGAAAAGGTTCTCGTGGCGCAGCATCGTACGAGGGCCGTCAAGTGGGACCTGTTCAAAAAGCGGGGGAAACTGGCGCTTCCGGCCCTGATGCTTCCGGTCATTGTTTTGGGCGGGATTTACGGGGGGGTCATGACCACCACCGAGGCATCCGCCGTAGCAGTCCTCTACGCAATACCCGTTGGCATGTTTGTCTACAAGGGATTCAACTGGCGGGGCCTGATAGCCCCCGTCGTCGAATCGGCCGTCACGACAGGCGTCATTATGGCTATGCTCTTTTCCGTCGCAATGCTGAGCAGGCTTTACCTTTTGGAAGATCTCCCCTCGCGGATGATGATTCTCTTCCAGTCCATTTCCGAAAACCGCTGGGTGATCCTTTTCATGATCAACATTTTCCTGGTGATCATGGGAATGCTTATGGACGACATCAGTGTCGTCGTTCTCACCACGCCGATTCTGATGCCCATCATTATGGAACTGGGATTCAACCCGATACATTATGCGGCGATCGTCGGCGTCAACACCGGCCTGGGGTGCATCACGCCGCCTGCTGCTCCGGTTCTTTATCTGGCGGGAAGGTTGAACAATACCTCCATTGACGAAATAATGCGGCCTGCCCTGTATTTCATGTTTCTCTGCTGGGGCCCGGTTCTTTTGATTACCAGCTATTTCCCGAAGTTCGTTTTGTTTCTCCCGCACGTGATTCTGGGAACGCCATGGTAGGGGACAAGATGTTGAAACGAAAAACTTCGGAAGGACAAACCTTTTACAGGAATTTCTTCGGCGGCCTTTGTCTGCTCTTTTTGGGCGCGGGTTTCATTTTTCCGTCCCCTTATGCGTTCTGGCTGTCCCTTTTCTGCGGGATTTTCTCCCGTACGGCGGAGCGCAAGGGCTGGGCCGACCCGGCGTACGCGGAACATTTCAGGAGGCCGATCCGGAGCCTGCTCGGAAAGCCGCTGGAAAAACGCTGCAAGGTCGACTGAACCTTCTTGAAAGGTTCGCCGGTTCAATTGACCGGTAATTCCGACGAAGGCGCCGGAGGAAAAATCGTGCGCCTTCGTTTTTTACAAATTGAGAAAGCTTCGCTCACGACCGGAAATAAAACACTCATGGCGTCGGACGGTGCAGGCGAAGAAACGGGTCTGCCCTATTTGACCTGAAATATAATATCTGATATATCTAGTGCAGAGGTGGCGAGCGATGAATCTTAAAGTATCGGAAATGTTGACACCCAAGTCACTGCGGGAGCAAGTTTACGAGTTCTTGCGAAAAAAGCTGGATTCGGGAGAGCTCGAGCCTGGTTCGTTCCTTAATCTCAACGAGATGAGCGAAAGGCTGGGAATCAGCAAGACGCCACTGAGAGAGGCGTTGATCCAGCTCGAGATCGAAGGGTTCGTCACCTTCTATCCGCGGAGGGGCATACAGGTCAACCTTTTGACCGAAGAAGACATCAGGCATTCCTACGAAATCATCGGAGCCCTCGAAGCTGCTGTAATACTCTCGAATTTCGAGAAATTCGGCGACTCCGAGATAGATCTTTTAGAAGAAGAAAACAGGCTCATGAGAGAAGCCCTGGACAGGGACGATTTTGATACCTTTTATGAACACAATATCTCCTTCCACAATGTTTACCTCGACTTTTCCGACAACCATACCCTTGTCAAGACGGTGATGAATCTCAAGCACCGGCTGTACGATTTTCCGAGGCGGAAAGGGTTTGTCAAGGAGTGGGAAGTCATATCCACGGGAGAACACCAGCAGTTTATCGAACATGTAAAAAAGGGTCACCGGGAAGCCGCGGCAGAGTACATTCGCGATGTGCACTGGTCATTCGAAGTGCAGGAACGGTTCATCCGGCGATACTATACGGAAGCGGTCAATTCGGGACTGTTTTCCTGAGGAGAATGACAGGGAGGTCTTTCGTGGCGACCGGGACGATTTTCGATATCAAGCGTTATTCCATACATGACGGCCCAGGAATCAGGACATCGGTCTTTTTCAAGGGATGTCCCTTGCGGTGTTGGTGGTGCCATAATCCCGAGAGCCAGTCGACGGAGCCCGTGGTCCTCTACAGGCCGGACAGGTGCATCGGATGCGGAGCCTGCGAGGAGGCATGTCCCGAGGGAGCCATTCGTCTCACCCAGAAGGGGTTCACGGCTGACCCGAAGCTTTGCCGGTCCCATGGGGTGTGTGCCGAAGTGTGTCCTTCCGGGGCACGGGAGCTGGTGGGCCGGACTGTTGACGTGCCGCAGGTGATGAAAGAGATCGAAAAGGACCGCCTTTTCTATGATGAATCGGGAGGGGGGGCGACCTTTAGCGGTGGAGAGCCTTTGATGCAGCACGAGTTCCTCAAGGAGCTTCTCAGGGAGTGCCGCCGGGTGGACATCCACACCGCTGTGGACACGACGGGGTATGCCGATCCTGAAATCGTCCGGTCCATAGCGCCTTTTACGAACCTTTTCCTTTATGACGTCAAGTTCATTGATCCGAAGAAGCACTTCAAGTACACCGGCGTAACGAATGAACTGATACTGGAGAACCTGAAGATGCTTTCCGCGGAAGGAGCGCGGATCTCGGTAAGGCTTCCGGTTATTCCCGGCATCAACGACGACGAAGAGGAGACGGTCGCCATTGCCGCTTTCGTTTCGAATCTTCCTGGTGTGGTTGAGCTTGCCGTGCTCCCGTATCATGGGACGGCGCGCCAGAAGTATGAGCGCTTCGGCATGGAATACCTCCTCGGGGATCTTGAGGAGCCTCGGGAAGAAGATATCGAGACCCTTGCCGGATTTTTCCGGGACAAGGGGCTGAACGTCAGGATAGGGGGATGAACCATGAATGAAAGGATCCAGCGGTTGAGACAGGAAAGTTTCGAAACACCCGTAACGCTCGACCATGAGCGTGCGGCGATCATGACTGATTTTTACCGGGAGAATATCGGGAAATATTCCACGCCGGTGATGCGCGCCATGGCGTTCAGGGAGCTTTGCGCGAAAAAATCGATCTACATTGGAGAGGACGAACTTGTCGTCGGTGAACGAGGACCGAGGCCGAAATGTGTCTCCACCTACCCGGAATTGACGTGCCACTCCATGGAAGACCTGGATATCCTGGATACACGCGACAAGAACCCGTATAAGGTTTCCGACGAATGCCGGAAAGTGTACAAGGAAAAAGTCATACCCTTCTGGCGCGGCCGGACCATGCGGGACAAGATTTTCCAGGACCTTGATGACGAGTGGAAGGAAGCCTATGCTGCGGGCATTTTTACGGAGTTTATGGAACAACGGGCTCCCGGTCATACGACTTTGGACGGAAAGTTCTACACCAGGGGCATGGAGGATTTCAAAAGGGATATCGACGAGTCGATTCGCTCCCTTGACTTTCTTCATGATCCGGAAGCGATGAAAAAACGTGAGGAACTCAAGGGAATGCGAATCACCTGCGATGCAGTGATCATTTTCGCAGAGCGGCACGCCGAGCTTGCTGAACACATGGCCGAAAAGGAAGAGAACCCTCAGAGGAAAGAGGAGCTCCAGCGGATCGCGTCGGTCTGCCGGTGGGTCCCCCGGAATGCACCGAGGGATTTCTGGGAGGCCCTCCAGATGTACTGGTTCATGCACCTCGGGACCATCACCGAGCTAAACGGGTGGGACGCCATGAATCCGGGGCACCTCGACAGGTATTTCTACCCCTTCTACAAGAAGGACACGGAGGCGGGGATGCTGACGCCGGAGCAGGCCAGGGAACTTCTTTCGGCATTCTGGATCAAGTTCAACAACCATCCGGCGCCGCCGAAAGTCGGGGTCACCGCAGCCGAAAGCGGGACCTACAACGACTTTACCAACATTAACCTTGCAGGTCTTTTGCCTGACGGCACCGACAGCGTCAACGACATCTCCTACATGATGCTGGAAGTCATCGACGAGGTTCACCTCCTGCAGCCCCAGGCAAATATCCAGATCAGCAGAAAGACGCCGGACCGGTTTCTCAAGGAAGCCTGCAAGGTAATCCGCAAAGGATTCGGATATCCTTCTGTTTTCAACGCCGATGCCGTGATCGAGGAGATGGTCAGGGCCGGGAAATCCCTCGAAGACGCCCGTGAGGGGGGGACCAGCGGTTGCGTCGAAACCGGCGCTTTCGGGAAGGAAGCCTATATCCTGACGGGATACCTGAACACGCCGAAAATCCTTGAAGTTACGCTGAACAACGGTGTTGACCCCATGACGGGCAGAAAGATCGGAATAGAAACGGGTACCCCGGAAGATTTCAAAACCTATGAGGAGCTATTCGAGGCCTTCGAAAAGCAGCTCCATCACTTTGTGGACATCAAGGTCAGGGGAAACCAGTATATCGAACGGATGTACGCAGAACATGCCCCGGCGGTTTTTCTCTCCGTTTTGACCGATGATTGCATCAAGAAGGGAAAAGATTACAACGACGGTGGCCCCAGGTACAACACGAACTATATCCAGTGCGTGGGCATCGGTACCATTACCGACAGCCTCTCTGCCCTGAAAAAACATGTTTTCGAAAAGCGGGCCTTCAGCATGAATGAGGTCCTCGAGGCGTTGCGCAAGAATTACGACGGGCTTGAACCCCTGCGCATGACTCTGGCCAACAAGACGCCCAGGTACGGTAATGATGACGATTATGCCGATGACATCATGAAGCATGTCTTCAATACGCTGTTCAACGAAATCGACGGCAGAAAAAATACAAAGGGCGGCGAATATCACATCGACATGCTGCCTACCACATGCCACATTTATTTCGGGTCCGTCATGGGTGCTTCCCCCGACGGCCGTCGAGCCAGGATGCCCCTGTCTGAAGGCATTTCCCCCGTCCAGGGTGCCGACAGGAACGGGCCGACGGCGGTCATAAAGTCCGCGGCGAAAATGGACCACGTCAAGACGGGAGGGACGCTGCTCAACATGAAATTCCTTCCCAAGGTCCTTGAAGGCGACGAGGGCATCGAAAAACTCGCGCGGCTCATCAGGACCTATTTCCGCTACGATGCGCACCACGTCCAGTTTAACGTGGTGGATGCCCGGACTCTCCGGGAAGCCCAGGAAAATCCCGAGGAATATATGGACCTGATCGTCCGCGTCGCCGGCTACAGCGACTATTTCGTGGATATCGGCAAGGACCTCCAGGAGGAGATTATCTCCAGGACGGCCCAGGAAACACTCTGAAAAGCAGGCGGATGACGTGTGTTGCAGGGCGGTGGGACTTTTGTTCCGCCGCCCTTTTTGTGGCTTTTGACGGAAACAGGGTTTCCGGTGCTACACTAAAAAACAGAGGTGACCTGTCTGAAAGGAGCTGAACAAAGATGGGTGGTGTGGAATTTCTGAAAATCATTGTGCTCATGGACGATGCCACCCCCGGGACGGGGGACCTCGTCGCGCAGCACGGAGCGTCCTTTTTTCTGGAAATCGGCAGCGGCGACGAAATCAGGAATGTCCTCGTTGACGTAGGGCAGTCTTCGGAAATGCTCTTTTACAACATGGATCGATTGTGCCTCAGCCCGGAAATGGTCGATGCCATAGTGCTGACCCATTGTCATTACGATCACACAGGAGACCTCGCTGAGGTCATCAGGGCTGTGGGAAAAGGGGATCTTCCGGTCGTGGCCCACCCGACATTGTTCAGGCCCCATTTTGCCTACAGGCCTTGTCTCCGTCATGTCGGAGTCCCTCATGGAAACGGGCCTGCAGAGGTGGAGGCGGCCGGCGGGAAACTTCTGTTGTCTGCGGATCCAGTCCCGCTGCTGGATGGTGTTACGACCCTCGGAGAAGTCTCTCGAACGACTGATTTCGAGGAACCCGGTGTCAAAGCGGTTACTTCCATGGATGACAAACTGGTTGAAGACCCACTTGTGGATGACACGGCCCTTGCCGTTCAGGTTGAAGGCCAAGGTGTCGTCGTGATCACGGGCTGCAGTCACTCGGGGATCATCAACATTCTCCGACGTTCTCTGGAGCTTTTTCCCGGAGCACCTCTCGACGGTGTGCTCGGCGGCTTCCACCTGATCAAAGCCGATGACGAGCGCATTGAAAAGACGGTTTCGGCCATGGCCGACATGAAACCCCGGTGGATAGCTGCCGGGCATTGCACCGGTTTCAACGCCCAGGTGGCCTTGAGGAACCGGTTCAAACAGACCTTTGAACCTCTTTTCGTCGGGAAGACAGTGACCGTTTCAAAATCCTGAATGAGAGTGTCGTTTTTTTACTTTTAGGCGGTATGCAGCAAAGGCGCGCCGCCTTTTTGGTTTGCCCAGCGTGGAGAGTCCATCCGGCCTGCTGGAAGAAGC
>JBKHBH010000088.1:0-8832 GCA_046542505.1 Thermovirgaceae bacterium | reverse complement strand
TTCCCTGTCCCATACAGGCCCTTTACCCATGACATTTTCCCTGTCCGTTGACAACGGTCATTTTATCCGTAAAATCACGATGGAAAATTGGAAAACCGCGGGTTCCCAGTCTGCTGCAGGATATTTTGTCCGTGAAACCGCCACTTGAAACATTTTCGATCAGAAAGGTGTCTCTTATTGATAAAAGGTCTTGACAAGCCGGGGGTCCAAAGGTATGGTTTTAAAAGTTTGGAGAGACTAACTTTAATTTTTTTTCGCACCCGACGAGGAGGCTTGTTTTTTGTGAAGACGTCACTCTACATGCTCAGAAACGGCGAAAAGGCAAAAATCACGGGGATGCCGCCGGGAATGTGCGGCAGACGCCTCGAGGCAATCGGGCTCAGGGCGGGGAAAATCGTCGAAAAGGTTTCGGGCATGCCCTTCAGGGGCCCGATCACTCTTGTCATAGACGGACGCCAGATAGCCATAGGCCACGGCGCCGCGGGGAAAATCCTCGTTGAGACCGTGGAAACGGGCGGTCGGGTATGAAGAATCACTGCGCTTCTTGCTCGGCCGGGCCGGGAAGCTGCCACTTTTGCCCTCTGAAATCCAGCCCGGGAGCCACCGAGATCGCAGCCGGATGCGACAAGAAGATCCTTCTCGTCGGGAATCCGAATGTCGGCAAGAGTGCCCTTTTCAGCCGTCTGACGGGCGTTCACGCAATTTCGTCAAACTATCCCGGTACAACCGTGGGCTTCACCCAGGGGCGGTTTCGTCATGGTGACGACTGTTACCAGCTGATAGACGTTCCCGGGGCCTATACTCTCGACCCCACCAATGAGGCCGAATCCGTGGCGAAGAGGATCATTGAAGAAGGGGGGGACATCATTGTTGTGGCCCTCGATGCCTGTGTCCTTGAACGCAACCTCTACCTGGCCCTGCAGGTCATCGAAAAAGGCGGAAATGTCATTGTTGCCCTGAACATGGTGGACGAAGCGCGGCATGAAGGGATACAGATCGACTTCGACGCCCTCGAAAAAGAGCTCGGGATTCCCGTTGTTCCGACCGTCGCCGTTTCCGGTCAAGGGATCAGTGACCTTGTGGGCAGGCTTCACGAAAGCAGGCCCGGCCCTTTCACCGAAATGGACCCGGAAGCCAGATGGAAAAAGATCGGGAAAATCATCGGCAAGGTCCAGACAGTCACTCACCGGCACCACACCCTGAAAGACCGTTTCGAGGATGCCAGTGTCCACCCCTTCTGGGGAGCCGTACTCGGCGTTTTCGTGATCATCGCCAGCTTCCTGGTCATCCGGCAGCTGGGGGAAGGCGCTATCGGCCTGATCCTCGATCCCCTTTTCGAATCGCTTTGGCTTCCGATGTTGAATCGCTTGTCAGAAGCCCTCGGCCCCGACACGCTGATTCACTCGCTGATACTCGGATCGCTGATCGACGGGGGGCTGGATTTTGAACAAAGCTTCGGTTTGCTGACAACAGGGCTTTATGTCCCCATTGTCATGGTACTCCCCTATGTGACGGCCTTTTACGCCGTGCTGAGCCTCCTTGAAGATTCAGGCTATCTCCCTCGCCTCGCCGTCCTTTTCGATTCCCTGATGCACCGGGTCGGTCTCCACGGCTTCGCCATTGTTCCCAACCTGCTGGGCCTGGGATGCAATGTTCCCGGGATCCTGGCCACCAGGGTTCTCGAGTCCCCGAGAGAACGCTTTATCGCCGCGACGCTCATCTCGGTGGCGGTTCCCTGCGCAGGGCTGCAGGCCATGATTTTCGGAGCCCTCGGAGATCTTGGCGGGAAATACGTTCTCATGGTCTACGGGGCACTCCTGGTGACGTGGATCGTTCTCGGGAAAATACTGCACACCCTTCTTCCAGGCTATAGCCCCGAACTCGTCGTCGAGATTCCACCTTACAGGGTTCCCTCCCTCCAGGGACTCGGCCTGAAACTCTGGTTTAGAATCAAGGGCTTCATCTTCGAGGCCATTCCATTGGTGCTTCTCGGAGTCCTGATCGTCAACGGCCTGTACATTTCCGGCATCATGGATATTCTGACCGGATTTCTGGACCCCTTTTTCAGAACCGTCCTGGGACTCCCGTCTTCGGCCGTCGGCCCCGTTTTGCTTGGCCTTCTCCGAAAGGACGTGGCCGTGGGCATGCTCCTTCCTCTCGGACTGTCCCCCTCCCAGCTGGTTGTCGCCGTTGTTGTGCTGGCCATGACATTCCCCTGCATCGCCACATTCATCGTACTGTGGAAAGAGCTCGGAAGCAAAAGGATGCTCGCCAGTTTCGGCGTAATGACAGGCTCGGCCCTTGTTGCGGGTGCTCTCCTGAACGGCCTTTTCCTGCTTCTTTCATGATGCCCGGGGCCGTTCACAACCCCTCAGGCCTTCGGGAAGGCAACGGTCCCACCGCCCGGAAGGGGATACATGTCCCATTCCACGTCAAAAATGGAGGCAAGAAGCGGGACATCCACTCTTTCCGGTCTGCGAAGGTCTACAAGACGCCCTTCTTTCAAAAAGAGTATGCGGTCACACCATTGAAGCGCCGAATTTATGTCATGAAGGGCGACGAGTATGGACGCGCCATGGCATCGTCTTTCCCAAATAAGGCCAAAAACGGATATGGCATGCTTCGGGTCCAGGGCGCTTGTCGGCTCGTCAAGCAGCAGGATTTCCGTCTCCTGTGCAAGAGCCCTGGCAAGAGCCACCCTCTGTGCTTCGCCTCCCGACAATTCTGTGGTCAGACGCTCCCCGAAGCCGGGGAGGTCAACCATTTCAAGGGCTCTGGCGGCCGCCTCCCTGTCCTTTTCCGAAATTCTGCCGAAGCGCCCAACGGAAGGATACCGCCCCATAAGCACCATTTCGAGAACTGTAAAGGGCATGGTGAAAACCGTCTGCTGGGGGACAACGGCAATCCTTTTCGCTACTTCGCGTCTTGACATGCCCGAAAGCTTGCGGCCTTCGGCAAGAATGTCACCGCTGTCCCTTTTCCCTATCCCTGCGACGGCTCCGAGCAGGGTACTCTTGCCGCTGCCATTCGGCCCCAGAAGGCCGCAGATCTCTCCTTCGTGCAACTCGAAGGAGACCCCGTCGACCACTTTCCTCTGACCGAACGAAACATGCAGGTTACGCACAACAAGCCTTTCGGCATCAGGTTTTGTCAACGTCATCTCCCTTTCCACAGAAGCATGCAGAAGACGGGGCCGCCGACCAGGGCCGTAATGACTCCGACCGGCATTTCCCCCATGCTGCGGGCTGCCGTATCTGCAAGAAGCAGAAGGAAACCGCCGCCAAGAAAGGCCATGGGAACAAGCCTTGAATGGGACGGCCCGAAAACCAGGCGGAGAAGATGGGGGACGACAAGGCCGACAAAACCTATCACACCGCTTATGGAAACGGCTATCGAGGTTGCCAGTGAACTTCCGGCCAGAAGCAGTGCACGGGCCCGTTTTTCGTCAACCCCGAGCGAACCGGGTGCAGCACCTGAAGAAATCACATCGAGGTCGCGATGGGAGATGATGCCGAGTCCCAGGACACAGGCAGCGCTCAGCGCCGCCCACAGGACGATGCTCCAGCTGGCCACGGAAAAACTGCCCAGAAGCCAGAAGACGATTGCCGCCATCCTGTTGCCCGCCAGCACCTTGAGTAGCGTAACTCCGGCACCGAGTATGCTGCTGACGACCACACCGGCCAGTACAAGCCTTGTCTGTCCAAGCACTCCAGACCTCTCGGTGCCGAGAACCATGACAATCGCAAGAGTACCCATTCCGCCGGCAAAGGCAAAGAGCGCCACCGGCCGAAGCGAAAAACTTATCGCCAGCGAAGCCCCGAAGGCGGCACCTGTAGCCACTCCCAGGGTATAGGGTTCCGCCAGGGGGTTCAGCAGGAGTCCCTGGTACAGCACACCGCTTGTCGCGAGGCATCCGCCGACAAAGAGCGCCGCCAGGGCTCGTGGAAATCTCACCTGCGTCACAATGGTGTAGGCCGTTTCATGGTTGTCCCCTGAACCGCTGATCCAGCTTTGAAGATGTGTGACGATGTCGGAAAACCCGATCTCGGCCTCTCCCGATGACAAGGCCAGAAACACGCCGCCAATCAGGCCTGCGCATAACACCAGGTAACCCAGCAGGGGGTTCGACCGGCCTCCTGATCCCGGGATGTTGATCAGCTCCTTTCAAAAACAACTCTCAACCTGCAAGAGCTCAACCTTTTCCCGACGCAAGGACAACGGCTTTCACATGAGAACAAGTCCCGTTCTGAAAGAATCCTGTACAGGTGCACCTTAGGTGGGCCAGATCCACGGCATACCGTTCATTTCCATCATGAACAATAAATATGTCTTTTTCGACCCGCCTGATGTAAAGTCCTTTCTTTTCCGCCCCCTGCGCCGGGGCAAATTCGTCGATCGCCTTGTTGGACAACCTGTCAGCCAGTGCATTCTCCGCTCGTGGAACCCATTGAGGTCTGGCCCCCACGGCGGATGCCAGCTCCCTGGCTCTTGCGGCAAGGGGCTTCAGCCTGGGTTCTTTTACCTTCCATGTTCCCAAGACCTGGTTGATCACCAGCCGGCTGTCCCCACGGACGGGAGTCTCCCGAATGCCACGCCGCTGCATTTCTTCCAGCAGCATGATCAGCGCCTCATACTCTGCTTCATTATTTGTCTTTTCACCAAGGTACTCCGTACATTCCCAGACAAGGCCGCCACGTTCATCAACAAGACATGCGCCGGCGCCGGCTTTCCCGGGGTTCCCCCGGGAGGCGCCGTCAAAATAGCCGCAAAGCATCAATCTTACGCCCCTTCCGTTCGACTTCCGTCACCAGGCTAGTATACAGAAAGGCTTTCCCATGTACCATTCCCGCAAAAAAAAGGAAGGGGATGCCTTGGCATCCCCTTCCTTGGAATTTCCCCGGGAATACATTTCTTTCAGTTTCTCAGACGACCCCCTCGGCAAGGACCTCCCCTGCCAGGGATACCTTTACTCCGGAAGCATCGGCGCCTTGGTCATGAATTTCCTCCAGCAGAACCCAGCTCCCGGCGGAGTCCTTCTCCCAACACCCCTCAGAGCTGTCGCAGGTTTTTTTGATTTTTTGACCGGCCATATACCAGTTTCCGTTACCATCTTTCATCCACATAAGAGACCCTCCCGTCGCGCTCTTTTCATGAAACTTTCCAGGCAGTCGCTCTCCAACACCACGTTTATCACCGGAAGAGGCATCTCAATCGTCCTGGTTCAGGCCGTTTCGCGCTTGTGCCATACGTCATCCCAACATTCTTCCTTCCCTGTGAACCAAGCTTGAGCGTATTTATACCAATCCTGCAGTATATTGTCAACCATAGTTCATTATCGCTGCATAATATGAACGCCTTGCCAGATAAAGTTTATGCAACCGGTTGTATTTTATATGTTTTCGAAAAGATTTTCAAACATCCCGGGTCATTCCAGGGGATTCACTGTAAAATACATGTGTGAACCCGGAGGATCAGAGGCCGCCTGAAACAGGGCGGAACTTTGTCTTTCCTTCGGAATTCGCGGAAAAAGGGAAAACTGAAGGAGGAGATAAGCATGTTCGGAAAAATGCTGCTTGTAGACCTTTCCAAAGGAACCACCCGGGAAAGGAATATCGACCCCGGTATCGTTTCACGGTACCTCGGGGGGAAGGGCCTCGGTGTTTACCTTCTCGACGAACTCGGGAAAGAAGGGGCCGATCCCCTCTCCGGCGACAACCCGCTCCTTTTTGTGACAGGACCCTTTACGGGAACTCCCTTCCCGACCTCGGGTCGTTTTACCATAGTGACCAAATCCCCTCACACGGGAATATTCGTGGACAGCCATCTCGGTGGGCATTTCGGCCACACTCTCCGCAAGGCGGGTTATGACGTTATTGCCGTCACCGGTGTCGCCTCGACTCCCGTTTATCTCTGGATCGAGGACGGCAAGGCCGAGATACGAGATGCGGGAAAGATGTGGGGCAAAACTGTTGACGAAACCGTAGACGCCGTCAGGAGCGAGACGGACCCGAAGGCTCACGTGGCAGTCATCGGCCCCGCGGGAGAGAACAAGGTGACCATAGCCACCATAACCGTAGACAAGGACAGCGACCCCTGGCGGGCCGGAATCGCCGGAAGGGGCGGAAGCGGGGCTGTCATGGGGAGCAAGAACCTGAAAGCCGTGGCCGCAAAGGGCACGGGAGCAATCCCGATGAAAGACGAAAAGGCCCTGAAGGAGCGTTCACTGAATCTGGTACGGAATATCACGGCAAATCCACAGATTCACACGAGGCGCGTCGTGGGGACTTCTTCCCTGGTCGAGGCAATGAGCCGGACGGGCATCCTGCCGACGAAAAACTTTCAACAGGGCTACTTTTCGCCTATCTACGGGCTGACATCCACGAACCTCAGATACCACACGAAACGGGACGTTGCCTGTTTCAACTGTCCCATCGTCTGCGGGAAGGTACTCCAGGATGACGGCCACGACACAAAGGTAGAATATGAGTCCATCGCCCTTTTGGGAAGCAACAACGGGATAGGGTCCATGATTGACGTCACGAAAGCAGTCAGGGTCTGCAATGAAACGGGAATGGACGCCATCTCCGCCGGCGGCGCCGTTGCCTTCGCCATGGAGTGCAGGGAGCGGGGAATCCTGCCTGACGCGCCCCGCTTTGGTGATTCCGAGGGACAAATCGCTCTCCTCAAGGACATGGCCGCCAAAAAGAATCTCGGAGAACTGCTCGCTGACGGGGTCCGAAGGGCAGCCGAAAAAATCGGCAAAGGCACCGAGGATTTTGCCATTGCCGTGAAAGGCCTGGAGCTTCCAGGATACGAACCGAGAGCCGCCTGGGGGATGGCCCTGGCATACGCCACGTCTGACAGGGGCGGCTGCCACCAACGGGCCTGGACTGTTCTGGGTGAGCTGGACGGGGTGCTCCCGCGATTCAAGACCGAGGGGATGGCACTGAAAGTAAAGACAACCCAGGACGAGCGGGCGGCTGCCTATTCTCTCGTCGTCTGCGATTTCACTCCCTATGATCCTGATGCCGTCTATCCTTCACTGGCGGATGCCGCAGCGATCGATATGGACCAAGAGACCTACATGGACGCTGGTGAAAGGATCTGGAACCATATCCGCCTTTTCAACATCCGCGAAGCCGGCATCTCGAGAAAGGACGACACCCTTCCTCCACGAATGTTCAACGAACCCCTGCCGATGCCACCGCGCGGAGAGGAGACTGTCCGCTTGACGAAGGAAACCTTTGACGCCATGCTTGACGAATACTACGAGCTCAGGAAGTGGGATGAAAAGGGAATCCCGACTCCAGGGATCCTGAAGGAACTTGGCCTGGACAACTAAAACGGAGGTGACTCCAGAACATGTGGAAGATAGGTATTGTCGGTTTTGGAAACGTATCCCAGGGACTTTTGCGGATTTTCGACAAGAAGGCAGGATCCCTGAAGGACCGGTTCGGTTTTGAGTGTACCCTTACCGCCATTGCGGATCCTGTAAAAGGTTCGGTGCTGAACCCTTCCGGTCTTGACGTGGGAACCCTCCTTTCGGGGCTCGACAAGACGGGCAACCTCAAGGACCATCCGAATGCAACGGCGCTGGAAACTCTGGAAGTCATCAGGCAGAGTGACGCAGATATTATCGTGGAGGCGACCATCACCAACCTCGAAACAGGTGAGCCCGGCGTCTCTCATATACGCACGGCTCTCGAGGCGGGAAAACACGTAGTTTCAACCAACAAGGGCCCGGTCTCGACATCACTGCCGGAGCTCCTTGCCGCGGCAGTGAAAAATGACGTTGAATACCTTTTTGAAGGCGTGATCCTGAGCGGGACGCCGGCAATCAATCTTGTCAGGGATTCCCTTGCGGGCTGTGACATATCGAAGGTCCTTGGCATCGTCAACGGAACAACGAACTATATCCTGACACGGATGGAAGAAGGGATGGCCTACGAAGACGCCCTCGCCAAGGCCCAAAAACTCGGTTACGCCGAAGCGGACCCCACCGGAGACGTGGAAGGATGGGACGCGGCGGTAAAGGTTCAGGTGCTCGCCAATGTCATTTTAGGGAAAGCGCTCCGCATAGAGGACATCGACAGGACCGGGATCACGGGGATCACTCCGGCGGATATCCAGTCCGCAAAATCCCGGGGGAAAAGGATCAAGCTCATCGCCGAAGTCGCTTCCTCGGATTCGGGAATGACCGCACGGGTGGCCCCCATGGAACTTCCGATGACACACCCTTTGGCAGGCATCCCAGACGCCGTCAATGCATTGACCTTTACGACTGACCATCTCGGCGACGTTACGATTGTCGGCCCCGGTGCGGGCCGCGTTGAAACGGGACAGGCTCTCCTGACGGATATTCTTTCGATCCACAGGAAGCGGACTTGAGAGGACGTTTCTAAAAAAGGTGAAACAACTCCCCTTCCGGTGAAAACAGCGAGGGGACGAGCGTAACAGTCTGAGGGCGGACACCCCGGTCGCGCAGGCTGTTGACAAGGATTCTTGCCGCGAGAACACCCATCTCGAAGGCGGGATATTCGAGCACCCAGAAACCTGAGTAAAAGGCCTCCCTGCGGGAACCGCAGATGACAATGTCGTGCTGCGGGCATTGCAGGGAGGTTTTTTCTTCCGGTCGGGCGCCGTCGTATACCAGCAATGTCCCTTTCGATGTTTCCTCTTCTTGCTGGAAGAGTTTTTCAATGCCGTTGAAAAGCGGGCTTTTCCCGGCGACATAGCAAATCTTGCGTTCACCGGCAAAGGCCTTCAGGATACCTGCCGCTGCCTCAAGGTCGATGGAAACACAGGCCCCTGAAGGGTTCGGCGTACCGACCG
>JBKHBH010000010.1:0-36873 GCA_046542505.1 Thermovirgaceae bacterium | reverse complement strand
CTCACGCACCAGAAAATCCACAACACTCGAGGGGTCTTCAGAATTCTCAGGCAAGGATCGATGCAACCTTGCACGAAGCGATTCTACCGTATCCCGTGCTCCGACATGCCTGCCGGGCAGGTTCGAAAGGTATTCCACGACGAGATCCCATGTTTTATCCAGAAGGGCACGATCGTACATACCGTCACTCCTTTGTGGGTTTTTCCTTTCCAACCGTTTGTTTTAGACGAGTTCACATTCCTCCGAATGCCCGGGGAAGGTCAAGCTTTCCAGACAAACTCTCGAGGGCTCCCTCGAGAAGCTCCAGAACCATGAAGGATTCGTCGGGAACATCAAAGGGTGCGGTGATCCCCCAAACAGACGCCGGCTTGAATCCGAAACGGGGATAATACGCGGGGTGGCCAAGAACGAAAACCGATCCGTAACCAAGCTCGCGGGCCTTGCCCAGGGCAAATTCCACAAGACGCGACCCGACGGCGCGCCCCTGGTACTCAGGAGCAACGGCAACAGGTGCCAAAAATACGGAAGGACATGTTTCCGGCGATTCTTCCATTGTAACCGGGACAAGCATGACATACCCGATGATCTCCCCGCGGCGCTCGGCCACGATGGAAAGATCTTCCAAAAATGCGCCTTCGTTCCTCAGTCTCCCGACCAGGCCTTCTTCATAGCCCTGGCTGTATACCTCATCTGTAAAGGCACGTCCGACCAGTGCCTCTATTTGGTCAAAATCTCCCGACCGCTCGACACGGATATAGATATCCAGGCTGGTTCCCTCCTCTTCCTTCAGACCAGTTCCAGGCTCACCACGTGAATTTCTCCGAAATCGTCCTGGAATTCAGCAACCAGCGTATCGTCTTCGTTCTTGTCAATGGCCATGAAGTGGCGGCATGTGGTGGTGACATGATAATGTCCCGTCCGCAGGGACGCACAGGCCTCGATATGCTCCCTGCACAAGGGACAATCGAAGGCGTAGCATCCTTCCGCAACATCCTCAAGGTAAACAGGTACTTCCTCTTTGAGATCGTCGCTGAAGTAGGCGATATGCTCCGTGCGATCATAGCGGTCAAAGTGCGAGCATTCAACCTTCGGCCCCGAATCTTCCGAATACTCCGCCTCCGCACCACAGATAGGACAGGTGATCTTCCAGAACCTGCGCATATTCACCACCCTTTGTAACATTGTACCTTTTTTAAAACAGTTCTGCGATATGTCTTTTCTCTACCTGTCTACAGTAACTGTATCCAGTCAAGGTTTTCGGGCTTGCGCAAATGTTTGTGCCTGATGGCCGGAATACCTCTGGCTTCGGCAAGTCTCCTGCTCGCATCCCGATAGGGACCCTTGATTCCTTCATGAAAAACCACCGCCCTGAGGTTGTCCCCGATACTGGAAGCCGCGGCTTCTATCTTCCAGAAGTTTTTCTCACTGTCGTACCCTCCGCTCACCAGCCACTGGTTTGGAAGGATATGAGAGATTCCAAAAGAATACTCCCGGTTCTTCGCCGCTTCGCAAAACGAACGCTCGAAATGGACTCCCCCCACGCACAGGACGGGATCCAGGACTTCATCACTCCCGAATACGCCAAAGAGGCTTCTTGCCAGGACGTTCACGGCTTCCGGGTGTTCCCATACCTGCGGCGTGCTGCCGATTTCTATATCCACCATCGGCACCGGCCACTTTCTCAAGTCTTCGGGATTCTGCCCCTTGAATGAACCTGTCCAGTGCGTGGCTTCGGTAACCACGGTAAAATCATCGAGACCGGCACGCTGGCGTTCCGATTCGAGAGAAAGGAGAAGGTTCCTGAAAAGCCTCGGGTTGGCGGGCGTGTATACACCCGCCTCGACATCTCCGATGGTGTGAACCGTCAGGACCCTGTCAGGGGCGTTGGCTCCCTCGTGCCAGTTGACTTCAGCCGCCAGGTCGAAGTCCTGGAAATATTCCCGTAGCTGTGGCAGGTACCGACGGAAATCGTAGCTGACAAGCTCCTTCTGGCGGCAAAAACACAGGCGGTTCCCTTCACTGTCCCGGCATTGCAGCACCGGGTATCCGTCGATTTCAAACCCAGCCTCCTCCATGGGGTAAAGTGAAAAAAGGCGTGCGAAGGCGGATCCCGCCACGTGATTATGGGGTTCTTCCACGCAAAAGAAAAAGACTGCCTGTTTTTCGGACATCAAATCACCTCCAGCCTTTGATCAAGTTTACAGGCTTCCGGCTCGAGTGCCCAAATTGGCCGTTGACGTCCTTTGCGAAAGAGGATATCCTTCTTTCCAATACTTTTCACCGAAAACTGAAATGGAGACAAACAATGCATATTCTCTTTATCAGGACAGCCAGGCCCAACCCGTGCGTTCCACCGCGTTCCGGAGAAAATTCTCCCCGGGGAGGGTAGGTCATGTCCTGATAGCGTTTTAGTTTTTTCAAGATCATCTGGACACAAGGGCCGCCGACTTCCGGGTCGGCGGCCCTTTTTTATTCCAAAAGGAGGGAACAGGAATGAAACAATTGAAAGATCTTCACGTCAGCATCATCGGAGCAGGCATCATCGGAGGGGCCATCGCCGAGGCCCTGTCGACCTACTGCCGGGTCACGGCGACGCGCCGCAAGCTCGAACGTCTTAACGGTCTCGGTGAGAAAGGCATCACCATCACAACTGACAACATTCAGGCGGCTTCCGATGCGGATATCATCATCCTTTCCGTCAAGCCGTCGCAGGTTGTCCCTGTTCTGCGCGAAATCGCCGGCGTCTCCGCCGGCAAACCGGTCATTTCCTTTGCTGCGGCCATATCACTGGACATTCTGCATGAGACCGCGCCAGGATGCCGTTTTGTCCGAGCCATGACAAATATTGCAGCAAAAGTCTTAAAGGGCTACACCCTCTTCTCTCCCGACGGATCCTTTGAGAAAGAAGAACTGTGCCTCATCGAGGAAATCCTCCGCATCCCCGGTGAAATACGGCTTGTAGACGAGCAATACCTCGACGTACTGACCGCCATGTCCGGTTCGGGACCGGCCTATATCTTTACCGTCGTCGAGTCCATGATCTACGGGGCGCTCCGGGAGGGCCTCCCGCGCAAACTTGCCCTGGAGGCAGCGGCACATACGGCCATCGGTGCCGCATATCTTTTGCTTGAAACAGGGAAACATCCTGCGGAACTCAAGGACATGGTCTTGACGCCTGGCGGGGTCACAATCGACGGTATCTACGAACTGGAGGAAAGCCGCATCCGGACGGCTTTCATGAAGGCCATCAGCGCCGCCTCATCGCGTGGGAGAGTCCTTTCGGAAGAAGCCCGGGAGCAGGCAAGAAGCGACATGCAGGAGTAGCCGAAAGTTTAAAAACGCGTGAAGGCACCTTTACGCAGGTCCAATCTAATTCTTCTTAAAAACAATTATCCTGTAGGATGTCGGCCGGGACAACATCCTCATCTTCTATTAAAAATAAGCACTATTATATAAAATCTGTATATTGCCATAAAAAAAAAGATCCCTCCTGCCAAATTGCAATGTTGCATGCCAAATTCTGCGGACTGCAAATGCAAGACGGTTGGCGTACTGGATGCCGTAATATTTGACAAAAACCCCACGCGGGGCGTAAATTAATAGCATAGCCTTTATGTTTAATAAAAAGGGAGGGAATTGTATGACTACTCTGATTGTAGTCGCGGGGCTTGCCATTTACATACTCCTCTACATGACTTACGGCAAGAAACTGGAGAGAGAAGTGGTCAAGGCGTCTGACGAAAACGCAACGCCGTCGACACGGCTTTTTGACGGCGTCGACTATGTCCCGGCGAAACCGCCTGTGCTTTTCGGCCATCACTTCGCGTCCATCGCTGGAGCTGCGCCGATCGTCGGTCCCGTCGTTGCCATGGCATGGGGCTGGGTCCCCGGTCTCCTCTGGGTGTGGTTCGGCAACATTTTCATCGGCGCCGTCCACGACTATCTTTCGTTGATGGCTTCGGTCAGGTACGACGGCCGCTCCGTCCAGTTCGTCGCCTCCGACGTCATCACGAAACGCACCGGGAAACTATTTTACTGGCTCGTCTTCTTCCTTTTGATCCTGGTTATCGCGGCTTTCGGTGCGGTCATCGGGAAAACCTTCGTGGGTGACCCGAAAGTCCCGACGGCATTTTTCCTGATGGTCCTCGCAGCACTGGTTCTGGGCGTGCTGATGTACCGGGTGAAGATGAACCTCGTTGCTGCGACGTTTATCGGTGTCATCTTGCTCGCCGCCTCGATATACGGCGGTGCCCTCTGGCCCGTCGAGATGAGCTACAGTACCTGGATGGTCATCCTGTTCTTCTATATCATCATCGCCGCGGCCATCCCCGTGGACGTCCTGTTGCAGCCGAGGGACTACCTGAATTCCTGGCTACTGTATTTCGGTCTGGCCCTTGGAGCCCTTGCGGCAATTTTTAGTTTCCACGGCTTCACTGCACCGGCTTTTACGTCCTTCGCACCGATCGTGACGGGAGGAAAGCCGAGTCCTTTCTGGCCCGTGATTCCCCTGGTTATCGCCTGCGGTTCTCTTTCGGGCTTCCACTCCCTGGTCGGGTCCGGAACAACCTCCAAGCAGTTGGAAAAGGAGAGCCACGGTCTTCCTATCGGCTACGGGGGCATGTTGACGGAAGGTTTCCTCTCGACCCTAGTAGTGGCAGCCGTGGCGGGATTCGGCCTCCAGCTGATGCAGGATGCCGGAGAGAGCATCACCGTGGCGAACTGGGGCGACCAGTATGTCAAGTCCATGTCGGCTTCCTACCCGAACGCCGTCATGTTCTCCCATTCTTTCGCCCGGATGGTGGCAAGCACCTGGCTTGGTTTCATTCCCACAAGCCTGGTCCAAGTGATCGCTGGAATGTGGGTTGCCGCTTTTGCCATGACCACCCTTGATACGACAAACCGTCTCGCGAGGTACACCATTTCGGAAATCGCGATGCCGCTGAAGGAAAAAGGGTCAGGAGCTTACAACTTTTTGACCAACCCCTGGGTGGCCTCCATCATTCCGGCAGCCATCGGGATCTACCTCGCGTGGAGCGGGAATTTCGCGCTCCTCTGGCCGTCCTTCGGTTCGGCAAACCAGCTTATTGCTTCCATCACGCTTCTGACCGGCGCGGCATGGGTCTCGAAGCGACTTGAGTGCAAATCCACGGCGATCTGCACCATTCCGGCCTACCTGCTGTGGATCACCGTTACGGCTGCTATCATCTGGTTCAGCGCCGTGGCACTGCCGGCCACCATCAAGTCCGACCCTGCAACGGGTATAACAGTGCTCGTCATCGAAATCGCCATGCTGGTCCTGAACTTGATCTTCATGTACGACTTCCTCAAATACAGGAATCAGCCCCTGGAACAGGGGAAATAGGGAGACTTGCCATCTTGACGGACATTCACAACAAGGAAGGGAAGGGCTTTTTCCGGGCTTCGCTGGAGAAAGCCCTCTCTTTCTTTTCAATCATGGGATCATCCCACAGGGAAAAAGTCGTAGAACTGACCCGTTTCGAAGTCAAGGAACTCGAAAACCTTTTTGTCCTGCTCCTGACGGGCTCTTTTACCGGAATACCGGCCCCCCCGTCGTTTATTGCCGCAGAGCTTCTTCCCCACCTTGAACACGAGATCAAGGTGCTCAACGCCCGTGCCCACGCAGCGTCAGATTCGATGGCGGAGATTATCGGCCTGCTGGATATTGACTAGAAAGAGGTGGATCCATGAAGTCTGTCTTTTTTACGGGAAAAGGTGGTGTCGGGAAATCATCCCTGTCGGCCGCGGCGGCGTGGCAACTGGCTGAGCGAGGCAACAGGGTGCTCGTAACTTCCTTTGATCCAGCCCACAACCTGGGGGACATTTTCGGTGAACGGCTTTCGCACAAGATAACACGATACAAAAAGACATCCCTCTATCTTCAGGAAACGGACCTGGAAAAATGCGCCCAGGAATATCTCAAAACAAGCGTGGGAATCCTCGAGGAAGTTTACAGCTATACGCGCGCCTTCAACATGGACAAGTATTTCCGAATTCTTCGGTACTCGCCCGGGGTTGAGGAGTATGCAGCCCTCGTGGCCATGGAACACCTTTTTCGGGAAGAACAGAAAAATTTCGATTACATCATCATCGACACACCACCGACGGGGCTTACCCTTCGTATACTGGCACTACCGAAGGTTACGCTGGCCTGGCTGGACAGGCTTATTGACATACGGCTCCAGATCCTGGACAAGCGGTACACCATACATAACATCACCGGGGAAAAGGACGGGAAGGAAACAAAACTCGCCTATACGGAGGAAGAAGATATGGTGATGCGGAAACTTCGGGAGATGACAAAACGCTACGAAACAGTGCAGTCCTTCCTGCAGTCACCGGACAACAACATCGCCCTCGTCTGCAATCCCGACATGCTTTCCCTGAAAGAATCCCAGAGACTTGTCACTGGGGCGAAAGAGCTGGAACTTCCCTTGCGAACGCTTTTTGTAAACAAGGTTACAGACGAGAACGAATATGCCGCAGACCAAGTGGAAAGAGAACTTCTCAAGGAGATGCCGGGCATTGAACTGAGTCGGGTCTCCTTGTACCGACAAGATGAACCCGAATGTTATATCATGGATACCGACCTTACCGGACCTCTGGGATTTGGCCCCGGACAGACAGCCTGAAGGGACTCCAGGAAAGGATGTCGGATGTGTCAAGCCAACCCATTACCCAAGAGCCCCTTTTTTTGCTTTTTATCGCCGCCACGGTCTTGGTCTCCCTTTGTTTCTTCTGGGGAGGACGCAGGAACAAGCGGATTCACCTCTCGGCATTCAACGCCCTCGTGGACACACTCAATCCCAGGGACCAGACGTTTACCACCATCGGAGGACAGTCCGGGTATCACGCAAATCTCGTTCCCCGGAAAAACCAGTTCATCCGCCGGGTGGACGCAACGATTACACTACTCGCCCGGCATACGTTGCTCTATTACCCCGTTTCCAGATACTTGAGGAAATGGGACAGGCTTTTTGTCACTCTTTATTTTGCAAAAGACGCTCACGGGAAAATATCCGAGGGACACATCATTCAAAATGAATACGAAAATTTCCGGGCCTCGAAAATCACTAACAAGTCCAGCCTTAAAAGTGAACAGTTTGAATGGGGAGGGAAGACATTCACACTCTACTATCAAGACCAAAAGATACGTGATGCCCTGCTTGAACTGAAGAAAAAACTCGATAGGCCTGGAGACCTCCGGCACGTCGCCTTTGTCCCGGACCAGGAAAAAGCCTTCGTTTTCATGGTTCCCAGGCCGGGAGAAACTGCAAGGGTTTTTCCGCCCGTCTGGAACTGGATCAACGAAGTCCTGGAAAAGGCACCACCGGGAAAGAGCTCCCGGAAAGAAGCCCCGAAATAAAATAACTAAGCAGAAGAAGGGGCCGTCCCGATCGGACCACCCCTTTCTTCATCCGGCTATAGGATCGAATCCCGTTTACCCTGCGAAAACGGGCAACCTTTCAAGGTAAATCAGGTCCGCCCCGTCATAACCGCCCTCCTCAAGCAGAACGGCAGCCTTGCAGACCACTGTCGCCCCCGCCCGCTCGAGCAAGCGTTGGACGGCTTTCATGGAGCCTCCAGTAGAAACCACGTCATCCACGACGCACACCTTTTTGCCCGTGATCTTCGCCCTGTCGACGCCGTCAAGCACGAGAATCTGCTTTTCCTTTGTAGTGATCGACTTGACTTCTTCGATGAGGGGGTCTTCCATGTACCCCTTTACAGATTTTCTGACCGTCACGTAATTGACGCCAAGTCGTCTTGCAATGGCATGGGTCAGAGGTATGCCCTTTGCCTCGAGACAAACCAACATCTCGATCCTTTCACGGGGCAGACGCATCACCAGTTCATCAGCGGACCTTTCGACCAGGTCCGTGTCGCCGAGCATTACGAAAGAGGCGATCACCAGGTTCTCTCCCACACGAACCTTCGGCAGATGTCTTTTCAGACCTGCCACTTCCAGTTCATAAAAACCGTTGCTCATAGTCCGAACACCATCCTTATCGCAACCCCCGCGACAAGGCCGTAAAATGGATTCCACCTCGCTGAGACAAGCACCGTCGCCCCGATGACCATACCCCATGGGCTGAACCCGAAGGGCCCCTCAAAGGCCGGGACCATAGCTATGGCACCCTGTATGTTGGACGCAAAGGTCACGAACGTTCCAAGGATGAACAAAAATCCCGCGATAGAAGAGCGATGAACGTATCTTCCGATAACGGGAAGCAGCTTAAACAGGAGGATCGCCGCCATGATGGCCATCATCATCACCGACGAGCGAAGAGGATTGGGAGCCGTAGCGGTCCCCGAAATGATGGCTTCAACAGGACTGCCTCCGAAAAGCGTCGATCCTATGTCGGCCAGGCTGGAGTAGATCGCCAGATGATCGATGTTTGTCTCTACCCCGGCGATGCTGCCGGTAATCTTTCCGAAACTGATGTTCGCACCGATATTAAGACAAGCCAATGCAAGGGCTCCCAGGAGGATCCTGCGGTTCGTCCAGAACTTCCACTGGATGTTCCCGAAGCGGAAACGTTCGTTTTCAAGGTCCGCCACGGGCTCATCTTTCACAAGGCCGGGATAGCGTTTCAGGAAATTGTAGGCTACGGTGGCAACAATCACGGAAATGATGATGGTATAGGCAAGGTCCTGTGTAACTAACCAGACTGCCAGGGCCGTGATCATGGAGGTCACTCCGGAATACTTCTCGGAACGCAGCATTTCAATCGAAACGTAGGCCAGCATGATGCCTACGCCGGCCATCATGGACGTCACGATCACCGGCCCGATGAAGGCGACAATGGCTTCGTTCAGACCCAGGAGGGAAGGGATCAGCAAAAAGACGGCTCCCCAGAAGACAAGGCTCAGTCTTTCCCCGATATTTTGTCCCATCGTGCCCGCCAGGGTTATCGTTTCCGCCTGGAAGGAAATGGTCGCCACAGAATTGAAGGCCAGCGAACCAGCGACGCCAACCAGAAAGGCAATCGACGTCGGAAGGGCGGCGAAACCGAAACTCAAGGCGAGGATCCCCTGGGGAATTCCGTTAATCACAACGGCTAAAGCAGTCAGAAGGTCAGTCAACATGTCAGCGTCGCATCCTTTCGCACATTTGGCTTGAGACTTACATTAATGTTAGCGATCTGACAAAAAGTATACGTGAAGGCGGCCTATTGGTAAATCTCCGGAATTCCGCAAAATAACCGTTCGCCTCGACTTGCCCGGCTCGAGCGGCCATTCAGCTGGTCGCCGGATACGGCGAAGTCCATAGCCTGCATGATGATCCAAAACGCCAGACCGCAAGTGCCTTTCAATTTTCTCAGCAGGTATCCCCGAAAGTGGCCGACGACCTTTCCTGTTTCGGCCGCCATGCCGCTTTTTCAGTTTTCCAGACCGATGCCGGAGCGACGGCTTCTCTCTTGAATTCGGCGTTGATGCGATCAACGGTTTTCATCAGGACCCTTTCCCGGGGTATGAGATCCTGCTCGAGACTCCGGAAAAGGCCTCTTTGCACCGTTCCTTCGGGCACAAAGCCATGCAGGTAAATGCCGGCCCTCGTGTAGCGGGGACCCGGTCGGAAGACTTCTTCAAGAGCGTCAAGGGCCCTTTCTATGAGAATGGGCGTGTAGGCCGTAGGGAGGAAGTTCCGGGTGGCACCCGTGACAAAAAAATCAGGCCTGAAATGGCTCGTAGCCAGACACACTTCGATCCGGGAAGCGAGGGACCGCTGCGCCCTCAGCCTCCTTGCACCGGTCACGACAAACCGGGTAACGGCTTCCCTCAGTTGGCCGAAGGATTGTATATCCTGCCCGAATGATCGTGAAACCTGTATTGATTTCTGGGGAGCTTCCACTTCCCGCAAATGAATGCAGGGGTGCCCGCGAAGCTCCCAGGCCGTATGAAGTCCCTTGATCGTCAGGTGCCGGCGAATCCAGTCATCGGGGAGATTTCGGAATCTTTCTGCCGTAACTACACTGCGCCTTTCCAGAAAGGCCCCTGTGCGGCGACCGATTCCCCAGATATCTTTTACCGGAACGGTTTCCAGGTATGCTCCTGTTTCTTTTACATCCGTCCAGGCGAAAACACCCGCCGGCGCTTTCTTCGCCGCCTCAAGCATGAGCTTGGCCAGGGTTTTCGTCGGCCCAAGCCCTACGGAAACGGGAATGCCCGTTTTTTTCTTCACGGCACGTCGGATCCGGTGTGCATACCCGACAACGTCGTCCACAGTGGCGATATCAAGGGAGAGAAAGGCCTCATCGATGGAATAGACCTCCAGGCTGCCCGTGTATTCACCCAGAACAGCCATGACCTTCCGTGAAACCCGCTCGTAGAAACCAAAGCTGGAGGAAAAAACCGTCACGCCGTGAGCCTTGCAGAATCCCTTGACCTTGAAGAAAGGCTCGCCCATGGCCATACCCAGGGCTTTCGCCTCGGCACTGCGGGAAATCACGACACCATCGTTGGAAGACAGCACTACAACGGGTTTGTCCTTTAGATCCGGGCGAAGAAGGCGCTCACAAGAGACGAAAAAATTATTGCAATCCGCGACTGCGACAACACGCGGCCTTTGTTCCGGCAGCCTGCCCGGCAAAGACATCCAGTCATGGAAAGCCGTGCGGACGGCTCCCCTGTTGAAACGAACAGCCATGAAACACCCTCCCGAAACACCTACACACAGTTATCTTTTTTAGACATTATATACCTTTATGTAGATATTCCGCAAGATGATCCACCCGGGTGGCGGCATCCGGATTATATGGAAAATCCGGTCCCTTTTTTTCGCAGAAATTCTTTGAGGTCCTCAAACATGAGAGGTTTACTGTAAAGGTATCCCTGGTAGGCGTCGCATCCCCAGCCTTTCACAAAGGCAAGCTGTTCTTCTGTTTCCACACCTTCGGCGATGGTTTTCAGCCCCAGGCTATGGGCTATGGCAACAATGCTGCTCACAATGGCCGCCGCACTGGGATCGACAATGGCATCGTGCACGAAGGACCTGTCAATTTTCAGGGCATTTACCGGGAAACGCCGAAGATAATTGAGGCTGGAATATCCTGTGCCGAAATCATCAAGGGCCAACCTGACTCCCAGCTTTGAAAGTCTCTGCATGGTTTCCGCAGCCCCCCGAGGGTCATGCACAAAATGACTTTCCGTGAGTTCCAGAATGACGAGTTGCGGTTCGATGGAATGTTCACTGAGACAGCTCTTCACTGTTTCAACAATGCTTTCCGACCGGAACTGGACGGCCGAAAGATTCACCGAGACGGGAACCTTCGAAAAACCGGACTGCTCCAGTCTCTTTATGGAACCACAGGCCTGCCTGAGAACCCACTCCCCGATCGGAACGATCAGCCTCGTCTCCTCCGCCAGGGGAATAAAGTGCGCCGGAGGAACGACACCGTATTTCGGATGCCTCCACCTGATCAGTGATTCGACTCCCTGGACGCGTCCGGAATCCACCTCCGCGACAGGCTGGAATTCGAGAAACAACTCTCCCCGGTCGATAGCACCCCGAAGATCCGCTTCCGTTTCATGGGTCTCCATCACGCTCCTGTCCATCCCTTCCATATATTGCTGCACCACGTTCCTGCCCTTCCTTTTTGCCTCGTACATGGCGACGTCGGCAAGCCTGATCAGCGTCTCGGAATCGCTTCCGTCGCGGGGGGAAAGGCTGAAACCGATGCTTGCGGTAACTGTCACGGCACGTCTATTGATCACGTAGGGTCTCGATGTCTCTTCGAGTATCTTGGACACAATCGTGTGAACGTCCTCTTCCCGAGCGATATGGGCAAGAAGGATGACAAACTCGTCACCGCCGAGTCGTGCAACGGTGTCTCCTTCTCTCACAATTGTTTCCAGGCGCCTCGCCACGGCGCGCAACAGTTCGTCACCGAAACTGTGCCCAAGGCTGTCGTTGAGAATCTTGAAGCGATCCAGGTCGATCAGCAGGACAGCCACATGTCTTTGGGCCCTTTGGGCAAAAAGGACGGCCTGATGAATGCGATCGCGCAGGAGAGTCCTGTTGGCAACCCCGGTCAGCTCATCGTGGGTCGCGAAATGCCGCAACTGGTTTTCGAAATAACGCCTTTCCGTCACATCCCGGATGATCCCTCCCAGGCCGGTTTTGCCTCCCTTCAGGGGAACGGGAAATTTCGTTGTCTCGTAAACCCTTTCCCCTACAGGCTCTTCAACGACAACGGTTTTTCCCGACTGCAACGCTCTGAGATCCGATTCATAACAAAGCGCGGCTGCTTCTTCCGCCATCAACCCGAAATCCGACCTGTCAAGAATCTCCTCTTTCGATCTACCGAAAAACCTTGCCGTTGCTTCGTTCACGATGACATACCGAAACTGGTCATCCTTGACAAACATCATGTCCTCGTGAGTATTGATGAAGGCATTCTGCCGCTGTTCGCTTTCCCGCAGGGCATCCTCGGCCCTGTGCCTCGCTGTCACATCATGAATAATGGAAAACAAGAGCGTTTTCCCCTCCATTAAAACGGGGCCGGTGTAGACATCTACGTCGACGACCGATCCATCGGACCGTCGATGCTTGAAGGAAAAGAAGGTGCGTTGTTCTTCCCTGGCCCTTCTCATTTCCGCCAGGACTTCTTTCGGGGGGAGGGTGTTGATTTCACTGATCTTCATGGTCTGCAGTTCACTGCACGTCCAGCCATAGAAAGTTTCCGATGCAGGATTTGCGTCGATAATGCTCCCGTCGTCGGGATCGATGACGAGCATGGCGGCGTGGGAGTTTTCGAATATGCTCTTGTATCGTTCCTCACTTTCCCCCAATGCTTTTGTTTTTTCTTCGACCTGCAGGGCAAGGTTGCGGCGCTTCCACATCTGCGAACCCGTCAATGTGGCAAGCAGGCCCGAAAGGAAAAGGCCTCCAAAAACCGCCAGAATCCACCCCCTGAGAGGGTAAAGTCCGGCGAAGGCCGAATCCGGAAAGGTTTCCAGCACATAGGTCTTTCC
This sequence comes from Thermovirgaceae bacterium, assembly GCA_046542505.1. Classification (GTDB taxonomy): domain Bacteria; phylum Synergistota; class Synergistia; order Synergistales; family Thermovirgaceae; genus UBA1876. The sequence continues at coordinate 23,877 of JBKHBH010000010.1, read as the reverse complement.
GAATGCATGAAGAAGGGAAATGACCCTGGGATCTTCAGTAATGCCGCTCCCGTTGCCAGAGGTGTTCAGGCTTCCTCTGCTTCCAACGAGAAGGGCATTCCCGCCAGGGTCCACCTGAAAAAACCGCAGGCTTCGGGGAAATGCAGCTTCCTTGCCGGCGCCGGCTCCGCTTGATAGCAGGATTCCTTCATCCAGAAAGCCGATCACAAGACCACGCAGAGAACCTCCACCGAAATAGACGGGCCGAAAGACAAGAATTCCCGAAAAGGCATTCTTTCCGACGGAAAATCGCAATGGTGCCGTTGCCGTACTGAATCCAGACTCGACAGCGGTCGTGATGGCCTTTTGAAAATCCGGAACGGAACCAAAATCAAGCCCGATGGCAGGAAGCCCTTTCCCGGCAGGACCTGCAAAAAGCAGCGGGTAAAGCCGGCTGTCGGAGCCGGAAGGAAGAGGAACATCCGGGGAGCCGTGTTCCCTGATTCTGAAATCTTTTACCCCCAACACCGCGGCCCGTATTTCAAAGGCTTTTTCTTGCCCTTTTCTTAAAGAAGGAGCCCAGCCCCATCCCCACAGCGAAGGTTCTTCCATCATAAAACCCGAAAATTCCCTGAATTCGGCGATGTCCACCTGGACGCTGCTTTCGAAAAAACGCCCCAGCGCCTCCATATGATAGTTTTCGATATTTCTCATTGTGCTGAGCAGCTTGCTGTTTTCAGCCCGCGCAAGCCTTTCAAAAGCTCTTTCACGGGCGGTCGTTTCCGTTTGATAAATATGGTACGCCGCGAAGACCGTGAAGCACACCCCGGCAGCCAGTACGGCAAGGGCCTCAACGTTGCGGCAGAACCACGTCATTGATGTTGCCTGTGACGTGTCACAAAGCCTGGACATCCCCCCGGCGCCGAAGAAGAGTACGAGCAGAAAGACCACTGTAACAAGGCCGTGAGCAAAAAAAGACTCCCCCAGGTAACGTATCAGCGGCTTTTGCCGGAATTCCACCTCGACTACGGCCGCCGTTTTCCCGATATGGGAATCTCCCCGGGGGACAAACACATGGAAAGGGCTTACGGAACCCGTAATCCCGAGAGTTCCCGACAGCCCAGCCCTGCCTGTTTTGAAAACAGTTTTCACCGTATCAGGCGTTTCATGGGGACTTGCCGTTTTTTCTTCTCCCGAAACAAGGACTGGCCCCCCACTGGAAGGAAGATAGACACGAATCTCCGAAACTTCGGGGAAAACCTTCAGCGTGTTCTCGAGATACCGTTGCTGGCGCACGAAAAGCTTCCACCGAGGCCCGGTCTGTTCCGCTTTTCCCAATTCCCTGATCTGTCTGACTGAAAAGGCTCCTGCGACTTCTTCCGCCGTCCTGATCAGGTCCGCCAGCACGTTTTCTTTCACCCGGCACGAGGACCATAAGAAAAGGCCGATACCCAGAAAAGTGACGGCTACTGCGAGAGACACAAGTTTTTTCCTCAGATGCAGACCAACTTCAACATTGGGAAACACCATGGTTTTTCTCTTTTCGAAAGCGCTGGTTTCCTGCTTTCGAGTATTGTAGTGATTATTGCTTGCACATGTTTATTATCCAGGATTTTTCCGAATATTCAAACCGGCATATTGTCAGCAGCCGCAGGGCACAGGAGCCGGCTTTTCCCGGCAGGCTCCTGTTTTTGTCCTGATCCTTCGCCCCTCGTTCACTACAGCTTTAGCGGTCAAGGAGTTCCTTCATCCGGCCAAGTCCTTCCCTGATGTCTTTCACACCGATTCCCGAATAGGCGAGCCTGATGTATGACTGTGTCTCTCCTCCCAGGGGGGACCCGAAATGGTTTCTGGTGGTGAAGGAAACACCGGTTTCATCTAGGACTTTTTTCCGGAACTCCTCCACTGTTTTCGTTTCTAAACGTTCCATGGCCTCCGTCACGTTCGGGAAAAGATAAAATGTACTTTGAGGCTTTGCTACGCGGACACCCTTCATTGAGTCGAGAATCTCCACGGCCACGTCGCGGCGTTCCCGAAGAGTGGACATCATTTCCTTGTACTCGTCAAGAGGGCCTTTCAGTGCCGCAACACCGGCCCACTGGATAAACTGGGCCGTACAGGACTCGTCGTTCACATTAAAGCGAGAAATCGCCCCTACCAGTTCCTCGGGCCCGACAGCGGCGCCAAGGCGCCATCCAGTCATAGCGAATTTCTTCGAGAAGGTGTAAAGAATCACCGTCCGTTCGAACATCCCGGGGAGGGAAACTATGCTTTTGGCCTGCCCCTCAAAAAGGATATCAAAGTAGGATTCATCGCTCAGAACGATCAAATCATGTTTGACACACAACTGGGCGAGCCGCTTCATCTCCGCATCGTCTGAAGCCGCACTGGTGGGATTATGGTAGTTGTTGTAAATAATGAGTTTCGTTTCCGGCGAGATCTGTCCTTCGATAGAGCCAAAATCCAGGGCAAACCCGTTTCCCGTCTCGATAAAACCATAGGGTTTCGGTTTTCCTCCATGGAAACGTATCATCGACTCGTAAATCGGAAATCCCGGGTTGGGATAAAGCACTTCTTCACCGGCATTCATGAAAGCCATGATGAACTTCCCTATCACCGGCTTGCCTCCCGGCTGAACGCTGACATTCCCGGCGTCCAGAGAGAGATCCCTGGCGCCGCCCACGTCCTTCGCGAGTGCTTCACGTAATGGTGCGATCCCCGCATTGGGGCAGTATCCCGTTTTGCCCTCGTTCATGGCCAGGCTTGCCGCTTCCCGGATATGTTTCGGCGTGAGCATGTCCAGGTCACCCAAATGGAAAGGGTAAACCTTGACACCCCTTGCCGCAAGATCAGCCGCTTCCGCTCCAACGGCGAAAGCCGTTTCCGTTCCAAGCAGATTCATTCGTTTTGCAAGAGGAGATATCACGTGTATTACCTCCCTTTCGCCTCAAGGACATCCCGCACCGCTTCCGCGACGGCTTCGGCCGTGAGGCCATAGGTCTCCATCAGCTCTTCAGGAGATCCTGACTGTCCAAAGACGTCCTGAATACCAACCATGCGGAGAGGAACCGGCGCATGCCGGCACAGGACCTCAGCGACGGCACTGCCGAATCCCCCCATGACCTGGTGTTCTTCCGCGGTCACGACGGCACCCGTTTCCAGGGCCGAATCGACCACGGTCCTGATGTCCATGGGCTTGACGGAATGGCAATTGATGACCCTGGCGGAAACACCTTCTTCCTCGAGGATCCTTGCAGCCTTGAGGGCTTCGTACACCATGACGCCGCAGGCAAGAATGGCAACATCCGAACCTTCCCGGAAGATTTCCGCCTTTCCGACCTCAAAAGGCGTTTCCGGGGTGGTAACCACAGGAACTTTTTCGCGCCCGAACCGGATCACCACGGGGCCTTCAATGGCTGCAGCGGCCTTGACGGCCTTGACGGTCTCATGATAGTCGCAGGGAGCGATAACGGTCATGCCTGGAATCGTCCGGGTGATGGCGATATCTTCAAGAGCCTGGTGGGTTGCTCCGTCAGGGCCTACGGATATGCCTCCATGACCGGAACCGATCTTCACGTTCAGGCCTCCGTAGGCCACCGTGGTCCTGAGCTGATCCCAGGCGCGTCCGGTGCAAAAAACCCCGTATGTGCTCACGAAGGGGATCTTTCCGACCAGAGAGAGGCCAGCCGCGAGGTTTGTCATGTCCTGCTCGGCGATCCCGGTCTGAATGAATCGGTCGGGGAAGCTGTCCATGAAACGGTCAACCTTCAGCGACGAAGAGAGGTCAGCCCCAAGCACCACAACTTGGGGGTTTTCCTTTCCCAGTTCGACCAGTCCGTCGCCGTAGCCAAAACGGGTGGGAATCTTCCTTACATCGGACCACAGGTTTTCGGCAAGCGGCATGCCGGTCATCTTGCACCACCCCCTTCAAGCTCCTCGAGGATCCTGGAGGCCAGATCCCTGTCAGGCGCCTTTCCATGCCATCCCGCTTCGTTTTCCATGGCTCTCACTCCCTTGCCCTTCACCGTGTGAGCAATGATGACGGTGGGCATGAAATGGCTGTGACGAAACCTTCCGAAAGCACAAAGGAGGTCTTCGATGTTATGCCCGTCCACCTCAAGAACGTTCCACCCGAAAGCACGCCATTTGTCCGCCAGGGGCTCGAGGGATTTCACGTCACAGGTCCACCCGTCGATCTGAAGGCCGTTCTTGTCGATAATGCCGCACAGGTTATCCAGCTTGTAATGAGCCGCCGTCATGGCCGCTTCCCAGATCTGCCCCTCGTCAAGCTCACCGTCTCCCATGAGGCAATAGACGCGGTTGGGCTTTCCGTCCATCTTGAAACCCAGGGCCATGCCGGAGGCGATGGAAAGCCCCTGACCGAGGCTGCCTGTAGAAGCCTCAAGCCCCGGGAGCTTTTTCCGGTCGGGATGTCCCTGCAGCCTAGAACCGAAAGCCCTGAGAGTCTGAAGCTCCTCCACCGGGAAATATCCTGCTTCGGCGAGGGCCGCATACACCACCGGGCACGCGTGCCCCTTGGAGAGGACAAACCGGTCGCGTTCTTCCCAGGCTGGGTTTCCGGGATCATGATGCATGACGTCAAAATACAGGGCCGTGAGGACCTCCACCGCCGAAAGAGATCCTCCCGGGTGACCCGAGCCCGCAGCCGAAACCATACTGATGATGTGCCGACGGATCGTTCCGGCGACCGTTTCCAGTCTCTGTCGCCTGCTTTCATCCATGGCTGAACCTCCTTGTTGTTGATTCGGATTGATTCCAAGTCCTGAATCTCAGGCATCGGCCGGTTTCAAACCGGCAACATAACCCGTGCGGCCGATGCAAAGGCTGTGCAGTTATAGCTTTTTTATTGTATGGGATGGACAATTTTTCTACAAAACCGAACGCTCCCTTCACCTTGTGAAAAAATCATGGGTTTTTAAATAGTCGGAGTTTTACAATCAGGAAGGGGGGAAACAGCAAAAAAGTGCAGGCGGATAAAGCATTCCTGCAAAGGATGATTCGCCTTTTTGTCACAAATGACACACGAGGGGGGAAAGGCCTCACGCCTGAAAAAGGTTCAGGATATATACGGGAAAAACCCGACCGGCCTGCGAAGGCCTGAAGGAACTAAAAAAGGCAAGACAGTTTTTTGACATCAGGAGCAAAAATACGTTCAAAAGGCTTCATCGACCCTACGAATCTTATTCGCCTTGCCGCAGTTTTTTCCGCCTTCTCGTCAAAATGGCGTGAAACGGGTGGTTCTCGTTGTACCTGAGATTCAGGGCCGGCTTGAGGAGGCTGACAAAGTCTTTTTCCACCTTCCAGGGCTCCTCATGGCCGGACCAGGTGACATATCCGTTCTCACAAATCCATTCCGTCAGCCTGTTTTCGGAATCACCGAAATTAAGCTTGAAACCGGGGAGATATCGAACCCTGAGGCCCAGTTCCTCAATGAGGCAGGCACCAAGACTGTAACGGAGGGTGGACTGGCGTGCCGTCCCCCTGATGTGGGTTCGTATTCTCCGTGGAAGGGTCCGCTTGCTGTACCACGTGCTGGGAACCACTCCAAGGTACAAAAGCGCCTTGCCGTCCAGAAGGTGTTCGTAATGGCCGCTTCGGATCCCTAGCTTGTGGGGCTCGAAAAACCAGGCATATACACCCCTTTTATCTGGAATCCCCGTTTTTCTCTCGTAAATGTCCGCGGCGCTTACTAGTCTTTTTGCATCCAGCAGTTCCGCAAGAACCGGATCTTTCCCTTCTCCATCGAACATAGGGCACCTCCAGGACAGGCTGATTCGGCCGCAGCCGGAATCCGGCAAAACCGGCCAGCTTTCTGTATATATTTTACAGCGTCGAGTGGTATTTGACGAAAAGAAGATTCACACCTGCTACAGACAGACCCGGACTTCCCGCCTGTTTCGAAAAATCAGGGAAATTTTCCCGGCAGACTGCAGTTTGCGGGAACTGGTGAATTGGGAGCCGTTGTCAGGCTCCTCCGCGAAGAAAATGCACCCTGAACCGGTGAAGCAAATCGTTGAACAGTTCCTGCTCCGCCTCTATCCTGAGAACTACAACGGAAAAATGCATCGGGCCGAGCATTTGTAGCCTTTCCTCGACAAACTCCACCTGCCAGCCCGGTCCTTCAACTCCATGTGTCCCTTTTTTGCCCCCATTACGCGCCAAAAACCAGTCCGCTATGTCTTCCTTTCTCAAACCCCGCTTTTCAATGGTTGTTGACTTTCGCATCCATTTCACCTCTTCCGCCCGGCGGTTCCTCCATTACCAGATCCTCTATCCCCCTGAGAATATGTCTTTGGAAAAGATCCTTCGCCGTCCTCTTCTCCCCGTTGCAGATGGACAGAAAAATTTCGCGGTGCTCTTCTTCCGGAGCGGGAGACCTGTACTTCCCGCTCTTGTTCTCGAACAGGATTCTATAGACATTCGACGCCGAGAGAGCGTTTTCTATTTCTCTTTTCAAAAAATCGTTGTCCGCCGCGTCAGCGATGGTCCGGTGAAACGCAAGATCCCACCTGAGGTACTCCCTGAAAGATACTTCCCGCGCCTGTGCCTGACGGGACACCGATTCTTCCAGCCGTGCAAGCCGGACGCCATCGAGGTTCCCGAAGGCCAGATCAAGAGCGGCCCTTTCAAGAAGAACCCTGACGGCATACACATCCCGGATTTCTTTTGGAGTGGGCGACACGAGGCTGGCTCCGTACCCGGGACTCTGGACCACGATACCCTCGTCCGCCAACCGCTGGAGAGCCTGTCGAACGGGCATCCGGCTTGTCCCAAACCTTGCGGCAAGGGTCGTAGTCGGTAGTCTTTGCCCTGCTTCCAACCGGCCCGAGATGATCTGGTCCAGGAGACTGCCGTAAATTTTTTCCGCAGACGGCTGAATGGTTTTCCCTCCTCCATGTTTCGCGCTGGCAAAACTTTTTGAGTTTGTCTTTTGACAACCGCATTTTCACTATGATACCGTATCGCTATTAGTGGATCCACTGGATCCACTAATAGCCGGAGGAGACCCCATGGTCGTTCTTTCCGGGCTTCTGGCTTCAAAAAACCACATGCTCCGTGACTGATGTTACAAGACCTGATCGTACGGGTTCATTCCCCGTGATCTCTTTCCCTCGTCGCAGGCAAACCTTCACCGACCTTTTCCCGACCCGGGAACGACACGAAGGTCCTGCGCGAAGAGGCTGATCGAGGCCCGAAGGGGTCATTTCAAAATACACGAACACCGCGTGAGGCATCCAACAGTCTGGAAAGGAGAATGATTGACATGGCAAATGATTCTGGAACAAGGCCCGTACATACCAGAAGGGATTTTCACAAGTTCCTCATCCCGTCGCTCATAGGGGCGGTCGCCTTTTTGTTCCCCATTCCGCAGGAGCACACGATCAACACACCTCTGGGCATCGCCATTGATCTCGGCAAGAGCATACTGGGGGACTACCTGCCGGTTCTGGCAATGATCTTCGTCTGCGCTGGAGCGCTTTTCACCCTCTACGCCGTGGTCACAAGACCCCGCTTTGTCACTGGACACGACTTTTTGAACGAAATCTTTGTCGTCTCGCCCTTCTGGGTCGCGTCCAGGCTTCTCGGGGCCATCTTCTATCCGTTGATTTATTTCAAGATCGGCCCGGAAATCATCTGGAGCATGGACAACGGCGGAACCCCGGGCATGGTTCTCGCCCCGGCACTTCTCGTCGTTTTCATCGTGCTGGCCTTTATCGTTCCCTTTTTGACCGATTTCGGACTCATGGAGTACATAGGCACCATGGCGCGCCCGCTTTTCAGGCCGCTATTCACCCTTCCGGGAAGGGCCGCCGTGGACTGCATGGCCTCCTGGGTTGGGAGCAGTTCCGTAGGAGTCGTCATCACGACGAAAATGCACAACGAGGGGTACTACAGCGACCGTGAAGGGGCAATCATCTCCACGTGCTTTTCCGTCATCAGTATCGCCTACATCTACCTGATGGCCGACTTTGTCGGTTTGCCTCACATGTATTTCCAGATTCTTTTGGCCGTCTATTTGGTCACCTTCATCCTCGCCCTGATCATGCCCAGGATCTGGCCTCTCAGAAGCATTCCGGACACCTATTCAGGAACGGGCAAACAGGAGCTGAGCGAGGATATTCCCGAGGGTTTCACCCTCAAGGAATGGGCTGTTCACACGGCTGTCGAAAAGGCCAAAGACCAGGGGCCTCACACCGTCATCAGCACCTGCCTGCGAACCTTTACCTCTCTCATCGTCACTACCATGCCACTGGTCGTTTCTTGGGGAACCATAGTGCTTATCATCGCCAATAACACGCCGCTCTTCCAGTGGATGTCGGCACCTTTCGCCTGGATGCTGGCATTGGTCCGTATCCCCGAGGCCGCTGACGTAGCGCCAGCCTTTGTCCTGAGCTACGCCGACCAGTTTCTGGCTGCCGTCATTGGCGCCGACCGGACCGCAGAGGCCGCCAAGTTCATGTGCGCCGGCATTTCCGCCACGGGACTGATCTATATGACCGAAGTTGGCGTTTTGATTCTCAACTCGAGAATTCCCCTTGGAGTCGGCAAGCTCACCGGCATTTACGCCATCAGGGCAGTTTTCTCCGTCTTCCTGCTGGCACCGCTGGCGCTCTTTTTCGCCGGCTAGGAGTATCCTGATGATCCGGCTGCGTTACGAAAATCTCGTCAACTTCGCAACAGAAGTACTTGAAAACATCGGATACTCGAGGGAAAAGGCGAAAATCACCTCCTGGGCGCTGGTGGAAGCCGACGCCCGGGGGGTTCCCTCCCACGGACTCCAGCGGATTGTAGACTACGAGCGGTACGTAAGGCAAGGGATCTTCCTGCCCGACGCCCCGACGGAAACCGTTTATGAAACACCTCTTTCTACAGTGCTGGATGGAAACAACGGAATCGGGATGGACATCGCCCTCAAGTCCATGAAAGCCTGCCTCGGGAAAGCTTCAGAAAGAGGGGTCGGGTTCTGCTCAGTCAGGAATTCAAACCATTTCGGGATGGCGGGACTCTGGGCTGAAATGGCCCCACCACAAAAGTGCATAGGGATCACCATGACAAATACGGAACCCTTCGCCATTGTAACTCACGGCAGAGAACGCCTTCTGGGGACAAACCCCATCGCCGTCGCCTTCCCTGCGACTAATGACGGTGCTTTCCTCCTGGACATGGCGACCACGACAGTACCCCACGGGAAGATCGAGACCTATGCCAGAAGGAATCTTGAAATGCCCCTCGGCTGGGCCGTGGACGACAGTGGAGCCGATACCACGAATTCAGCCGCCATGAGTGAGCTTTTCAAGAGTGCCCTCCCCTTTGGCGGGCAGCTCATGCTCGGCGGGCGAGGCGAAATGCTTGGAGGTCACAAGGGATTCGGGCTTGGACTGTTGGTGGAACTTTTCTGCTCGGCCCTTTCAGGCGGAACCTGGAGCCGTCACGTCTTTTCTCCGGAAAAGGGCGGAGCTATCACTCATTTCTTCGCCGCCTTGAGTCTCGATCTGTTCGGAGAACCGGAGGAAATAACCTCTCTGGTACAATCCATACTTGACGAGATTCGATCCTCCGAAAAAGCAGAAGGCAAAAACCGTATTTATATCCACGGGGAAAAAGAACGTCTCAGGCGCCTGCAATCTCTTGAAGAAGGCGTTCCCCTGGATGAAAAGACCTGGGAAGAGATGACTGCCTATTCCAACCGTTTCGAACTTGCGCTCCCCGAACGATCTGACAAAAAGGAATAACGAGCGGAAGACCTGTACCTGTCTTCAACACCTGCATAATAAGGAGTGACCTTCTTGGCAAACTTGTCCGGACTTCTCCGGGACGTCCAGATCCCGGAAACGCATCTTGTACGACAAAAATTTCCAAGGCCCCGAATGGAAAGTCTCGAGAAGAGTCTTTTCGAAGCCCTTGACCGGGTGATCCGGGAGAAAGACATTCCCCGCGGCCTGCGAATCGCCGTCACGGCGGGGAGCCGCGGAATCACCTCCATCCCCGAGATTCACAGGATCATCGCCGGATATCTCAAAACAAAAGGCGCAGAACCTTTCATCATTCCGGCAATGGGAAGCCATGGAGGAGGAACGCCCGAGGGCCAGATTGATGTCCTTCGAAATCTAGGGATCACCGAAAAATCCACGGGTGCTCCAATCCGGTCTTCCTCTGAATCGGTCCAAATCGGCGAGACCGAAGGCGGTGTTCCCGTTTGGGTCGATGCCATTGCGGCCGAATCGGACGGGATTCTCGCCGTAAACCGGATCAAGCCGCACACTGATGTGTCGGGACCATTTGAAAGCGGCCTGACGAAAATGCTCTCCGTGGGGATCGGCAACACAAGGGGCGCATTGGCATGCCACAGCCACGGTCTCGACGAAATGACCGCAGTCCTCCCGGAAGTCCGTAAAGTCGTGACGTCGAAGCTTCCGGTACTTGGAGGAATCGGCATCCTCGAAAACGCCTACGAGGAAACGGCCGGAATTTTCGGATTCCTCCCCGGTGATATCGATACAGAGGAACCCCGTCTTCTCGAACGCGCGAGAAGACTGATGGGGAGAATCCTGCTCCGGAAGTGCGAGCTGCTTCTGGTCGAAAGGATGGGGAAGGACATTTCGGGCGCCGGCATGGACCCGAATGTCACGGGACGTGCCTTCGACGGATCACGAAAGGCCGGAACGACTTTCTCCACCGACTGGATAGCCGTTTTTGACCTCACCGAGGCTTCCGGAGGCAATGCCTCGGGAATCGGAATGGCGGACATCACCACGGCGCGGCTTTGCAAAAAAACGGATTTCGTTGCCACTTATGCCAATGCAATCGCCTCAAAGGTGACGGAACGCCTCCCCATGGTACTTGATTCCGACCGCCAGGCAGTCGCCGCGGGCCTCGTTCTGGGGGGCGGCAGGGGAACCAGGGTCGTTCGGGTCAAAAACACGCTGGATTTGGAATACATTATGGTTTCCGAAAATCTGCTCGATGAAGTGAACGAACATCCAGACCTCGAGGCGGTAGCTCGAGGCATACCTCTTTTGTCAGGTCCAGCAGGAGAACTGGCCCCTTTCCGAAACCTGTAAACAGCTTATGCGAGCCAGGCCAGGAGCAAGCCGCCTGCAAGAACCGAGCCTATCTGCCCGGCCACGTTGGCCCCGACGGCGTGCATGAGCAGGAAATTCTGTGGATCCTCCTGCTGCCCCAGCCGCTGGATCACTCGGGCGGACATGGGAAAGGCCGAAATTCCGGCAGCACCCACCATGGGATTGACCTTCCGCTTCAAAAACAAATTCAGCACCTTGGCGGCGGTGACCCCTGCAGCTGTGTCCAGGATGAATGCCACAAGCCCCATACCGATGACGAGAAGGGTCGCGGGCTGGACAAAACGGTCTCCCGTCATGGTGGCCGAAATGGAAAGACCCAGCAGAAGGGTCACGAGATTGGCCAGCTCGTTCTGCGCGGCATGAGAAAGGCGCTCAAGAACGCCGCACTCCCTGACAAGATTGCCGAACATTAAAAAACCTATGAGCGACACCGAAGCGGGAGCGATAAAACCAGCCGCGAAAGTGACGGCAACGGGGAAAAGGATCTTCGTTTTTTTTGAGACTGGCCTGTCGGAATAACCCATTCGGATCCGTCTTTCGTTTCTGGTGGTAAGCAGACGGATCACAGGCGGCTGGATCAGGGGCACGATAGCCATGTAGGTGTAGGCCGCCACGGAAATGGGTCCAAGAAGGTGGGGCGCAAAGCGGGCCGACACATATATGGACGTCGGGCCGTCTGCGGCACCTATAATCCCGATGGAAGCGGCCTCCTTGATATCAAACCCGAAAAACAGGGCAAGCCCCATGGTAAGAAAGATCCCCGCCTGTGCAGCGAGACCGAAGGTGAACATGACGGGGTTCGACAGAAGGGGCGTAAAGTCGATCATGGCCCCTACGGCAATAAAAATAAGCAAGGGGAAAAGTTCTGTAGCGATTCCAATATCAAAAAGCAGGCTGAGCGCCCCCTCGGTGGTCACACCATCCACAACCCGCGTGATCGCCGACGAAAGGGGGATATTGACCAGAATCGTCCCGAACCCCATGGGAAGCAGCAGATTTGGTTCGAATTCCTTCTTTACGGCAAGCCATATCAAGGCCAACCCGACGAGCATCATGACGGCCTGTTTGTAGGTGAAAGCCTCTGCGATGGTCATCAACCAGTCCATTGCGTTTCCTCCCCTTCATAAAAAAAGCGAGACTTCATGCATGGCATCTGCCACGCTAAAAGTCTCGCTAACGACTACTTCAAGCCGCCGGCGAAGCCAGGCGTCTTGCGCCGTGCTGGTGACTTCGCCCGAAAGCTACTCCCCTTTAGTGTGTTTTCCGATCATTTCCCGGTTTAACTCCTTATGCCCTATGGATAAAAGCTACCACAATCACCGTGAAAGGACAAGACAAGCCTTGCCGAACACCGCCGCCACGGGACCAACAGATATTGATTTTGGACAGGCGCTCTGGGACAGAGTATTTCTCCTCACACGGAACCTGCGCTGAGATGATCGATACAGGGCTCGGCTTGTTTTTCCTAACCGCTGGCCATCAACTGTAACACGATCTCCGCAGCCTTCACAAGATCATGTGCGGCGATCCGTTCTTCCACGGTGTGGACCTTTTCCATACCAAGGGCCAGGTTCACCGCCGGAAGGCCCTTGCCGTTGAGGATGTTGGCGTCACTTCCCCCGCCTGCTGAAACGAGCTTCGGTTCAAGACCACACCGGCGGACCGCTTCAACGGCCGAGGCGACGACGGGGTCGCTTTTGTCCATCCTGAATCCCGGGTACGACAACTCCCGGCTTTCCTCAAGCCATGCGCCTTTGCCTTCGACACCGTCGCGCATGGCCCGGGACATGGTTTCGACCTGGTCCCGGGCTTTGCTTTCGTCGAGCGACCGGCCCTCAGCCTGAATATCGACTCGGTCACATACGATGTTCGTTGCCTTGCCGCCTTTTATGACACCTATGTTGGCCGTCGTCCCCTCATCGATGCGCCCCTGGGGAACCTGGACAATCCCCGCCGCAGCAGCCAGAATGGCGCTGACACCCTCTTCCGGGGCAACGCCAGCATGGGAAGCCTTGCCGTGCACGGTCCAAAACAGCTTGTACTGCGTCGGCGCGGCAATGATGATATGACCGGGATCCATGGAGCTATCCAGGACAAAGGCCCGGTCCGCTTTCAAGTCTTGCCGGTTCAGCGCTTTCGCTCCGACCAGCCCCTGTTCTTCCGCGACGGAGAAGACCAGCTCTATCCCTGGATGCGACATCCCCTTTTCCAGGAGGACCTCAAGGGCTTCCAGCGCCACGGCGATCCCGGCCCTGTCGTCGGCACCGAGGATCGTCTGCCCGTCGGATGTCACGACTTTGTCCTTTACCCGTGGAGAGACCTCCCTGTCAAGGAAAACGGTATCCATATGGGCGGAAAAGGCAACCCAGTCGGTGCGGCCGGGGGAAGGTTCAAGCCAGGCGATTACATTCCCGGTATTACTGCCCGTTTCCTCCATGCTCGCATCGATTATGACATCAAGCCCCCGCCGCGAAAGCAGGCCCTGGAGAACTTCCGCCAGGGGTTTTTCTTCGAAGGAAGGCGCCTTGATTTTCACCAGCTCCAGGAAATTATCCAGCAGCCGTTTCTCGTTAATCATAAAATCGCGTCCTTTCGGGAAGATTTCACCCCCGCATTATCCCACTTCCAAGGCCTTTTAGGCAAAAAAGCCGGGACTATTGTGCCCCGGCTTTTTTGCTCTTGCCTTTTCCGCTGTTGTTTGCGAAGAACTATTTCTTCACCGTCTCGAAGGTTACCAGTGTCATTTCGAGGGGGCTGATGGCAAGGTTCTCCACTTTTTCGCTGGAACCGATCAGGTTGGGCATAACGAACATGACCACCCAGGGTGCTTCCTCTGAAATGATTTCCTGGGCTTCCTTGTATGCAGCCCGGCGCTTTTCTTGATCAGTTTCCGTCATACCAACCTCGATGAGCTCGTCAACCCTTTCGTTGCTGTAGAACGTCCGGTTGCTCCCCTCGGGGACGATGTTGTCGCTATGGAAATTGGGACGAAGCACCCAGTCGGCGTCACCCGTGGAAGGGGACCATCCAAGGTAGAAAATACCGGCCTTGTTCTTTTCCCTGGGTTCTCTCAGGTCGCTAAGGTATGTAGCCCACTCCATTGTGGTCATCTTGGTCTTGATACCTACTTCGGAAAGGAAAGACTGGACCGTCTCGGAAACCTTATGGTCCATGGGGTACCTTCCGCTGCAGGTCCACTGGTTGATGACCATCTTCTGGCCGTCCTTTTCCCTGACGCCATCCTTGCCCATCTTCCAGCCGGCTTCATCCAGAAGCTTGCCGGCCTTTTCAGGATCGTACTCATAGCCGTCGATCGATACGTATCCATTGGTGTCGAAAGCCGTCGGCGTATTGATGAGCGGCGCATATCCACCCATTATGGTCTTGGTGATAGCAGCCCTGTCGATTGCGTAAGCGACAGCCTGACGAACTTTCTGGTCGGCGAGAATGGGGTGATTCAGACTCAGGCCGATATACATGACCCTGAGAGAATTCGCCGAATGGACGTTCATCCCTTCGATTTCCCTGACCCTTTCAACCTCATAGGTGGAAAGCCTCTCGGCCACATCAAGTTCACCCGTCTCGAGCATCATCGTTCGGGTCGTGTCCTCGGGGATGATTTTCCAGACGATTTTCTCGACCTTCGGCGAACCCTTGAAATAATTTTCATTGGCGGCAAGGGTGATCTGTTCGCCCTTCTCCCAGTTTTCAAACTTGAACGGACCCGTTCCTGAAGGGTTCACGAGGTTCCCTTCCTCGTCGAAAGATGCGGGGTCCACTATGGTTCCGGCCGTATGGGCAAGTATATAGGGGAATGGGCCGAAGGACATCTTCAGGTTCATCTGTACCGTGTATTCGTCCAACACCTCCACGCTGTCGATGACCGGCGTATAAAGGGAAGACCTGTTGAGTTTCTGCGTCAGGACCCTGTCGAAATGGTGTTTGACGGCTTCCGCGTTAAAGGGGTTTCCGCTGTGAAAGGAAATCCCCTCCCTGAGCTTGAACACCCAGGTTTTCCCGTCTTCTGAAACCTCATAGCTTTCTGCCAGACGGTTCTCGAGGTCAAGGGTCCCCTTCTTGAAACCGATCAGATTATCATAGATGTGATGGCAGATCGTTTCCGAGGGGTTGTCGGAAATATCCGCCGGATCCATCTTGACAGGCTCGACACCCATCCCGATTGTCATGGTCTGCGCTCCTGCCGCTGTAAATGACAGGATAACGACGGCCAACGCCGCGAACAAAACCTTTACTGTAATTCTCATGCCTGATCCCTCCGTTCTCTCTGTATTGGCTGCTTTCTCCTCTTTCCCTTCTGTTATTGTGCCAGGTTGATCCCCCCTTCTTCACCTGGATTTCTCTCGTTGGAACCGGGGGTGTCTCAGCACTTTCGAGTATCTCACGAGAATTTCCCCCCGGGAGATAACGTCACGTATCTCATATCCTTCTTTCTCCAAAATGACCATGTCCGCGCAGCATCCCTTCTGCAACGTCCCTTTTCCATGCAGACGATAGTGTGTCGAAGTGTTGGTGGAGCATATCCTGACCGCATCGGGAAGGGATGTTACCGAAAGCCCGAGCAGATCACGGAAAAGCCTGTGAATTCCAGAGAGATCATGCATGGAGATTCCCTGGAGCTCTCCATGTTCATCGAAAACGGGCCGCGAGCCATGCCCATCACTGCTGACGGTAACCCGGTTTACGGCAACCCCCTGTTTCAGCACGTGTCCTATAATCTCCGCCGTATCCCCGTCACGGCATGTAAAATCCACATAACCGCCTTTTCGGGCAAATTCCACCGCTTCCGAGAGCAGATGCCCGTTTCTGCCCAGGTGTGTCGGCGCAAACTGTGTAATCGGGATACCCGTCTCATCGACAGCTTTCAAAAGCGGCGTCAGGCCGCTCTTTTCATCCCCCACATGGACCGCTACAATGCCTGCCTTGCCGGAGGTTATCCCCCCCAGCCTGACTTCCGAGAGAAGTGCGCGAAGAGACTGGACATCAGGATGACTCGACCGGTGGTCGGAAAGAGCTATCTTGACACCGATCACCTTGTCGACTACGGCCAGGTCACGTTTGACACTCTCCGTAATCGTCACGGAGGGCCACTCGTAGGAACCGCTAAGAATCCAGGTGCTGATGCCTCCTGACTCGAGAGATCTGGCCTTCATCAGAAGGCTTTCAAGGGAACGGCCGACTGAATCGGTCCCCAGGAGACCAATGGCCGATGTGACACCTCCCGTAGCGTACTCGTCTATTTCTGTTTCCGGTGTCCTGTTGGCCGGCCCTCCTTCTCCGCCGCCTCCGTTCATGTGAACATGCTGGTCTACAAAACCGGGTATCACTAAGGTTCCGGAGGCATCGAGCTGTTCGACCTCGCCAAAGATGCTTTGGGCAGCCTTCCTGTCGATCTCGGGCGCCATTGCCGCTATTGTGCCTTCCACTGCCAGAATATCCAGGATTCCGAGGTCATCCGGCGCATATACGTGTCCTCCGCGGATCAAAAGAACCTGCATTATGATCTCACTCCCCGGATTTCTGCGAAATCAAGAGCCACACCTGGCAGCTCCCCGGTCAGGCACCCTTCGGAAACCACCTGGCAGCCATTCACCCACACATGCAGGATGTCCTCGTTATCGAGATCTATGACGGCAACATCGGCAGCGGCACCCTCCTCGAGGCTGCCTCTGGAAATCTTGAGGATCCTCGCCGGGTTCACGGTCATCTTGCCAACAAGTTTTTTCAGCAAATCCATTTTCTGATCCTCCAGGATGACCGTGTTGACCAGCCTCAGTGCGTTTTTAAGCATCAGGTTTGAACGGATACCGTCTCCCAGTTCGTCGGATTCAATTGCGTCAATGCCCGACGAGACGGCACATGTAAGATTGTTCGTAAAAAGATTGTCTTTCCCGTAATAAAGGGGTGGTTCGGTGTTTTCCAGATCCGTTACCGGTACGGCATCAAGGCTTGCCGCATCAACTTTGACCACACGACCCTGATCGAAGTACCTCCGGACCAGATCGCTGCTTCTGGAGGTCGTTCCGGCGACTTCTGAAAGGTGCGTGTCAGATGTAACGGCGGGATAATCCGCGAAAAGCTTTATGGCTTCGTGGATGTCATCACCGGCACAGGTGCTTCCCACATGACAGAGATGCATTCTCCTGCCTCGGGATACCTCCAGAGCCTTCCTTATCCCTTCGATACCGAGACCGGTATGGACCTGAAGTGGTATACCCGTTTCATTGGTGGCGTCCAAGAGAAGATCCAGAAATTCCTCGCATATTTTGCTTCTGACGTGCGCAGGCCCGCCTAGGGGCAGGATTGCCTCGCCTATGGCCCCAAATCCTTGTTTGATGGCTTTCGAAAGGGCTTCTTTAACACCATCGGCAGGTATCCTGAGCTTCTCGTAGGCATCATGTCCTACAGCATCCTCAGGGACCACCGGAAGGGAAGGCATAATGTTGCAGGCCTGGCCTCCACAGGCGGCGACAAAACCTTCCGGACCTCCACAGGCTTCCATGACAGGCTCCCCGGAAGTCAGCGTACACGGCATAAAGACACCCGTAGTTATTCCCCTGAGAGGCAAAAGACCGGCGATGTGACCGACACCCTTGCCGGGGTTTACCTGGAGATCGACGAAACCTGGCACGACAAAACAGCCGCTCGCATCGATCACTTTTTCCGGAACCCCCCGGCCGTGTGTTTCTCCTACGCCATCTATGACTCCCTTTTCCATGACGAGATCCATGGGGCCTTCCCTGCCGGTGGCCGGGTCAATCAGATAACCGTTGACAATACGAGTTCTCATGGCACCCTCCAGTCACTTGCACCAGGCTTCAAACCTTGTGACACGCCACGTAATGGCCCCTGCGAACCTCTCGCCAGGAAGGTTCTTTCTGCCTGCATTTTTCGTCAGCCAGCGGGCACCTCGTGTGGAAACGGCACCCTGATGGCATGTTCATGGGGCTCGGTATGTCACCCTGTATGACTTTCTCTGCGATATTCTCCCTCGTCACAGCAGGCTTGGGGATGCTTTTAAGCAACGCCCGGGTATAGGGATGGAGAGGTTCCGAAAAAATCTCGGCCTTATTAGCGTATTCCATAGCCCTCCCGAGGTAGACGACGAGCACCTTGTGACTCATGTGCTTGACGACACTGAGATCATGGGTGATGAACAAATACGTAAGGTTTTTCTCTTTCTGGAGTTTTTTCAGCATGTTCAGAATCTGTGCCTGGACGGAAACGTCAAGGGCGGAAGTGGGCTCGTCAAGAAGTATGAAGTCGGGATTGGTCACCAGCGCCCTGGCTACGGCGATCCTCTGCCTCTGCCCTCCAGAGAATTCGTGAGGATACCGGTTCAGGTGTTCTTCCCGCAGACCCACTTCCCTGAGGACTTTCCCCACCCGCTCGGAAATCTCCTCCTTGTCGTGAACCCCCTGTACCCTGAGGGCGCGGCCGATAATATCCCTGATGATCATCCTCGGATTCAGCGAAGAAAAGGGGTCCTGGAAAACGATCTGGGCCTTTCGGCGGAAAAGCCTCTTCTTCGCCCCCTCCAGGTCGGTGATGCTTTCGCCCCTGAAAAGAATGTCGCCCGCTGTCAGCTGCAAAAGCCTCATGACCAAAAGTCCCAGGGTGGTCTTTCCGCTTCCCGATTCCCCGACGATACCCAAAGTCTGTCCCTCTTCCACGGAAAAGGAAATCCCGTCGACGGCCCGGACGTGCCCGACGATTTTCGGAAAGATGATCCCCTTGTCCACGGGGAAATGCTTTGTCAGGTTTTGCGCTTCAAGAATAGGCATGGCAAGCCACCTCGTGTCCCTCTTCAACCTCGATTACGGGAGGCCGGACCTCGGCACAGATATCCCTGGCTATGGGACAGCGTTCACGGAACTTGCACCCGTCAGGCAGGTCCAGCAGGTTCGGAAGATTGCCCGGAATAATTTCAAGGTACTCCTGGTCCCTGTCCAGACGCGGAATCGCCCCGATCAGCCCCCGCGTGTACGGATGAAGGGGCTTGTCGAAAATGTCCTCCACAGTCCCGTATTCGACGATCCCACCGGCATACATGACAGCCACCTTCTCGGCCATGGTCGCGATGACACCCAAATCGTGGGAGATGATGATGACGCTGCTGCCGAACTCCTCCTGCATCTGCTTTATGAGAGACAATATCTGGGCCTGGATCGAGACATCCAGGGCTGTGGTCGGTTCATCGGCTATGAGGAGCTTCGGATTGTTGGCCAGGGCCATGGCGATCATGACTCTCTGTTTCATCCCGCCGGAAAACTGGTGCGGGTACCGCCCCAGCGACTTTTCAGGGTCCGGAAGGTTGACCTTCCGGAACATCTCCACACCCCTGTCTCTCGCCTGTTCTTCCGATGTGCCTCCATGGGCCATGACGGCTTCCATGACCTGAAACCCCACTGAGAGAACCGGATTGAGATAGCTCATGGGATCCTGAAAGATCATGGCGATTTCCGAACCCCTGATTTTGAGCATCTCCTGTTCCTTGAGCCGAACCAGGTCCCTGTCTTCGAACCATACCTGTCCGCCCGCGATTTTCCCGGGCGGCTGGGGGATCAGCCTCATAATGCTCGAAGCGGTGACGGACTTTCCGCATCCCGTCTCTCCGACGATTCCCAAAAGCTCCCCTTTTTTCAGGGAAAAGCTCACGCCATCAAGGGCCTTGACAATGCCCTCTTCTGTGTAAAACCAGGTGGAAAGGTCTCTCACGTCCAGAATGATGTCCTTTTCTGCCATGGCGCTACTCCTTCAGCCTCGGGTTCAGGGCGTCCTGCAGCCCGTCGCCGAAAAAATTGAACCCCATGACGGTTATCATGATCGCCAGTCCCGGCACAACAGCCACGAAGGGGGCGGTTCTCAGGTACATCCTTGCGCTGCTGAGCATGGCCCCCCATTCCGGAATCGGAGGCTGTACGCCGAGCCCCAGAAAGCCCAAGCCCGCCGCCGTCAAAAGAACCGTGGCCATCCTCAGCGTGGTCTGCACGATGATGGGAGACAGGGCATTGGGTAAGACGTACCGGAAGATAATCGAAAGGTCCGATTCCCCGATGGCCCGTGCCGCGGTGATATATTCATTCTGTTTCACCGAGAGCACGGAACCCCTGGTTATCCGCGCGAACTGGGGTATTGAATAGATTCCGATGGCGATGATCAGGTTTCTCATGCTCGGTCCAAGCATGGCCACGATCGCAAGGGCCAGAAGCATCCCCGGGAAGGCGAGCATGATATCCATGAACCTCATGATGACTTCGTCGATCTTTCCGCCGAAATAGCCTCCGACGGCTCCGAGGGCCACCCCGATGAGGAGGGCGATGAATACGGAATTGAGCTGTATGATCAGCGAAACCCTCGCCCCATAGATGATGCGGCTGAAGATATCCCGACCAAATTCGTCACAGCCGAAGGGGTTGCTCCACGAAATCGGTGCAAAGGCCTTTGAAAGGTTCTGGTCAAAGGGGTCATGGGGCGTGATATAGGGCCCCGCAAGGGCTATGACCAGGTAGAGGGCGACGATCACAAAACCCAAAACGGCGATTCGGCTTTTTTTCAGCCTTCGCCAGATGACGGCGACATGTGTCTTGCTTCGGCTTTTTTGTTTCCTCTGGTCTTTTTCAGTCATGATATCGGATCCTCGGGTCAAGATAGGCGTACAGGATGTCCACACCCAGGTTTACCAGGACAAAGGTCAGGGCAACCATGACGAGTGTGGTCTGCACAACGGGATAATCACGGCTCAGTATGGACGTGACAAGCAGCCGTCCGACACCTGGCCAGGCAAAGACCGATTCTGTCAGAACCGCCCCTGCAAGCATGTATCCGAACTGGAGGCCTATGACGGTAACGGTGGGAATCAGCGCATTCCTGAGAGCGTGCCGGCGGATGATGATCCGGTTCATCAGTCCTTTCGACCTCGCCGTGGTGATGTAGTCCTGACGGAGCACGTCCATCATGCTCGAGCGGGTCATTCTCGCGATGATCCCTGCCGATGCGGTACCCAAAACGACCGCCGGGAGGATAAAAGTCTTCCATCCGCCCATGCCGCCGGACGGGAGCCACCGGAGAGTCACTGAGAAAAACAGGATCAGGATCAGCCCCCACCAGAAAACCGGCATGGAGACTCCCAACAGTGCCGCGACGGACGATATGTAATCAATTAGGGAATACCTGTAGACGGCCGAGAGCACCCCCGCGACCACCCCCACGACGACGGCGATGGTTATCGCGAAAAATGAAAGGAGCAGGGTGTTTTTCAGTCGTTTCCCGACAATGTCGAGGACTGGTTCGTTAAACTTCATCGACATCAGGTCACCTGTGACCATGCCCTTGATAAAGCGGAAATACTGTACAGGAAGAGGCTGGTCGAGACCGAACCGTTCTCTCAGGATCTGGATATCTTCCTGGGTGGCATCTTCTCCTGCAAGAAGCTGTGCAGGATCCCCCGGCGACAGGTGCAAAATCATGAAGGCTATGATCGAAACCCCTATGAGAACCGGTATCGCCAGGACAAGTCTCCTGATGATGTATTTGCCCACTATTTTCCCCCCCCGCGTTCTGAACAGGCTGTTTCCCTAGTTCCGTAAAGATCGATGGCCTTGGCCTGCGCGTAATGTTCATAGGTCCTGCGTATATGTGTTTTCATGGCATCCCTCGCCGCTGCGGGCTTTCTGCTTTCAAGGGCATCGATGACGTTCCGGTGTTCCATGTAACTGACGTGGCCGCTTTCTTTGAGTTTTTTGATTCTTTCTTTGATGAAATCAGAACTGTAGAAAAACCCCATGTGAAAGGTGTAGAGTTGTGAGCGCCAATAAAGATGCGTGGCGAATTTCTGAAGATAGGGATTTCGGCATATCTTGTACAGATAGAAATGGAAGGCTTCATTAATTTCAGCGTAGGCATGTCTGTCGCCGTTGAAAAAGCATTGCTCCTCACGCCCGTTCAATTCCCGCAAAAAGGCAAGTTCTCCTGCACCTATCACTTCGGCCGTGCAAAAGGCACATTCTCCTTCGATAATGACGCGGGTTGAGAAAATTTGTCTCATGTCCTCCATGGAAAGTTCAGGGACGACATATCCTTTCTGATGAGGATTCTTGAAGAGGATGCCAGCTTCCATAAGCCTGGCCAGCGCCTGGCGGACGGGAGTCCTGCTCATGCCAAGTTCTTCGCAGAGCCCGGGTTCGAAAACCCTGTCTCCCGGCTTCAGGTGTTTTGATACCAGTTTGGAGACAACTTGCCTGAAAGCCTTTTCGTCGGATTTGATGGCTTCTATCATCGCGCCCGCCTATTGGTGGAATAAATGGATCCATTTATAATTTTAGTCGGAACCACCATTCTGTCAACGAACCCAGGTAACGTGATAGATATACACCTTGTTCCGCGAGCAGATCATATGGGGCCATAAACGGCCCCATATGAATCTCGACAATCAGCGCGAGAGCACCGGTTATATTTCCACTACTTCGCCCACTCTCTCTTCGACGGCTTTCCTGTAAATGAGGTCCGCGGTCAGGACATCATGACTCGCGATCCCCATGAGTACGGCACCCCTGCGGCCTTTTTTCGGGGACCTGACCATTCCGGCGCAGAGATCTCCCATGTCACCCAGGATGTCTTTTTCTCCGGGGTAGCCCTTCTGGAAATAGACGCCCTGCTTTTGGGTCCACAGGTACTGGTTTCTGTCATCGCAGACAAAAACCTCCGCCTGCTTCATCACATCGGCGTCAAAGGCGGAATCGTAATCGACAGCAATGGCCAGGCAATCATCCTTCAGCCATTCGGAGCGGACAAACCTCTCGGGTTCAGCGACGATGGGCGTACAGGTGACCACCACATCAGCTCCGTGAACAGCATCCTTCACGGTGTCGCAAGGGACGACATCCAGGCCGGGCAGGTCTTTCGCAATGAGTTCCCCGTATTTTTCAACCTGCTGGAGGTGGACATCGAAAGCCTTCACTGTCTTCAGACCGGGAAGGGCCTTGGCGAGGGCGACGGTATTGGTCCGTCCCTGGACTCCAAGGCCGATGACAGCTATCGTCTCCGATTCTGGATCAGCCATGTGCCTGGCGCACACTCCGGATGCAGCGCCGGTTCTCCAGGCCGTGATCCACCCGGCGTCCATAAGAGCCTTGACAAACCCCGTCTCAGAGTCGTTCAGGCACATGACGCCCGTGATATAGGGAAGACCTTTCGGCTGGTTGATGGGATAGCCCGAAACCCATTTGATCCCGGAGACATCAACATCGTCACCAACGAAACAGGGCATTGCGTGGATGAAACAGTCCTTCCTCGGATGAATTCCGATTTTCGCCGGAAGTTCGATTTCCCCTTCACCCTTGAGCCTGAATCCTTTCTCGACCACATCCATGATTTCGGCAACGGAAATTCCCAGCCCCTCGATCTCTGCAAGGGACAGTATCCTGATGTTCATCAAGACGTTCCCCCTTCCTCTTTCTTCTTGCTTTGCAGGCGACATCGGAGATTTTCATTGAAACAGGCCTGAGCCTTCCTCATGAAAACCTCTTCGTTCAAACGGTAGCAAAGGAACACCGGCATTGCAAAAAACACCTGGTTGAACCTTTTGGCGGCAAGACCGGCTATTCCACCAAAAGCAGGGCGTAGCGGTCCGTCGGTTCGTCCGGACCTTTTTTTACGATAATGGGATACCCTAATTGCCTTGCGGCGGTAAAGACGTCTATGGCCAAAGCTTCCATAGTGGGTCGCCTTTCATAAGGGTAACGGCATTCCTCGGGCGTCCCAGGGCAATCATCAC
>JBKHBH010000087.1:0-9160 GCA_046542505.1 Thermovirgaceae bacterium | reverse complement strand
CGGTGTTCTGTTCCCGCAGAGCTTCAAGCACGACCTTGGCCTTGAATTTCGCATCATAACGCTTTCTCGTGACGGTTATTGGTCCCTCCCCGTTTCGGCTTCCACCGGGGCCATGGTATCACCTTAAGCCCTGGTCTAGTTTTTGGGGAGTAGTTCAGTTTCGATCTGTCCCCTGTTTTCGATCCTGCGAACGATGGAAAGAAGATCCGGAGCGGAGACTTCGTTGACCGGCTTGTCTCCGATATATGGGAGGATGAGCCTTTGCAGGCGGGAGGTGATGGTTCTGATGTGTCCGTATGTTCTTACGGGTTCGACACGCTTTTCGAGCCATTCATCGGCGACCTCGCGGAAGGTAATTCGAATGGGCTGCCCATCCGCTTCCGCCTCGAGCTCGTCGATCATCCGGTCTCGCAGTCGCCGTGCCTCTTTGAGGGAAACCTCCGGGTATTTCCCCAAGGAACGCCGCATTTCCTTTTTCCCTACCGCTTTTCGCAGCCTCCAGAACTTGCTTCCGCTGGTCATAACTTCCAGGTAAAGTCCTTGCCCGTCGAGAACTGCGTACCGCCTCTTTTTCGGCACCAATTTTCTAACCTGAACATCGGTCAACACAGGCTTCGCCTCCCGTGACGAGCACAGCCTGTCCATTCTTCCTATTGTGTCCGTTTTTGTGTCCGTCAACTACCTGATCTTGACCGTATTTTAGTGAGACTTTCTGAAACCTCAATCTCATAAAAACAGCCGCGGACCGGCTTTTTGATGCTTGCCTGATCCGCGGCTGATGTCTACTGGTGGAGGCGCGGGGAATCGAACCCCGGTCCGACAGGGGCCAGCCCTGTGTTTCTCCGTGCGCAGTCCCCGTTTTCGTGTCGGATTCAGGCTCCCGGAGACAGGATCCTTCATCCCCAGCTTCCTGGGTCTTTTCCGGATTCCGCGGAAGCGACGAAACCGGAGCATCCGCCGTTTGTGACGTCCTCATGGAATCCCGGCGGAGGAAATTCCAGGGACGGGCTACTTAATCTTAAGCAGCCAGTGCGTAGTTATCGTTGGCAATTATTGGTAAGGTACCGCTGTTTAACGAGTTGCGGAGAACTCGGCACGCTTCACAGGACCCTCCATCCTGCCGTCGAAACCAGTCGCCCCCGTAATTTATTGACACCGGTCATTCCCGGCTTTTCAGCGCCTTTTCCATCGCTCGTTGCGCATCACGCTCAGCGATGGCTTCCCTCTTGTCGTGTTTGGCTTTCCCCTTGACCAATGCCATTTCGACCTTCGCCCATTTATTGTCTTTCAAATACATTGACAAAGGGACAAGGGTCAACCCTTTTTCACGGGTTTTGCCGATCAGCCTTTTGATTTCCTCCATCCTGAAGAGGAGCTTCCTCGGACGCATGGGGTCGTGGTTGTAATGGGTCCCCTTTTCATAGGGCGAAATATGCACATTGTACAGCCAGACATTCGTGCCGATAACTCTGGCATATCCATCCTTGAGATTCACCCTTCCTGCCCGCACAGATTTTATTTCCGTACCCGTCAAGACAAGACCCGCTTCATAGGTCTCAAGGATGAAATAATCAAAACGTGCTTTCTTGTTTCTCGCGATGACGGGTTTTCCCATTTCACCCTCCATGTGCAAATATTATACTCCTGCAAAAAGTCTTGGTCAAATATAATCAGACTTGCTTCGATTTGTGGATAAAGAAAAGGATCCCGTACAAGGGATCCTTTTCTCATTTCTAGATTGGTCGGGGCGAGAGGATTTGAACCTCCGACCTCCTAGTCCCGAACCAGGCGCGCTAACCAGTCTGCGCTACGCCCCGAACGTCGTGCATTCTAGCACCTTGCGCGCTCCTCCGTCAACGACATTTTTTCGGATTCAAAGATTGATAACCATTGCACAATAATGTTAGTATTGTTGATGCTGTCGATAAAATGCGCACGGAAAATCTGTTCAATACGGTTGTGCGCAAGGCTATAGGTAAAGGGAATTTGATACTTTCCAAGGGGGGAAACAGGAAAATGGAGAAAATGAAAGTTCTTGCTGAATGGTCCTACGAGCCGGCCAGTGCTCACAAAGGGTACACAGGAAAAACCCTGAAGGTGAACGTCGGAGAAAAGACGTTCAAGACAAAAGACGTTTCAGAGGACATGAAGGAGAAATTCGTCGGAGGTAGAGGTTTCGATCTAAAGCTTCTCTGGGACTCCGTCAAGGACTCGACAAAGTGGGACGACCCCGAAAACGAACTTGTCTTTTCCGGTGGACCGCTCTGCGGAATAACCCAGTACCCGGGCACGGGCAAATTCTACGTTGCGTTCATTTCTCCGCTGACGGAGCAGACCTATGACAGCAACGCCGGCGGCCACTTCGGCCCGCTTCTGAAGTTTGCCGGATGGGACGCCCTTGAAATCCAGGGCAAAGCTGAAAAGGACGTCATCGTTGTTATTGACTCGGACGAGAAAAAGGTCCAGATCCTTGAATCTCCATTTACCGATATCAACGCCTACCCCGTTACCGAAACCCTCTACGACTATTACGGCGATCCCAACGATATCCATGACAGAAAGCACATCTCGGTAATCTCCACGGGGAAAGCGGCGGAATCGACATTCTGGGGCTGCCTGAACAGCAGTTTCTGGGACGTTCACAGACAAGACTTCCGTCTGAAACAGGCCGGCCGCGGAGGCGGCGGCACGATTCTCCGTGACAAGAAAATCGCGGCAATTGTTGTTAAAACTCACAACCTCAGCGGCACCGCCAACGACCCTGTTGACGTGGAAACCCTTACCAGGCTCGGCCACAAGGTCCATAAAGAAATCTTTACCCTTGACGCCAAACAGTGCAAAATGACCACTGTCGGAACTTCTCACCTGAACGAAATCATGAACGAATACCATATCCTTCCCGTAAACAACTACAAGTTCGGCCAGCACCCTGAAGCGGACAAGATCCATTCCGATGTTTACAAGAAATGGTTCACCCAAGGGCTCCCTGACGGCTGCTGGTACGGCTGCACACTGGCCTGTTCCCACGCGGTCGATGAATTCGAGCTTCAGTCCGGGCCCATGAAAGGCACAAAAGTTATTGTTGACGGCCCGGAGTACGAAACGGCCGCGGGCCTGGGCTCAAACGTCGGCGTCTTTGATCCTCACTGGACCATCGAGACCAACTACTACGCGGACCACTACGGAATGGACACGATCTCTCTGGGTACGGGCCTGGCCTTTGTCTGCGAATGCTACGAACTCGGCTATCTCACGAAGCAACACACCAATGGCCTCGAGCTGAACTTCGGCAACAAGAAAGACCTGATGGAGCTTATCCACAGGATGGGCGAAGGGAAAGACAAGTTCGCAAAGATCGTTGGTCTCGGTATCGCCAGGATGAAAGACATCTTCGCTGAAAAATTTGGTGCTCCCAAGGAAGTTCTGGAAAAGATAGGCATGGAAGGTCAGGGCATCGAGGTTTCCGAATACGTCTGCAAGGAATCCGTCGCCCAGTGGGGCGGATATTTCCTGACACTGAAAGGCCCGCAGCATGACGAAGCCTGGCTGATCTTCATGGACAGGGTCAACAAACAGCTTCCAACCTTCGAAGACAAGGCCGAAGCGCTTCACTACTTCCCCAATTTCCGTCTGTGGTTCTCCCTCGTCGGCCTCTGCAAGCTTCCCTGGAACGACATTGAACCCGCCGACAACGCGACGGCCTACCCGCCCCAGGAAGCGGCCAAGGTTCCCGAGCACGTGCAGAATTACGTGGATATTTTCAATGCTGTGACAGGCAAGAACATCGACAAGGAAGAGCTCATCCGACAGTCCGAGCGCGTCTACAACTTCCAGAGGGTTTTCCAGCTTCGCCTGGGCAAGGGTACGCGGAAAGACCACAATATCCCTGACAGGGCTCTCGGTCCGGTCTTCCCCGATGAATGGGAGGCACGTGCCGAATATTACGATAATGAACTGAAGCAGGGCGGCGTGGATCCCGAAGGGCTTTCGACAGAGGAAAAGGTAAAGAAGCTAAATACAATCCGCAGAGACCAGTGGGAAAAACTTGTCGACACGGTCTATAAACGCAGGGGATGGGATAAAAACGGAATTCCCACCGTTGAAACCCTCAAGCGACTCGGTATTGACTACCCCGAAGTTGTCGCCGTAGTCCAAAAACACGCGAAACCGGAGGATCAGTGGAAGGACTAGCACAAATGATCACGGTCAACGCCGAATCAATGGAATGGGAAGAAGGGATGACCGTCCAGGACATCATCGAAAGGAAAAAATACACCTTTCCCCTTCTTGCGGTGTGGATCAATGAGTCTCCCGTTCCAAGGGACGAATTTGATTCCACCCCCGTTCCGGACGGCGCAAACGTACAGGTCATACATATGATCAGCGGCGGCTAGCCGTTACGAGATCGCAAAAGAAGGGCTGGAAAAACTTCTCCAGCCCTTCTTGTTCCTCTGTTTTCGGTATTCACCCAAGTTCCGAGCTAACTGTCGTCGCGTCTTTTGAAACGCAGGATATTGTTTTCACCCGTTATCCACCCGTCGCTGCGGTGCAGACCGTTTTCGCCACCTTCACTCCCAAGGGGTATTTCAACCCACCCCCAGGGCGTCACCAGCAGGAACCGAAGCTGAACGCCGTACATTTCCAGGGCCTTGATGTGATGAACGTATCTTGCGACTTCACCGATCATCCAGCTGTCGCTGACGATCCAGACCCTCTTGCAGGTGGCACGTCCGAAAAGGGCCGCATGATCGACGGTCATCCGCATTCCTTCGTCAAAATCAATGGGACCGACACAAAGAACAACCACATCCTCGTGGCCGACGGGGGCATAGGGTGCAGGTAATACGTCGGCATGGCGTTCCATCCATTCGAGCTGACCGAACAGGTTTTCGGGATCCGCGATCTTCCTGTCCGCATAAGACTGGAAGAAGTCATCAGGCTGACCATCAGTGTCAGGATACATGGCATTTGCCATCCAGTCCTGCACGGCCGAAACGAGCCTGATGATAAAAGGCGGCTGTGCCGGGCCGGACATGGCTTTCAGGAGATCACCGACAGTCATCTCCTTCTCTCCGTTCCCTGGTTTTCTTTCGGGATGCTCATCTTTCTTTCGGCTCACACAACACACCTCCCTGTCTTTCGAGTTTCCCGAGCATATCATAAAGCCGCTTCAAATACACCCGCACATGCTGCAATCAGGCGAGAACATGACATATAATGGGAAATACAGAGAAAACCGCCAAAAACGAGGTGAGTAGCATGAAGCATTTTGACCTTGAATCAGGTAACAGCCAGCTTCTGCTTGTTGATTTCCAGGAAAAGCTACTGCCGGCCGTGTGTGATGACAGCAGAAAGACCCGGAATGTCCGCATACTTCTCAAGGCATGCGACACCTTGCAAATCCCTGTCAAATATACGGAACACTACCCGCAGGGCCTTGGGAAAACGGTCCCGGAGATACTGGAAGGCATGCCCGAAGAAAAAAGACGTTTCGAAAAGGTGCATTTTTCCTGCTGCGATGATCCTGATTTCGAGACGTTCATTCGTTTTGCCGGCAGGGACCATGTGATCCTAGCGGGAATAGAAAGCCATATTTGTGTGCTCCAGACCGCTGCGGATCTTCTGTCCAAGGAATACAAGGTCTTTATCGCTTCAGACGCCTGTTCCAGCCGGGAGAACGAACATCACGCCGAGGCCATGCAGTGTCTCAGGTCCCTGGGAGCCTTCGTGGCCCCGACGGAGTCCATCGCCTACAGATTGCTCCGCAAGGCGGGAACATCCGCCTTCAAGGCCATGCTCCCATTCTTCAAGTAGACTGGTACAACCTTTTATGACTGACAAAAGGTCAACTTTGATTTTTCTCGGAACCGGGGGAAGCCGCTTTACGATCATGCACCAACTCCGGGCTTCAGGCGGGCTCTGGTTCGATTGGAAAGGTCTTCCCGTCGCCATAGACCCAGGGCCCGGTTCACTTGTGAGAATGCGTCAGCACAATCCGCCGCTGGATCCCGAGATTCTGGAAGCGATCCTCGTCACCCACAAACATCTTGACCACACGACAGATCTCAATGTTCTCACGGAAGCAATGACGGGCGGCGGATTCAGGAAACGCGGCACGGTGCTGCTTCCTTCCGATACACTGGAAGACGGAGAGCCGGTCCTTTATAAATACCTGCAAACGAAAATGGACCGGCTTGAAAAGTGGCAAAAGGGGACTCCAAGCGTTCTCGCCGGAGACCGGTCGATACGTGCCGTACCCCTAATTCACCATGGAGTGGAATGTTATGGCCTGGTTTTCATGGAGCGCGGGCTTCCCCTCTGGGGTCTTGTATCCGACACGAGATATGATCCCGGATGGACTGAATCGTTTCGGGGATGCAGGCTCCTGGTTGTCAATATGACCCTGGCAAGGGGGCGGAAGAACCTGGAACACATGGCACCGGAAGATGTCACAAGGCTCGTGGAAAGCCTGAATCCCGAGCTGACGGTTTTGACTCATTTCGGCAGGGGGGTCCTGAAGCAAGGACCTGATCTGATCGCCGAAAATATCGGGAAAGGTAAATCAAGGGTTGTGGCCGCGCAGGACGGAATGCTCATCGATGTTGACACCCTTGAAATCCTGTTTCCATGGAACGGGGGATTCTGAGCCGGCATCCTTTCGCAGGAACCGTTTTTCCTGATATCATGAAATATACCTTTTCAGACAAAAGACTTCGGCAAAGATTCATCGCTCCAGAAGGAGGTTTCCGAAAAACATGCCTGTCGACAAGACACGAGCAATGGAGCTCCACAGAAAGGCCAAAGGGAAAATCAAGATGTACCCCACAATCAACATCAACAGTCCGGATGACTTGAGGCTCGCCTACATCCCCGGAAGTGTGGCTCCGTCACTGGCCATACAGGAAGATCCGGGATTGGGTTACGAATATACCGGACGCGGCAACAGGATCGCCGTCATTACCGACGGGAGCGCCGTTCTGGGCCTCGGAGACGTGGGGCCGCATGCCGCCCTGCCGGTCATCGAAGGGAAATGCCTTCTTTTCAAACTCTTCGGTGACGTCAACGCCCTCCCGATCTGTCTAGACTGCAGGGATCCAGAGGAAATAACCCACTTTGCAAGCATCATGGCACCAGGGATAGGCGGGATCAACATTGAGGATATAGACAGCCCGCGAACCTTCATGATCGTTAGGGAACTTCAGTCCCGGGTAGATATTCCCGTACTTTGCGACGATCAGCAAGGAACCGCCGTTGTCGCTCTCGCGGGTTTGTGGAACGCCCTTGAAGTCACCGGGAAAAAGCTCGAGGACCTCGCAATTGTGGTTAACGGCGCAGGTGCAGCTGGCATCGCGGTAACGGAACTGCTCCTGAGCGCGGGGGCGAAAAACGTGACGGTTCTCAACAGCTCAGGTGTCCTCTGCGAATCAAACCCGCAAATGAATCAGTTTCAGCAGGAACTTGCCCTCAGGACAAATCAGGCAAACAAGTGCGGCACCCTTGAGGACGCCATCAAGGGGGCCGATGTCTTTATCGGACTGTCAAAGGGAAGCCTGCTGACCAGGGATCATGTGAAAGCCATGTCACCTGACCCTATCATTTTTGCCATGGCACTTCCCGAACCGGAGATCACGCCTGCAGAAGCCTTTTCTGCCGGAGCCGCTATCGTCGCCACAGGCCTTTCGGATTATCCGAACGCCCTGCCGAATCTTCATTCGTCCCCGGGCATCATGCGCGGCCTTCTCGATGTACGTGCAACGGTTCTCAACAACGAAATACTCCTTGCCGCCGCAAAGGCATTGGCGGGAGTCGTAGACCGACGACTTCTTTCACCTCATAAAATCACACCGGACGTATTCTGTGACGAAGTCTCTCCCCGAGTTGCTGAAGCCGTGGGTCAGACCGCAATAAAACTGGGCTACGCGCAACGGCAACTGCCCGAGGGAGAAATTTACAACAATCTCTGGGATACGCTGTATGGAAACAAACTGATGCACCATTAGATTCTGGATTCGCTCCGGATTCAAAAAACGGAGGGGACGAAGTCCGAAAAATGTCTCTTTTACTCTTCGGCCCCTTCCTTATTTTTCAATCTTCTCCGGGATTTACAGGGATTTTTCGAATTTCAGGAAATCCGACTTCATGTCGACCCCGCCGGGCCCGCCATACCCGCACATCCGGCCGTCACTGCCTATAACCCTGTGACAGGGCACAAAGGGAGCCCAGGGATTCGCCCTCATTATAGCCCCCACGGCCCTCGCAGCTTTCGTGTTGCCGACACGAAATGCGACATCCTTGTACGTCAACGTCCTTCCAACAGGAATGTCTAAAACCGTCCTGTAAACCGCAAGTGCGAATTCCGAAGGGTTTTTGAAGGAACAAAGAGACAAGGAAACCTTCATTCCCTTCCAGAACTCATCCCATGCTTTTTGGAGCCATTCAGGTGGGGGTGACGGAGTCGCATCCTTGCAGGCTCGATCATTGGCTCGCGTAGTTGAATATACAAGCCCCCGTTTGCACCAAACAAGCCTCCAGGAGCCCATGGGTGATTCGAACTCCGCTGTGTAAAGAGCGCTTCCCTTTTCTATCTTTTTGAACCTCATCATACAAACCACCTTAATAGCAAAAATGCCATCGTACCCACGCATGTCACGATACAGGAATGTCGTTCGCTACGCCAGAGGACTTTCCCGCTGAACGGCCCTGAAAGGGAACCGGCGGAAGGAACAGTCTTCGGGAAGAACCTTCCGACCCGTCGTGTGTATTCTCGGAAATCTTCGGGGAAACTTGCCGCAAGAAATCTTTCTTCATGGGGAATAACAAAAAAAACATACAAACCAGCGAAGAAAAGAAAATACACCCAAAGCGTCTGGAGGTTCCCTGAAAGAAAACACCACCCAAGACCGATCAGGCCGTTTGCAACGTACAACGGGTTGCGGCACAGGGAGTAGGGACCCCAGGTCACTAGCCGTTCCGCTTTGACTTTCTCACCCCTGTAGAGGGTTATCGTTCCCGCTGCCCAGAGCCGGATCCCCTGACCTGCCGTGACAAAGATCAATCCGGGCAAAATATGCGCTTTTAAAGGCTCCGCCATAAAAAGAACCCAGACAAAAAGGACCGTCCAGATTCCGCCCCTGTATTTGAAAGCCAGGTTTTGCAGGTT
>JBKHBH010000086.1:0-9276 GCA_046542505.1 Thermovirgaceae bacterium | reverse complement strand
GGTTCTGTGAGAGGGATGAGGCGGAGATTGATCGCCCCGCCTCACCCTACTCGATAATGGAGACGACCGTATTTTCAAGGTGATATTTATTTGTTACATTGGGAATATAAAATACAGGGAGGAAAAACAATGTCCAGTCTCGGAAAAGCATTGCGCATATTAAAAGCCCTCGCTGAACCTCCTTTTGAATACAGCCTCACAGAGCTTTCGGAACACATGCAAATAGGCAAGAGCGGCCTGTACAAGCTGTTGCAGGAACTCAGAAGCGAACATTTCGTCGTCCAGAACAAGTCAACCAAGAAATATCACCTGGGCCCGATCAGTCTCCGGTTGGGCAAGGTCTACAGCCGCTACATCGGGTATGAGGAAATCGCAGGCCCCATACTGGATCACCTTCTGAAGGCCATGAACGAAACGGTCTATGTGGCGGTCTGGGAAGGGGACAGGGTGGTCGTGGTCTGCAAAAGGACGCGGTCGGGAGCCCTTTACGAGATGAACGACTTTATCGGCCAGAGCCTTCCCGTCAACGGAGGTTCCTCGGGACGTTTACTCACGGCCTTCCAGGACGCAGAAGTCATTCGGGAGGTTCTCGACAAGACAGAGCTCCAGAAGCGGACACCCTACACCATAGCCGACCGGGAAGAACTTCTGGAGGATTACGAAAACATACGGAAACAGGGCTACTGTGTCGAGGACCAGACCTTCAGCCTGGGTGTCATGGGGATTTCCGTCCCCATAACCGACAAGAGCGGATCCGTTTCGGCGTGCCTCGCCATGAACGCCTCGAGAACCGACGAAAATATGGAGAAAGTCTCCGTCTGGATCCAGTTGCTGAAAGACGCGGCCCAGGAGTTTTCCTACAAGCTCCAGTTCCGGCACTAGCCTTGCGGCTTTATGTCAGACAGGCGAATCTTGTAGTATTCGTGCAGTCCGAGGTCGCACCAGAGCAGCTCGCGAAGGGGTGTTCCCACGCCGGCCAGGCAGCGAATGGTTTCCGCGGCTTCGATGGAAGCGATGAATGCAGGCGTAAAAGGCGGATTCCCCAGGCTGGTTTCCACGCCCCTGTCGGCTCCCCCCGTCGCTTCCCAGGGTGCCCTGTCTTCGGGGTAAAGGACAGTGGCCTGTCCCCAGAATCCCCCGATTGCCCCGTGGACCATGGGGATTTCCAGATCGATGCAGGCCCGTCGAAGAGTTACCCTGGAAGAGTTGTTGTCCAGTCCGTCGACGGCGATGTCGCATCCCGAAAGCAGAGATCGGGCGTTTTTGCCGTCGAGACGATCTGGAAACGGGATTGCTTCGACGGCTCCGTTGACGGAATCGACATGTGCGGCCGCGACATCCACCTTCCGAGAGCCAATGACGTCTTCTTTTGAAAGAATCTGGCGATTCAGGTTGTTGTCGGTAAAAACGTCGTCGTCGACGAGGACAAGTTTTCCCACGCCGGAGCGGGCCAAAAGGTCCACGATGAGACCGCCCAGTCCGCCGCACCCCACGACAGCCGCGGTAGAGGAAAGCAGTCTGGCCTGGCCTTCGAGCCCCAGGGTGCCTGTGGACCGTTCATAGCGGGAAGGACAGATTCCCTGCCGGCAGGCCCAGGCTTCGATTTCGCGTGGAGGCAATCCATTGCGCATCGCGAGTTCCCGGCAGATTTTCCAGGAGACACTTTTCCCACCTTTACCATTATCGACGACGGCATCCAGCAGCTCTTTCATCCATATCGCATGCATTTGTGCAACCTCCCGGGTAAAGCAGGTTTCACGTTTAAAGAAGAACCTTTCAAAACAGCATAGCAGATAGGCATCTTCAGAAGGAGTTTTTCCCTTCCGCCTGTCGAACCGGGCTGGTCTCATGTATGATGAATTTGAAAAGACCAGAAGGAACGGGGGAATTCCATGCAGCCGGGAATGTGCCCTGCAGATGAAGCGCTTTTCTACTCCCGCGGAGATTCATCGGATCCGAGAATGGGAGAGATCGTCAGACGCCTTGAACAGGCGCCGGCAGGATCTCTTTCAGGGGGTGCCGACATCATTTTTTTGGGTGTTCCCGAAGACAGAGGTATCGCAAGAAACTATGGAAGGAAAGGTGCCTCGGAGGGTCCCGACGCCATAAGATCCAGATTTTACAAGCTGACGCCGGGGTTCAATCCGGACATCATGAAGCTTGATATTGCCGACGCGGGAAATCTCGAGACGAAAGGTCTCTCCCTTGAAAACGTCCATCAGGCACTGGCGTGTGCCGTCGAGAGAATCATCACGGAAGGCGCCTTGCCTGTCGTTCTGGGCGGCGGACATGATCTTTCCTTCCCTGGCATCGCCGGACTGGCGGGAGGCCTGAAACTTGCGCAAGGAGAACTCGGCCTCGTCAATATTGACAGCCACCTGGATGTTCGAAGCCCGGAGGGAGGAATCAACAGCGGCACGGCCTTTTACCGTTGCCTCGAAGAAATGCCTCAAGACGCGTTGCACGGGAGGAATTTCGTCGAATACGGGGTTCAGGAACCCTACAATTCACCTTTCGCCTACAACTGGGTCCGTGACCGTGGGGCCACGGTGATGACCTTCCGGGACGTGGCAGGACGCCCCATGGAACGCTTTTTGCAGGCGCTGAGAATTGCAGGGGAGGGGACGAAGGCTGTTGCAGTCTCGGTGGATATTGACGCCGCCAGGCAAAACGAAGCACCAGGGGCATCAGCGAGCAATCCGAGCGGCCTCTCGGCGCTGGATCTCGAAAAGATAGCGTACCTTGCGGGGAGGACGGAACGAGTACGGTATGTGGACATCATGGAGATGTCACCGCCTCTGGATGAGGACAAAAGGACCGCCGCGCTCTGCGCGTCTGTGGTGTTCTGGTTTCTCAAGGGTTTTTGCGAAAGGCGATAATCCGGATTTTGCGGTTTGCAGAGGTTGAATTTCCCAAAGAAAAGGAGGACCCAAGGATGATTAAGGTTTTTGTTTCAGGTGCCACCGGAAACGTCGGAAGCCAGTTGGTAAAGGCTCTGGTGAAAAGCGAGGACCTCGACCTGGCAGGAGGGTTTTGCACCGAAGAGGGGGCCGAACTTGGCAGCAATAAAAACGGAGACACAGTCTACGGAACGAGCGACCTCACCGGGGGACTCAACGCTTCAGGCGCGGACGTGGTGGTGGATTTCACGTCCACCCGAATCATCATGGAAAATCTCAGGATCTATGCCTCTGCGGGCGTTGACGCAGTCATCGGGACCACGGGCTTCTCTGAGCAGATGCTGGCCGAAGCCAGGGAACTGGCGAACGGAAGCGGAACCCGCTGGGCCGTGATCTCAAACTTCGGACTTGGAATCAACCTCCTGCTGGACTTTTTGAAGACGGCGAGAAAGCATTATCCCCACGTAAGCGTTATCGACCGGCACCCCGCCCGGATGGCCAACGCCCCAAGCGGGACGGCGGTGGCTTTGGCCAGGGCTCTTTCGGAAGGGCCGCAAGGAAATGTGCAAAGTCAGGAAGTGATCCCCGGAGTTCTTGGCGGGAAAGAACAGGGAGTCCAGATACTTTCCCAGAGATTGCCCTACCCTGGGCCTTATTCAGAGCATGAAGTTGTTTTAGGGCGGCAGGATGAGGTCATCAGGATCAACGTACAGGATTTCTCCAGCGGCGTTTACGTGGACGGCGTTTTTCTTGCCCTCAGAAAGATCGGGGAATTCCCCAGGGGGACGCTTGTAACGGAATTCTCGGAATTCGGCGGCTAGCTGAGGGGGGGCGGTCCCGACGAGGCAAAGAAGGGATGAAACGCGAATGAAGACGTTGTCAGTCATGCTCCTGGTGCTGTTTTGGGTCGCCTCATGCGGGTGCAGTGCTTCGGAAACCTCAGAGAAAGGAGTTGAGGAGTCGGTGCAGGTACCTCCAATCGATATGGCGGAACACGGAAACATCGCCACGGCAACCTTTGCAATGGGGTGATTCTGGGGTCCTGACGCCCTGTTCGGGAGTCTTGAGGGAGTTGTTTCCACTGAAGTCGGTTATTCCGGCGGAACCTCGGAGGATCCTTCCTATCAGAAGATCGGCGACCATAGTGAAGCCGTCAGGGTACGATACGATCCTTCGGTCATATCCTATAACGAGCTTCTTGAGTTTTTCTGGAGCAATCATGATCCCTTTTCAAGGCCTTTTTCACGCCAGTATCGAGCCGTGCTGCTGTACCATGACCGAGACCAGCGTCTGGCGGCAGAAAAAAGCCGCCAGACGCTGGAACAAAAAAAAGGCAGGGCTGTCGAAACGTCCTTGGAGCCGGCCGGGACCTTCTATACCGCCGAAGATTACCACCAGAAATACTACCTCCAGGGGGATCGCGGCATCTTCGAGGAATTTCGCAGGAAGTATCCGCACTTTGCGGACCTTGTGGCCTCCACGGCGGCAGCCAGGGTGAACGGCTACCTGGGGGGTTGGGGCAGCGAGAAAGAAGTGACGGAAAATCTGCCCCTTCTCGGCCTTTCCGAAGGAGCCGGACAAAAGGTCCTCAAAAAAGCCGGAAGGTTCCGCTAAAAGAACGCGAGAGCCGCGGGCTGTTGACATAAAGAGGAGGGTGATCGGGTGACCGGACTGTTTCACATGTTTCTGTTCATCCTTGTTCTTTTCTCGGCATTCATTCTCTACGCATGGGTGGATCACAAGCGGCTCCGGAAAAAAGCGAGCCGGTATATCGAGTCGCGACTCGGGCTGTACGGCATCGACTTCGACCTTACACGTTTTGTCCGGATGGCCCGAATCAACGGGCTTAACACGGGAGAATTCATTGCGGTCTTTCCGGTTCATGACCGCCATCTGGTCATCAGGAATTTTTCATCTGGAGCGCTTTTTGACGTGCCTCCCGACGGTGTCATCCTGTCCGACAGGGAAAGGAATCTCTCGTGGCTTTTTCTGGAACAAAAAAAACAGGTCTTTTTTACGAAACTCAGGAACTTCGTTCCTGACAGCGCCTGCTACGTCAGGCGCGGGGCAGGAAGGATCGTTTTCGACGTTGAAGAGATCCCCGGCAACATCAGGGACTGGTTTCTGGTCGACAGGAACAACGGGAAAACAGGATGGCTGCTGCAGGAGCCCGATGCACCAAGACAATACGGGGGATTCCTTCTGGTGGAAGATTTCGCTCCCGGCGATGGCGAGCTGCAGGACGAAGGCGGAAGGGTGATTCTCCTGGACCGGAAAAGAGGCAAATTTGCGATCAGGGACGACTCAAGACGTCCGTTCCGGATCCACAGGCTCACAGACATTGTTTCCTGCAGGCCAATAGCGGAACCGGAAAGCGGTGAAATGGACCTAATCGAACTCAAGGTAAAGGGCGAAAAGCATCCCTGGAGATTTGGCTTCGATGACATTGAGGAGGCGGCACAGTGGCGCGACAAGCTTCTGGAGGCCCCGGGGCACGAAGTTTCTCCTGTCCGGAAAGAATCAGTAAAGCTTGAGCCGGTACCTCAAGGGGGCAAGGTGGTCTAGGCTTTTTTCTTTGCCGTTTTCGTTGTCCGTTTCCGCCGTGCCGGTAGTTTCGTCTGGCGCTTCCTGATGTAGATAGCCTTGTTTCCCGAATCATCAATGTCCCTGGCCTCGACATCAAACATGTCCATGGCCTTCATAAGGGTGCTCAGCTTTTTATATCCATAGTTCCTCGAATCGAAGGAGGGGGACTGGTTGGATATATGCTGTCCGACACTGCCCAGGGCAGCCCAGCCATCCTCGTTTGCCACGGCCTCGACGCTGTTCTCCAAAAGAGCCACCAGCCTTGCGTCTTTCTTTAGTTCCTTGGAATTCAGCGGTCGGGTTTGCGTTCGCGACGCGTCGGCCTGAGGTTCTTCGGTGGCTTCCTTCATGAGGATTTCCGTGTAAATAAACTTGTCACAGGCGCTGACGAAGGCGTTCGGCGTCTTTGTGCTCCCGAACCCGTAGACGGTGATTCCGCCTTCCCTGATCCGCGTGGCAAGACGCGTGAAGTCGCTGTCGCTTGAGACCAGGCAGAAACCATCGAAGCGATTCGAGTAAAGCAGGTCCATGGCGTCTATTATCATGGCGCTGTCCGTCGCATTTTTCCCGACGGTGTAATGAAACTGCTGTATCGGATGGATGGCGTAGCTCAGGAGCACTTCCTTCCATCCTTTCAGGTAGGGCGAAGTCCAGTCACCGTAGATTCTTTTCACGCTGGCGATTCCGTATTTCGCAATTTCCGCGAAAAGATTCTCGACAACCACCGGAGAAGTGTTGTCAGCGTCAATAAGAACCGCCAGGTTCTGCTGCGCCCTGTTCTCTTCGTTCATGAGCATTTCCACCTTTCATTCTGTTGCATTCCAGCCAAGAGTTTGTTCCAGTTGCCCCAGTACTGCATCAGCCAGAAGTGCCAAAAGCGCCGCTGCGACGGCACCCTCGAGAATCACCGCGGGGTTATGCCCGATGAGTCCCGAAACGATAGGGGCACCAAGTCCTCCGGCGCCGATGGTAGCGGCGATTGTTGCCGTTCCGATGTTGATGACAGTCGTTATCCTGACACCACCCATGATAACACGGAGCGCCAGGGGTAATTCTACCTGTAAAAGGAGCTGCCAGGGTCTCATTCCCATACCCAGTGCTGCGTCTTTTGTTTCTTCGGAGACAGATTCCAGCCCTGTGATGGTGTTGCGCAAAACGGGCATGACGCCGTAAAGAAACAGGGCAAGAACCGCGGGCTTGAAGCCGAAGCCTGTCACCGGTACGGCGAGAGCCAGGACGGCGACAGGCGGAAAGGTTTGCCCTATGGAGGAGAGGTCGTCGGCGGCGGGACGAAAGGGACGCCCTGCCTCCCGGGTGACAAATATCCCTGCCGCAACTCCTGCAATGGTTGCCATACCGGAGGCGGCGAAAACGAGAAGAACATGTTCAGCCACGAGTCGTGCCAGGCTTGACCGTGCATATAAATGGACCGTTTCCTTTGGGAAAAGGGTTTTCAGCGCCTTTTCCCATCCCGGCTCCCAGAGGATGAGGGTGATATAAACCGAAAAGAGAACCAAAAGGATGATCCATCCGCGAAGGGTGCCCCTTTTCATCCTTTCTCCGCTCCTTCTTTCAAACCGCCCGGACGGGCGGCGTCCGCAAGGGCTCCGAACATCCCGTCAGCGGCGAGTGCGAGAACAACCGTCGAAAGCGCTCCCAAAAGGATAAGATCAGGCGCGGCTTCACCAAGACCCTGGAAGATGAATTGCCCGAGGCCGCCGGCTCCGATCAATGCAGCGACAGCCGTGTTGCCCACGGTCTGGACTCCGGCTATACGTATGCCCCCGAGAATGACGGGGAGCGCGACGGGAAGCTGAACAGTGAAAAAAAGCTGGCGCCTGTTCATGCCCATTCCTTTTCCGGCGTCGATGACGGCGGCATCTATGATCTTGAAGGCAGTATAGGTGTTCCGGACCACCGGCAGGAGCGCATACATACTCAGCGCGATCAGTGCAGGTGTCCATCCGATGCCCTTAACCCCCATACGTGCAAGGAAAGGCGACGATTTTGACAGCAAGGCCAGAGGCGAAATCAAAAGGCCGAAAAGTGCCAGGCTCGGGATGGTTTGTATCGAATTGGTAAGGCCGAAAATAGTTTTTTTAAAACGTTTTCGTGAAAAGGCTGCAAAACCAAGCGGGACGCCGATAAAAACAGCCGCAGATACGGCCAGTCCGGACAAGGTAACATGAGTGACGGCCTCCTGCCAGAAACGCCCGGATCTGTTGGCGTACTCGCGCATGATTGACAGGTCGTCGAATTGGCCCGTCCCAAGCATGGCGCCAAGAAAGAGAAAAAGGATTGCACCCACGCCGAAGCGGAAGCTCT
Source organism: Thermovirgaceae bacterium (assembly GCA_046542505.1). GTDB lineage: Bacteria > Synergistota > Synergistia > Synergistales > Thermovirgaceae > UBA1876. The sequence continues at coordinate 1,465 of JBKHBH010000086.1, read as the reverse complement.
TGTACTGCACAAAGGCACTTTCCGCCGAGAAAATCAGGGCGGAACCCAGGATCGCGAACCATGCCCCGGAGGCAAGAAACACTCTGGCTGCCGGAAGGTCACCCGCAGCCAGAACCGCTCCCCTTGCTCCGAAAAAGACAACAAGAAACATACCCAAACAGGCGAGAAGGGCTGTCAGGGCGTGTCGTCTCGGTGTTCTCAACAGCGTTGCCGCCGCCATACCCAGATAGACGCTGATGACCGTAGCCGACTCGAGCGTTGAGAGGGCGTCAAAGACATGTATGCCCGATGTGCCGGAGATCCTCGTTGCCCGTATGGACAGAAAATCCAGGCCAAGAAGCCCTGCGAGAGCAAGAACGGTGCCGGCGAGAACGGGTTTTGCGTTCATGTGCCTTCCGGCCCTACGCGGCATCCCGTCAGTTAATGAGGCCCTGATCCTGCAGGTAGGTCCTTGCCACCGCCGCCGGGTCTAGTCCTTCGACGGCGATTTGGCCGTTGAGCCTCTGGAGTGTTTCCATGTCGAGGTCTTTGAATGCCGGCTCGAGAATTTCCCGAATTTCGGGATAGGCCTCAAGAACCTCCTTTCGGATTATCGGTGCGGGTTCGTAAACGGGCTGGACACCCTTTGAGTCTTCCAGGACCACAAGATCCAGAATGGATATGCCTCCGTCGGTTCCGTATGCCATGGCGAAGTTGACGCCGTCGGTTCCCATGGATGCCGCCTGTTCCGTTTGTGCGGTGTTTCCCCCGGAAAGGATGAGCAACTGATCCTTTTCAAGATGGAACCCATAGGCTTTCTCAAAGGCAGGCAGTACATCGGGACGACTGGCGAACTCTTCGGAACAGGCGAGTTTGACATGTTCCCCACCGTTGACGTAATCTGCAAAATCCTCGAGAGTTGCAAGACCGTTCTCTTCTGCCAGGTCTCGCCGGGAAGCTATGGCCCAGGTATTGTTTGCCGGTGCAGGTTGCAGCCACAGGATGTCATTTTCCTCAAAGTCGAGGCTGGCAACGGTTTCATAGGCTTTTTTCGCGTCTTTCCAGATTTCGGGGTCTGTTCCTTCGAAAAAGTAGTAACCGTTGCCCGTATACTCCGGGTAGATATCGATTTCTCCCGTGATAATCGCCTGACGGACGACATTGGTAGCTCCGAGGGCCGTCCTGTCATCAACGGGGATTCCGTTGCTTTCAAGCAAAATGACAATGACCTGCCCGAGAAGCCCGCCTTCGGTGTCAATTTTTGAGGCAACCCTGACAGGGCTTTCCGCCCGGCTGGCTGGCGGGAAAGCCGTTATTGCCGACGTGCCCAGCAAAAGCAGGGCAAAAACAAAAGCCACGAGGCGATGGCGCGGTGTTTTTTTCATTCCCTTTCACTCCTTCCGGCAATTCAGACAGAAAAGGGTTACGGATTACAATTTTCATGTCCGACAATGGATCTGTTTAATGTGTTGCTATCATAGGATTT
>JBKHBH010000085.1:0-9439 GCA_046542505.1 Thermovirgaceae bacterium | reverse complement strand
TCTGGGGCGTGACGGGCGCTCTGGCGGCTGCCTTTTTTGCCCTTTGCGGCGCCTTGCGGCTGGCACGCTTCAATGTGCAACATGTGGCGGGGTCGTTTCAGGGGCTTCCTATCCCCGCAGGCGGTCACTTTTTGGTTTCTTTTGTCTTCGCCGGACTGGTGGCACCTGCATGGCTGATGGCTCTTGTGACCGTCGGCACCGGCCTGCTCATGATTTCAAGCGTGCCCTTCGGCAATCTCAAGGCCCTGAAGAAGGGGAACCTGAACAAGGCTCGGGCCGGTTTTGTGTGGGGGCTGGCTGTGACGCTCATTGTTGTTCTCAGGGAGCTGGCGCCCCTGGCTGGCATTGCGATTTATATCCTGAGCGGTTTCCTGCATGTGGACTGGGGAAAATGGTTGAGCCTGGAGGAGGACGAAAAGGACTCCGTAAGTTCTCCTCACTAGAACGCCTGGCTCTTTCTGGCGGAGAGGAAGGAGGCGGAATATGCAGAACAGTCTTTTGGCATTTCTCGTCATCGGTGTCCTCGCCGGATGGCTTGCGGGACGAATGATGCGCGGCCGCGGGTACGGCTTTTTCGGCAACATGCTCGTCGGGGTCCTCGGGGCGTATGTAGGCGGCTTTCTCTTCAGTTCGGTGGGCCTTTATCCCATGGGGTTTCTCGGGTCTCTCCTCATGGCCTTCGCGGGAGCCGTTGTACTGCTTTTTATCATCGGTATCTTCAGAAAACGCAGGTAGCAGGACCCAGGAATCATCCTGACCCAGAAGATTCGTGAACTTGCCCCGGGAGGCGACAAGGCCTCCCGGTTTTTTTATCGGTCCTTGATCCTCGGCCAGAGTATATAGGTGAGGATGATGGTGAGGCCGAGATTGGGAACCATGTAGCTGCCATTGTACACCGTGGAGTAAAGCCAGACGTTCGTTCCTTCCGGGGCGTAGCTCGCGAAGAAGATGACTCCGGAGAGCACGTGACAGACAAGCCGCAGGAATGTCCCAAAAGCCAGACCGAGCCAGAGAGGCCTGGGGGCGAGAGAGGCAAATCCGAGGGCGCCGAAGGCGAGTGGATAGTCCAGCAACGCCTGGAGAGGATGCACCACATAACCACCGAGAATCAGTTGCAGAAGCCCCGCCACGGCGCCGGCTCCGACTCCGGCTTTGAGTCCCCACCTAAGGGCGAAAATGAGGATCGGGACGTTTTCCAGGGTAACCGATCCGCCCTGGGGCATGTGCCAGAGACGCAGATAGCTCAATGCGAGAGCCAGGGCGGCCGCGAGGGCGGCTTCAACGAGGATTCGGACCTTTTGCTGCTTCATTTGCAAGTTACTCCTTTCGAGGCGGCGGGAAAGGAGGTCGACAAAGAAAAAAGCCCTCCGTCCTGGAACCGGAGGACCATATCAGCGAGCGATCTTTCCAGAAACTGCAATTTCCTTCGCCGGCATGATCCGGATCAGGTTCCAGGGGTCGAGACGGTGTCTCCTCTCAGCCGGTATATCGGCTCCCCCATTGCCAATGATTCTTATACGCTTCACGAAATGTTTTGTCAAACCGGCGAAGCCGGTGGAGCTGTGGTATATTCAGGACGATTGAACCTTTTGAATGATCCCATACCGCTTTTTTGAGAAAGAAAGCCCGTGCGATTGGAGGTTTCATGCCGCTGAGAATTTATTGTCCCGCCTGCGGAAAGAATTACGAACCCCGAATTCGTCCGGTCAGATGCGCCTGCGGACAACCCTTGTCCTGTGTCACGGACTGGGAGGAACTGCGGATTAACCGGGCTGCACCCGGAATGTGGCGCTACGGCTCGGTCCTTCCGCGGATCGCTCCGGGACTTTCCATGGGAGAGGGATGGACCCCGCTCATCCCCTCCAGGTGCAGGAGCGGTCTCATGTACAAGCTGGAATTTATGGCCCCTACGGGATCCTTCAAGGACCGGGGGGCAGTGATGGTCATTTCTGACGCCATAGAGTCCGACTGTAATTCCGTTGTCGTTGATTCCTCGGGGAACGCGGGCGCTTCTGTGGCTGCCTATGCCGCGAGGGCTGGCATAAAGGCGAAAGTCGTTGTGCCTGAGGGGACATCCGATGGCAAAAAACGACAGATTGCCGCCTTTGGAGCCGAAGTCCTGGCCAGGGGCAAAAAACGCTCCGAAACTGCGACATTCGCCTGGGAGATGGCAAAGGACATTTTTTATGCGAGCCACGTGTGGAATCCTCTTTTTCTCGAGGGAACCAAGACGGTGGCCTTCGAAATATGGGAGCAGTCTGGTCACAAGACCCCGGAGGTGGTCATATCTCCTGCGGGAAACGGTACGCTACTCCTGGGGCTCTTCAAGGGGTTCAAAGAGCTGCTGCAACGGGCCCTCATAGACCGTCTGCCAAGACTCGTCGCGGCACAGGCGGAAAAGTGCGCCCCCCTCAAAAATGCCTTTTCAGGCCAGAAAAAGTCCTGCAGCGGGACCTGCGCCGAAGGAATCGCTGTTTCCAGCCCGCCGCGACTGGAGGAGATGCTGAAGGCAGTCAGATCGAGCCGTGGTGATATCGTGACAGTGAGTGACGCTGAGATCATTGAAATGAAGGAACGACTTGCAAAAGATGAAGGTTTGTACGTGGAAACAACTGCGGCTGTCGCTCCTGCTGCGGAAAAAATTCTCCGGGAATCAGGTCGCTTCAGGGCCGGCGAAACTGTAGTTGTTCCTCTTACAGGCTCAGGGCTGAAGAGCCAGATCCATTGAATTTTTCGGAAGGATGTGGCTTCAGGGCATTGGTGAGAACAACGGTTTCACGAAAAACTGTGGCGAGATATAGGAGCGGGAGGACTGCGGATTGGGAGAAATCAGGCAAATCCAGGCGGACCTTGTTGAAGATGCCGTAAAGGCCCTTTTTCTCAAGGCCAATACATCTATCGGGCAGGACATCTACAACGCCCTTTCCGACGGATTGAACAAGAAGGAGGAGTCGCCCTGCGGCCGTAACGTCCTTGGCCAGATCCTTCGCAACCATGACATAGCCAGGGAGGAAGAGGTCCCCATCTGTCAGGATACGGGAATGGCTGTGGTCTTTCTTGATATCGGCCAGGATGTGCACATAGCGGGAGGCGACCTCGAGGAGGCCGTCAACAGGGGTGTGGCAAGGGCTTACGACGAGGGGTACTTCAGGAAATCCCTGGTGAGTGACCCACTTTTCGACAGGAAGAATACGGGAGACAACACTCCCGCGGTTATTCACACAAGAATCGTGCCGGGGAGACTGCTTGACATTGTGGTCACCCCGAAGGGCTTCGGAAGCGAAAATATGAGCGCTCTCAAGATGCTGACACCTGCCGCCGGCGTACAGGGCGTTGAAGATTTTGTCGTTGATACGGTGGTTTCCGCTGGACCGAATCCCTGTCCGCCGACAATCGTGGGTGTCGGAGTCGGCGGGACCATGGAGAAAGCTGCCCTTCTGGCGAAACGGGCGACCATCAGGCCCGTGAACGAGAAACATCCCGACCCCAGATATGCGGAGCTGGAAATGCGGATACTCGAGCGGATCAACAGCTCAGGCATAGGCCCGGCGGGACTCGGCGGAAGGATCACTTCCCTGGCGGTGCATGTCAATCATGCTCCGGCGCACATAGCCGGAACTGCAGTGGCTGTGAACATATGCTGTCATGCCTGCAGGCATGCGCAGGTCACCCTCTAGGAAAAGAGGAAACAGGCCTATGGCAATCCTTTCAATGACGACACCACTTGATACAGCTATCGTGTGGCAGCTTGTCGCTGGTGACAGTATTTTGCTGAGCGGCGACATCTATACCGCCCGTGACGCGGCCCACAAACGGCTCGTGGAAGCGGCCGATGCGGGGCTGCCACTTCCCTTTTCCATAACGGGCCAGGTGATCTATTATGTCGGTCCGGCCCCGGCGCCGCCCGGATGGGCGGTGGGACCAGCGGGCCCGACGACAAGCGGCAGGATGGATCCCTATACACCGCGACTGCTGAAACTCGGCCTGAAAGGGATGATCGGCAAGGGCACCAGATCAGACGAGGTGGTCAAGGCAATGAAGCGGCAGGGAGCCGTGTATTTCGGAGCCGTCGGCGGGGCGGCGGCTTTGGTGGCCAGATGTGTAACGAGCGTTCAAGTCGTTGCCTTCGAGGACCTTGGCCCTGAAGCCGTTTTCCGTTTTACGGTCAGCAAACTTCCCTTGACGGTGTTGATTGATACCCGGGGAAACAACTTGTATGCCTCCAGAATGGAGAAATTTCGAGCCTGCTCGCCTTAGAGGCATGAGGAAATAGCGGATTTTCAGGAAAATTCTTTGACAAAAGCCTGTATTTAATCCCCTCTCAGAACATTTACGAAACAGGTTCCTGAAGATTCAAGTCTGGAAAGCACTTCGAAAAACCTGGAACAAACATTCTCATGTAAGACCTGGAGAAATCCAGAGAGGTTTTTGGAGAAAAGCGGGAAACAGGCGAACTGATTTTGCAAAAAAGTCCGATAAATTTGTGTACTTCCGATTTTCCGGTGAGAACAAGAAAATGAAAGCTTTTGTGGCAGGGAGGACAATTGGTGTGAAAAAAAAGGCAGAAACAGAAATAGAATCACGCCTCAGGATAGCCGAATTGCGAAAGCGTTTATGCTCAACCGATGAAGCGGCGAAGATCATCAAGTCCGGTATGACAATTGGGTGCAGTGGTTTTACTCCTTCAGGTTATCCCAAGGCGGTACCCTTGGCGCTTGCAGCGCGTGCGAGGGAAGAGGGGCCGGTACCGATTACGTTGTGGGCCGGTGCGTCGGTTGGCCCGGAACTTGACGGAGAACTGACGAAATCGGGATGCATTGCTCGGCGTTATCCTTATCAGACAGAGCCCCATATACGAAGAGGTATCAATTCGGGTCACGTGGCCTTTGCGGACTACCACTTGTCAATGAACGCCCAGAACTTTCGCTACGGATTTTATGGTTCTTTGGACCTCGCTATAATAGAAGCGGTGGCGATAACAGAGGAAGGCCACCTGATTCCCTCCACTTCAGTGGGAAACAGTGCAACTTTTGTGTCTGAGGCCGAAAAGGTGATTGTGGAACTGAACACGTCTCAACCATTATCGCTTGAAGGAATTCATGATATTTACGTCCCACTGGATCCTCCTGACCGTCAATTTATACCCCTTGCACACGTTCGGGATCGGATCGGGCTTCCCTGGATACAATGCGGACCGGAAAAGATAGCGGCGATAGTTCTGAGCAATGTGCCTGACTCGCAACGGCCGTTGACTCCTGTTGATGAGACGAGTCGGCGGATGGCTCAGAACCTGTTGGATTTCCTCGATGTCGAAGTGAAAGCGGACCGTATGCCTCCAAATCTTCTCCCGCTTCAGTCGGGTGTGGGGAATGTGGCAAACGCCGTTTTGTCCGGCCTGAAAGACTGGCCCACAGATGGCCTGTTGGTTTATACAGAGGTCATCCAGGATGCCATTTTTGATTTGTTCGACAGCGGGAAACTGTCTTTTGCCTCGGGAACGGCCCTGACACCAAGTCCTGAATGTGCAGCCCGGATTTATGGGGATCTCGATCTTTACAGAAACAGGTTGCTCCTGCGTCCGCAAGAGATCAGCAATCATCCTGAAATCATACGGCGCCTCGGAGTTATAGCCATGAACACTGCCGTGGAAGTGGATATATACGGTCATGTGAACTCCACAATGGCAGGCGGGACGCAATTGCTCAACGGTATTGGCGGGTCTGGAGATTTCACCAGGAATGCCTACCTGTCCATATTCTTGACGCCCTCGACGGCGAAATCGGGAAAGATATCAAAGATCGTTCCTTTCTGTTCGCACGTGGATCATACAGAACACGACGTGGACGTGATCGTGACTGAGCAGGGTGTTGCCGACCTCCGTGGGCTGTCGCCCCGAGAGCGGGCCAAGGCGGTCATCCTCAACTGTAGCGACCCGGATTATCGTGGTGCCCTGATGGATTACTACCACCGGGCAAAGCAGCGTGGAGGACATGAGCCACATCTTCTTGAAGAGGCGTTTTCATGGCACCTGCGCTTGAGAGGTGCAGGGACGATGCAGGAATAAACTCACTACAAGTGTGAATTGCCCAAGGGCAAGGGAACAGACCTCCGTGGGACGATCATTCAGGTTGCCACCAGACGTTTCAGGATAAGCTTTGGCGGATTACGGGAAAGAGAGAAAAAAATGAAGCAACCCCGGTCTATTTGATGCTGCCAGGCCATGACAGGTAGGATGTCCGGCCCGTTGCCTATTCAGATGGCCGGGGCTTGCACATTTCCTTCAGATCCATGTATGTATCAAATTCTTCTTCTGTCAGATATCCAAGGCCCAATGCTGCATCTTTCAGCGTTTTTCTTTCCTGAAAGGCCTTTTTTGCTATTTCTGCCGCTTTTTCATACCCAATAAAAGGAGTCAATGCTGTTACATTCATCAAGGAGATCTTCGCGTAATTGTTGATCTTTTCCTCATTAGCTTCAAGACCAGACGCGCAGTTTTTGTTAAAGGACGTCATGGCGTCGGCAAGGAGTCGCCCGGATTGCAGGAAGTTGTAGGCTATCACAGGCATGTAAACATTCAGTTCGAAATTTCCCTGGCTTGCTCCAAAACCTATGGTGACATCGTTACCGAAAACTTGTGCGACAACCATGGAAACGGCTTCGCTCTGGGTCGGGTTGACTTTGCCGGGCATAATGGAACTGCCGGGTTCGTTGGCAGGTATGATCAGTTCGCCGATTCCGCAACGGGGTCCTGAGGCCAGCCACCGGATGTCGTTGACGATCTTCAGGAGATCTGCCGCAAGGGCTTTTAGAGCACCATGAGCGAAGACGAGTTCGTCCCTGCTGGTCAAGGAATGGAATTTGTTTGATGCCGGGCGGAAGTTTTTCCCCGTGAGGGCATTTATTTCAACAGTCGCTTCATAGTCGAATCCCTCTATGGAGTTGAGTCCCGTCCCGACAGCCGTTCCACCCAGGGCAAGCTCCTTCAGGTACTCTGCGGCAGTCAAAATCATTTGGTCGTTTCGTTCAAGCATCCTCACCCATCCGCTTATTTCCTGCCCTAAAGTCAAAGGAGTCGCATCCTGGAGATGGGTCCTTCCGATCTTTACAAGATCCTCGAATTTTTCGGCCTTTTGAACAAGCGTATCTTTAAAGGCTCTCAAGGAAGGGAGCAGCAGGTCTTCCAGCTGCAAGACCGCTGCGATGTGTATTGCCGTCGGGAACGTGTCATTCGAACTTTGGGACTTGTTCGCATGATCGTTGGGATGAACCCTGATCTTATCATTCTCCAGTATCTGGTTTGCCCTGTTTGCGATAACTTCGTTCAGGTTCATGTTGGTGTGAGTTCCGCTGCCTGTTTGCCAAACAGCCAGCCCGAAATTGCTGTCATGTTTTCCTCGAAGTATTTCGTTGCAGGCTTGCACAATTGCCCTCGTTCTGGTTTCATCCAGGCTACCCAGCCTGTTATTGGCCAGCGCCGCCGCCTTCTTCAATACGGCATATGCTCTTATAATCTCGTAAGGCATTTTTTCTAGGCCGATCCTGAAGTTGTCAATGCTTCTCTGGCTCTGGGAACCGTAGAGTTTGTCTGCTGGAACCGGGATTTCCCCCATGGAATCCTTTTCGATGCGGTATTTCACGTGTTAGAACCCATCCTTTCAACAGGTTTGAGTCAGCACTGCGGTTTCTTTACGATTGTATCGTGCTGTTCCTGTTGATAGTTGCTCAACATCAGCCATTTTACACGAAAATCGAGACGAAATGGCATGGGAGGCCGGGTTCATTAAATGCATATAATTAATTTTTGTCGCAGGCCTCGAAGAAACTGAAAAGGGTTTTTTCCGGACACGCCAGAGTTCCAGGTAAAGGACTACTCGCAAAAATCCGGGAGCAGGGAGACGTTATTCCTCGTTTTTTATTCGAACGCAGTTTGCCGGAAAAGCCGTGGGAAACCCCGTGCCTGCAAATAACATTATTCTTTTGAGCATATTTGTATCAATTTGTCTTGCAATTCTACCTAAATGGTTGCATTTTCTGCCCGTCTGCGGAATAATTATTGCGTTTGTAACTCAGTTCACCTATTGTATGACGGCGAAAGGGGAATTCCTTCTTCTGGCAGGAGGCCCCCGGAAAAAATGAGGGAAAATCCATACAGAACGCAGCGATTAAAGGAGGCGTCCTGAAGTGTTTGACAAGGAAGAACTTGAGCGTATCCAGAAAAAGAGGGAAAAATATGAGGAAAAGCTCGAAAAGGGTCTGGCGAAGCATCCCGAACGGCGGGAGCAATTCGAGACCGCAGGTGGACTCGAGGTAAAGCGGCTCTACACGCCCGAGTCCCTGGCAGACAGGGATTTCATTGAGGATATAGGGTTTCCCGGGACTTTCCCATACACCCGCGGGGTGCAGCCGACGATGTATCGCGGCCGGCTGTGGACCATGCGCCAGTATGCGGGCTTCGGGACGGCCAAGGAGTCGAACGAAAGATACCGGTATCTCCTTGAGCAAGGGCAGACCGGGCTTTCCGTCGCCTTCGACCTTCCGACCCAGATCGGATACGACTCCGATCACCCCATGGCCCAGGGAGAAGTGGGCAAGGTTGGAGTCGCAATCGACAGCCTCGCTGACATGGAAGTGCTCTTTGACCAGATCCCCCTCGAAAAGGTCTCCACGTCGATGACCATCAATGCTCCGGCCTCGGTTCTCCTGGCAATGTACATCGCTGTAGCGGAAAAACAGGGCGTGTCGGCTGAAAAACTCTCCGGCACGATTCAGAACGATATCCTGAAGGAATACATCGCCAGAGGAACCTATATTTTCCCTCCCGAACCTTCCATGCGCATTATTACCGACATCTTTGCCTTCTGCAGTAAGAACGTTCCCAAATGGAACACCATTTCAATTTCCGGATACCATATCCGGGAAGCAGGTTCTACGGCGGTGCAGGAAGTGGCCTTCACCCTTGCGGATGGACTCGCCTACGTCCAGGCTGCCGTTGCGGCCGGACTGGACCCGAATGTTTTCGGAAGACGGCTATCTTTCTTCTTCAACGCACACAACGACTTCCTCGAAGAAGTGGCAAAATTCAGGGCCGCGAGACGGCTTTGGGCAAAACTGATGAAAGAACGCTTCGGAGTTACGGATCCCAAGTCGCTGATGCTGAGGTTCCATACCCAGACTGCCGGGAGCACTCTGACGGCACAGCAGCCGGAAAACAACATTGTTCGCGTAGCTATCCAGGCCCTTGCCTCCGTACTTGGCGGGACCCAGTCGCTGCACACGAACAGTTTCGATGAGGCCTTGGCCCTCCCCTCCGAGAAGAGTGTGGGAATTGCCCTGAAGACGCAGCAGATCATCGGTTACGAGTCGGGTGTTGCCAACACGGTGGATCCCCTTGCGGGAAGCTATGCCATTGAAAGCCTCACCAATGAGATTGAGGAACAGG
>JBKHBH010000009.1:0-38486 GCA_046542505.1 Thermovirgaceae bacterium | reverse complement strand
GAGAGGATAGTCGTCGCAGTCGGGGATCACCTGAATGACGAGGATCTTCTCCAGCGCGCGGATATTGCCGTATCCATGGAGGATGCCCCGCCCGAACTCAGGCGGAAAGCGGATATTCTCTTGCCTCCGGCGGCAGAGGGTGGTTTCAGGAAACTGGCCGAGTATCTGTTGAAAGAGGACTTCATCGGGGAAAAGCTTTCCTGCGTCAAACCGAAAATTTCAGAAAATAACGTGACGGCGTAAGAACAAGCTGCTTTTTAGAACTCGTCGAAACTTTCTGGAGGTGGATGAGATGGGAACTGTTGAAAAATGGGATGTTGTTGAAGCCATAATTCCGGAGGATTGCAATATCATCGTGGGCCAAAGCCACTTCATCAAGACCGTGGAAGACCTCTACGAAGCTCTGGTCACGGCATCGACGTCGATTGAATTCGGTATAGCCTTCTGCGAGGCCTCAGGTGTCTGTCTGATACGGAAAGATGGAAACGCCGGGGATCTTGTCGAGGCTGCGGTGAAGACGGCGGAAAGAATCGCAGCGGGACATGTTTTCGTCATCCTTCTCAGGAACGGTTACCCGATCAATGTCCTGGGAAGGGTCAAGGCCGTTCAGGAAGTATGCCGCGTTTTTGCGGCCACGGCGAACCCGCTTCAGATCGTTGTTGCGGAGACATCTCAGGGACGGGGTGTTGCCGGTGTCGTGGACGGATTCGTTCCCGTGGGAGTTGAAGCCGAAAAAGACGTGGAGGACAGGAAGCGACTCCTCAGGGACATCATCGGATACAAAAGGTAGCGAAAGAATACAGGCGGAGATAGTGATTGAAACGCTTTACCCGGGCGGCGTCAATGACGCCGCCATTTTTTTAAAAAAAGGCCCGTCGCCGTCAGGGCCCCGGATGCCCCGAGCCCGGCGAAAAGGGGTTCCAGGAGAATCTCGGTCAGGGGCCAGAGTATGGTAACCGAGAGGCCGCCGAGACTTGCGGCGAAAGCCCAGCGGGGCGGAAGCTTCGCTGGTGCCGCGATACCGGCGACCAGCGGAAAGAATGTTCCCGCTCCCCTTAGCCCCATGCTGAGATAACTCCATTCGAGAATCAGGGATTCCTTTCCCATCAGTCCGACCAGAGCGGCCAGAAGGATCACAAGGGCTACAGCTCCGCGGTTGGCGGAAAGGAGGAGCCTTTCCCCGCAATCGCCCTTTTTGAAAGGAACATAGCAGTCATAGACGAGGTTTGTCGCTATCCCGAGGGACAGTCCCGCTGCGGTGCCGATGACGGTTATGAGTATGCCCCCCCAGAGAATTCCGCCAATGGCAGGATGAAAATAGGTGCCGATAAAGTAGGTCAAGGCTCCTGAAGATTCGATCTCGATTCCGGAATGACGGAGACCGAGCCCAACCCAGACGCCCAGGAGTCCGAGGGGGGGCATGAGAGCCGCGGAGATGAGGGCGCCTTTGCGGGCCGTTTCAGGTGAAGATGCGGAAAGGACGGCCTGAATGTAGATCTGGGTGCACAAGACCCCGATGACCAGTGAAATTCCCGCGCTCAGACTTTTCCCCAGACCATTGCCGAAAAGGCTGAAAAAGGGCAGCCGGGGGAGGTCTGCCGCGAGAGCTGAAGGCGTATGCCCTTGATGCAGGGTTGTAGCGGCGCACAGAATAAGAATTCCGTAGAGGATGAGAAGCTTGGCTACTCCGAGTGAGCTGTAACCTTTCAGGCCGCCGCCGAAAAGGAAGGCCAGAACGAAAAGACAGATCAAAAGCGCCGACAGCCAGGCCGGTCCGGGGAGTATTCCCGCCAAAAGGGCCATGCCGGCCAGAAACTGGGCGACCACCGAAATGAACGTGCCGATTGTCGAGGCCCACATGGCGGTGGAACCGGTAGGCCTGTTATAGGTTTGCTTCAGGTACCCCGGAATGGTTTCCACTCCCGAAGAGCGCAGAGGAAGGGCAAACCACACGCCGAGCACAAGGCACCCGATACCGCCTCCCAGGGTGAACCACCATGCTGCGAGTCCGTATTCGTACGCCATCTGGACGGTTCCCACCGTTGAAGCACCGCCGACAAGGGCCCCCAGAAGCACGCCCGAGACGGAAGCCGCTGAGGCCTTTCTGCCGGCAAGGGAATAGTCCTGCCCCCCGGACACGGCTTTTCGCGAACGGGAGCCCAGTATGACGAAAAAAGCCACCACGGCTGTTGCGGTCAAGAGGAAAACGGTCATGCAACCCCCCCGTAATGACGTAGACTGTATCATATATAAAGGTGCAGTACATACTCGACACGGCGAGCATGGGACTGTTACAATGTGCTTGAACAATGCAATCTGGTAAACAGGAGCCATTAGCAGAAAACACAAGGATGGGCGAAGGATGGCCGAAAAAAAAAGGGTTATGTACCAATGCGTTGAATGCGGATTTGTTGCCACGGCATGGTCCGGAAAGTGTCCTTCCTGTGAAAGCTGGGGAAGTCTTGAAGCCGTCGGGAATGATATTGAAAGCGGAGGAGCTCCGGGGGCGCGTGATTCCGTTTCCACACCTGTAGCTGTTGCCGACGTCAGGGCGCCTGCAAGGCTTCCTTCGGGACCGGACGAACTCGACAGGGTCCTCGGCGGCGGGTGGGTCCAAGGAGCTGTCGTGCTTGTCGCAGGCGAACCGGGGATCGGAAAGTCCACACTGCTCCTTCAGGCTTGCGGGTTTTTGGCGGAACGGGGAAAGGAAGCCCTCTATGTTTCCGGGGAAGAGTCCCTGTCACAGGTTGCGCTGCGGGCGAAAAGACTCGGTGCTGTTACCGACGGTCTCAAGATAGCTGCAGGGACCGAGGTGGACGACATCCTTTCCAGGCAGATTGAAGATCCCGACCTTGTAGTGTTTGACAGCGTCCAGGCTTTGAGCGCCAGGGATCTGCCGGGGTACCCGGGAACGCCGTCGCAGGTTCGGGCCGTTGCCCTCAGGGCCGCAGAGTTTGCGAAAACGCGCAATGTCCCTGTTGTTCTCGTCGGGCATATCAACAAGGAGGGCCTCATCGCCGGCCCAAAACTCCTTGAGCATATGGTCGATACTGTTCTCCTTTTTTCCGGAGAAGGCCCGTCGGCCTACCGGATGCTCCGGGCGACGAAAAACAGGTTTGGAGCAACCGATGAAGTCGGCCTATTTGAAATGAAAGAGAAGGGGCTTTCCCCTGTGTCGGATCCCAGCCGGCTCTATTGGTCAGCCCTCGATCGGGCCCTTCCCGGTGTGGCCATGGCTGTGACCCTTGAAGGCTCACGGCCATTTGTGGCGGAAATTCAGGCTCTCGCCTCTTCGACGCCCTATCCGTACCCCAAACGAACCGCCCGGGGTTTCGAAAACGGCAGACTCCAGTTGATGCTGGCCGTTCTTGAACGCAGATGCGGGCTTGTCACTGCGTCTCTGGATGTTTATGCCAACGTTGCCGGGGGTCTTTCCATCAGGGGACCCTATGCCGATCTTGCACTGTGTCTCTCGGTGGCTTCCGCCGTAAAGGACAAGGCCCTCCCCGAGGATTTTTGCTGCATCGGGGAGGTTGGGCTTGCTGGAGAGGTTCGGCCGGTTCCGAGAACCGCCCTTCGCATTCGGGAAGCGAAGCGCCTGGGTTTCCGGCACGTCCTTTTGAGCCGGAAAGAGGACGAGGTCCTTGATGACGGAGTCCAGGCCCATCGGGTATCCACACTCGGAGAGGCGTTGAAGGTGGTGGGGATATGAAGAGGAAGCTTTTGATTGTACCCTTTTTGCTGGCACTTGTTTTTACGCTTTCCTCCGGACCCGCTGCCTGCGCCGCGTCGGATACCTCGGGTTCGGTCGTTCTGCGGGCGTCTCTGGAAGGCATCATAGGAATTGCCATGGAGGATCACCTCACGGAGATCTTCGAGGAAGCTGAAAAGACCGGGACCGACCTGATCGTTCTTGATATTGACACGCCCGGCGGTCTGGCGACGTCCATGCGTGCAATGTACCAGGCCATACTTGAGTCCCCGGTTCCCGTTGTGGTCTGGGTCTGGCCTTCCGGGGCGAGAGCCGCATCAGCGGGGGCGTTCATTGTCCTTTCCAGTCATGTGGCGGCAATGGTACCGGGAACAAACATCGGTGCGGCCCATCCCGTGACCGCCGGCGGGGGGGACATCCCGGACGAAGAGATGGCCAAGAAAGTGACCAGCGATTTCGCCGCACAGATACGCTCTCTTGCGGAACAACGGGGAAGGGACACCAAAGCTTGTGAAAGGATGGTCACCGACAGCGTTTCCTACACGGCGAACGAGGCGCTTGAAGCAGGTGTCATCGATATTGTGGCGGCGGATCTGGAAACACTTGTCAAGGCGGTTTCCGGCAGGACGATACAACTTGCCTCTGGGGATGAAATACGGATGTCTCTCGACTCCTACGAGGTGCGGCGGTACGAGATGAGCCCCCGCCTCAAGATCCTCCATTTCATCTCCCGCCCTGACATCGCCTACCTGCTTCTCATAGTGGGCATCTACGCCATCATTTTCGAAGTGTTGTCTCCAGGAGGGTTTGTCATGGGGGTCTCGGGTGCGGTGCTTGTCCTTCTGGGTTCCTACGGATTGCGGATGTTGCCGGTGAACCTGGCAGGAGTCGTACTGCTCGTAGCGGGGATTGCCGTCATGATTCTCGATCTTTTCGTCGGCGGCGTCGGTGTCCTCAGCCTCTTCGGGGCGGCGGCGCTCGTGTTCGGAGGGCTGATCATTTACAGGGCCCCGGGAGGTGAGCTGCTTCACATGTCGTACAGTTTTCTCATCGGTGCCGTCGTTGTCATCACCGCCTTTTTCCTGCTTGCGGCTTTCGCTGTCTGGAAATCCTTCGGCAGGGCAGCCGTTTCGGGAAGCGAGGGCATGACCGGTCTTGAAGGTGTTGTCATATCGGATTTGTCTCCGGCAGGTTCAGTCAATTGTCACGGCGAGATATGGCATGCCGTGAGCCAGTCGAAGGAGACGATCCCCCGGGGCCAAAGGGTCCGGGTTATACGGAGCGAGGGACTGACGCTGCATGTTGTCCCCGCTGAGAACCAGGCAAAAACCAGAGAGGGGGAAAAAGCATGATCGGAGAATTGTTGAGCGGACTTTTCAGTATGGGGGGCTATATCGGCGGACTGCTGATATTGGTCGTCATTCTTGCTGCTGCGTTGCGCATCGTTCCGGAATACCAGCGTGGTGTGGTATTCCGGCTGGGCCGTTTCGTCGGCGTCAAGGGGCCTGGACTCGTCATCATCGTGCCCTTTGTGGACAAGCTGTACAGGGTGGACCTTCGGGTGGTGACCCTGGACGTTCCCTATCAGGAGGTCATTACCCGCGACAATGTGCCAGTGAAAGTGAACGCAGTGGTCTATTTCAGAGTCCTGGATCCGGCGAAATCGATCATCGAGGTGGAGAATTATATCATGGCCACGAGTCAGCTCTCCCAGACGACCCTGAGATCCGTCGTCGGCAGGGCCGACCTTGATGACGTCCTTTCGGCAAGGGACAAGATCAACATGGAATTGCAGCAGATCATCGATGAACGGACGGATCCCTGGGGCATCAAGGTGAGTGCCGTTGAGGTCAAGGAGCTCGAGCTGCCCGAGACGATGAAGCGCGCCATGGCGCGACAGGCCGAAGCGGAACGGGATCGACGGGCCAAGATCATCGCAGCCGAGGGTGAACTCCAGGCGGCCGAGAAACTGACGGAAGCGGCGAAGATGATGGAAGCCTCGCCGGTCACCATTCAACTGCGGTACCTGCAGACACTCAACGAAGTAGCGGCGGAAAACAACTCCACAACGCTTTTCCCGATCCCCATCGACATGTTGAAGGCCTTTACGGAGAAACTCGGGAAAGGAAACTAGGACGATTCGATACAATGGGGCGGTGGGTTGCCCCTCCGCCCCGTTTTTTTGCCTCAATGCCGGCAGGCGGCTATAATAAGTCCCGATTCAGGGCACGGAACGCCTCATGTGCCGGACAGGGAGGAGACGTAATGGCTTACTCATTCGATGCCGTCGAGAAAAAATGGCAGCAATACTGGGAAGATCACGGAGTGTTCAATGTGAAAACCGATCCCGCCAGGGAAAAGTTTTATTGCCTGGAGATGTTTCCCTATCCCAGTGGGGCGCTTCACATGGGACACTTGAGAAATTATTCCATCGGCGACATGCTGGCTCGATTCCTGCGGATGAAAGGGCTGAACGTCCTGCATCCCATGGGATATGACGCTTTCGGCATGCCCGCTGAAAACGCCGCAATAAAATACGGAGTCCATCCGAACAAGTGGACCTGGGAAAATATCGAGCACATGACGAACCAGCTCAAGCGGATGGGATGCAGTTACGACTGGCGGAGGCGCGTTGAAAGCTGTAATCCCGATTATTACCGTTGGACACAATGGCTGTTTCTGCAGTTTTTTCATAACGGCCTCGCCTACAGGAAAAAGGCGCCCGTCAACTGGTGCGAAAGTTGCCAGACTGTTCTTGCCAACGAACAGGTCATTAACGAAGGGCATTGCTGGAGGTGCGGCACCAGCGTCGTCAAAAAGAACCTCGAACAATGGTTTCTGCGGATTACCGATTACGCCCAGGAACTCCTCGACTCACTTGAAGACCTGCCCGGTTGGCCGGAACGGGTCAAGCTTATGCAGCGCAACTGGATTGGTCGCTCCGAAGGCGTGAGGCTTTCCTTCCAAGTGGAAAAAAGCGATGTCTCCATTGAGACCTTCACCACCAGAATCGATACGATCTATGGTGTCACCTTCCTCGCACTGGCGCCCGAGCACCCATTGGTGGGAACAATTGCCTCCATGGCGGAAAACGAAGATGAAATCCGCGACTTCGCGGCGGAGTGCGCTTCGGTGAACGAAACGGAACGGACCGCTGCCGGAAACGCCAAGCGGGGAGTGGACACAGGCCTTACGGCCGTCAACCCGTCAACAGGTGAACGGGTTCCGATCTGGATCGCAAACTATATCCTCATGGAATACGGGACGGGAGCGATAATGGGTGTTCCGGCCCACGACCAGAGGGACTTTGAATTCGCAAGGGCATACGGGATCCCCGTGCGGGTGGTCATCAGACCGTCAGACGGGACGGTGCTCGAAGGTGAAACCATGGTCGAAGCTTTCGAGGAAGACGGAATCCAGTGCAATTCGGGCGAATTTGACGGTATCCCCACGAGGGAAGCCATTCACCGAATGGCCCGGTGGTTCGAGGACAGCGGTTGGGGAAAAAGGGAAGTCAATTACCGTCTCAGAGACTGGCTTATTTCCAGACAACGATACTGGGGTGCACCGATACCTGTGGTGTACTGCGATTCCTGCGGTGTCGTACCCGTCCCGGAGGAAAACTTGCCCGTGGAGCTTCCCCTGGATATCAGGATGAAACAGGGAGGAAATCCTCTCGATGAAGCAGAAGAATGGGTGTCCACCACGTGCCCGGTTTGCGGAGGACTGGCAAGAAGGGAAACGGACACAATGGACACCTTTATCTGTTCGTCCTGGTATTTCCTGAGATTCACGTCACCCTGGACACAAAAAGCGCCTTTCAGAAAAGAGGACGCTGCATACTGGATGCCTGTAGACCAGTACATAGGCGGTATCGAGCATGCGTGTCTTCACCTGATATACGCACGGTTTTTTACAAAATTTCTTGCGGACCTCGGACTTATTGAGGCAAGAGAACCCTTCACAGATCTGCTGACACAGGGAATGGTCATAAAAGACGGGGCAAAAATGTCAAAGTCCAGGGGGAACGTTGTTGACCCCGACGAAATCATCAACACCTACGGCGCTGATACTGCGCGTCTTTTCATCCTTTTTGCCTCGCCTCCCGAGAAGGATCTGGACTGGTCTGACCAGGGCGTCGAAGGGGCCCATCGATTCCTCCACAGGGTTTGGAGACTTGTGGAAGAACGTCTCGATGGCCTGAAGAGAGCTCCCGTAAAGGCCTGGCCAATGGAAGAACTCGACAAGCCAAAGACACGGGACATGAAACGGATGATTCACTCGACGATACAGCGGGTAACCCGTGATATCGAGGAAGAACGCCAGTTCAATACCGCCGTGGCGCGATTGATGGAACTTTCCAACGCCCTTTCGGCCTTCAGACCCGAGAGCGAGGTTGACTGGAGCGTTTTTCGCGAAGGCGTTGAGACCCTGCTGCTGTGCCTGACGCCCATAGCCCCCCATATTTGCGAAGAGCTGTGGGAAATGCTTGGCAACGGAGGGTTTCTTTCCTCAAGGACATGGCCGAAGGCAGACGACAAGGCGCTGGTTGAGGATGAAATGACGGTGGTGCTTCAGGTAAATGGGAAGGTTCGACACGAGTTCAGGATGCCTGCGAATCTTTCGCCTGATGAAATGCGGGAGCGCATCTTGAATGATCCTTCAACAAAAAAACGGCTTGAGGGGAAGAACGTGGCAAAAGTGATCACCGTGCCCGGCAAGCTTGTCAATGTGGTGGCGAGAGACTGAGACTCATGGCAAGACTTCTGGTGATTGACGCAAAGGGGCCTTCCCAGCGAAGGCTCTTGGAAGAAAGCATTGCCGAGTACAAGGAAAAGGGTTTCGCCTACGACAGCAGGCTTGAAGGGTCCTTATGGGTGGATCTTCTCGCGGACAGCAGGAGCAGGGGCCTTTTCGAAGCGAAAAGACTTGTTGTGGTGGAATCCGCCGAGACAATGGGAAATCTGCAGGAGCCCCTTGTTTCGCTTGTAGAAACGGAGGAAGACTCCGAGACGGTCTGTATACTCCTGTATAATGAGGACCCTTCCAGGTTTTTCCCCAAGGGCCTTTTCAGAAAACTAGAGGTACGCAGGGCCGAAAAGATTCCTCTTTGGACAGGTGCCCGGGTTTCCTGGATGAGCAAACTTTCGTCCGAGGCAGGAATCTTTTGGTCCCGGGACGCCATGCAGCTTCTGGCTGAGTGGATAGATGACCCCGAGGAGCTCAGAAGCGAAATGAAGAAGCTCGAAAAGGCCGCCGGGGATGAAGGAGTCACGGAAAAACTGGTAAGGACACTCTGCCTGGATGAAGGAGGCAAACAGCTTCTTCGGCTTTTGGACGGAGTCTGCCAGGGGCGGACAGGTGACGTGCTTTCCTCTTTGGCCGGTATGCGTGAACGTGAGGAACCTTTAAGGATAATCAGCGCTCTGCACAAAAGGATGCGTTTTTCAATGTATTCGGCCAGATATGGCCGGAAGGAAGACATGACGAAGGCCCTCGGGGCGAAGCCCTACCAGATGAAACAGGCACAGAATGCGGCTTCAAGATATTCTCCGGAGGGGTTGTCCCGGTTTGTCCAGGACATGATCAGGGCGAGTTGCCTGGCGAAGACGACGAACGTTGATACATGGAACGACATAGAACTCGCCGTGCTCAGACTCTTGCGCGAGGATGCAAAACGGCGGACCGGCACGAACCGGCCCGCCGGAAGGGAAGACTTTTCCGGGAAACGGATGGCCTAGTTCTCGGTGCTTTTCGAAGTATCCTGGGGAAAAAGGTTCTTTACGGCTTTTGTCAAACGCGATTTTTTTCGGGCGGCCTTGTTCTTGTGGATGACGCCCTTCACGACGGCCTTGTCAAAAGCGGCCTGCGCCTCGTTCAGTTTTTTGACGGCCAGGTCCGAGTCTTTTGCGGCTACTGCTTCGAGAACCTTTTTTGACGTGGTCTTGCAACGGGTCGTCCAGAATTTGTTGTAGACCCTGTTTCTTTCGGCAACACGCATTCTTTTCGCAGCAGATTTCGAGTTCGCCACATATGTCACCCCCTTCCACAGCAGGCCTCATTCTACCATGGGTGTGAAAAAAGCTGCAACAACGGCACAGTATACTACAATATCCGTTGAATTGGAATCGAAGCAAGGGATTCCCTTTCGATTTGAAGGAAGTGAATGTTGTGGACGTTTCCCTCGGATGGGTCGTCGCCATGGCTACGGCTCCGGGCCTGCTCCTTTTGATGTGGTTTTATCACAAGGACGTATTCGATCCCGAACCGCTCAATCTTGTTTTCTCGTCCTTTTTCAGGGGCGCCTTGTTCGTTTTTCCCGCGGCACTTCTGGAAAGCCTGACGGGGTGGTTTCTGGTCGCATTGTCACCGTTTCTTTATCCTTTCATCGGGATAGCCTTGATCGAGGAAGGTCTCAAGTGGATCGCCCTGAAAAGATACATTCTTCATCCGGCGTGTGATGAATGCTATGACGGGATCGTCTACGGCACGGGGGTGGCCCTCGGATTCGCCACCCTTGAAAATCTCATGTATGTACTCGGCTCACTGAACCCTTGGGCTGTGGCCGGATGGAGGGCGCTTCTGTCCGTCCCCCTGCACGGATTATGCGGCCTCTTCATGGGCTACGAGGCCGCCAGGCAAAAACAGACCGAAGGAAGCCCCAAGCGCGTTTTCCCTATTTTGGCACTTCCTGTGGCAGCTCATGGAGCGTATAATCTGCTTCTGTTCACGGATACACAGTGGGGAATGTACCTTGCTGTCATGCTCGTCGCCTTTCTCTGGATACGGGCATTCGGGATCATAAAACGGTCGAGAACCTGTTCGTAAAACCGGAGAGAAAGGAGAACCCTTGTGAAGCGTTGGTTCGGCCCTGAAGGGGTCCTGTCGAAAACGTTTCCGGCCTTCGAATTCCGCCGGGAGCAGCTTGATCTTGCTGAAAAAGTTTGGGATTGCCTGAATTCAGGAAAAAGAAAAACCCTTTTGGCCGAGGCTCCCACGGGAATAGGGAAAACCCTGGCGCTTCTCGTTCCGGGAACACTTTGGGCATTGTCGTCATCAAAACGTATCCTGTACCTCACCTCCACCATAACCCTGCAGGAGCTTCTTTTTCGGCACCATCTTCCGCAGATGAGAGACATCATTGATTCGCGCCTGCGTTTCGGGGTTCTCAAGGGGCGGCGTCATTACGCGTGTCTCCTGAAGGTCCGGGAATGGTGCGATCAAAGGGAGCAAGAAGGGACGGCGAAAGAAAGATTGCCTTCAAGGGAAGAGCTTTCGGAATGGCTTCAGGTGACGGAAACAGGGGAACTGGTCGAACTGGGCATATCCCGGGAATCGGCTGTTGCCGCGAAACTCTCGGCGTCAAGGGACGGTTGCCGGGGAGCGTCATGCCCGAACCGAAACGAATGCTTTCTCTATCGGATATACCGACAAGCCCAGAACTGGGATGTGGTGATCGCGAACTATCATCTCTTTTTCTCACACCCACCCCTGGCATTCCCTGTTCCCTTTGACGCGCTGTTTTGTGATGAAGCCCATCATGTGGCCGAAGCAGCAAGGGCTGCCGTAACCCGCAAGGCCTGTCGTGAAGACTGGATGCGGATTACGGAGCTTTGCCTCCGCCATGTAACGCCTTCATTGGCGAAAGACTATCCTGAAAAGGCCGAAGCATTGAAGGAGGCCGCACAAGACTGCGCGAAGACAACCGGCTCCTTTTTTGATTCCGCCGCTGATTCTCTTGAACCCGGGACGATTTTTGAAAGCCGGGAGGATCTTCCCTTTCAGGTTAATGATGCAATTACAGCCGTCGACGACATGGTCGAAAAAGGCATGGCCTGTCTCGAGGAAAAGACCCTTTTCGGCGAAAGAAACACGCGCCTTTTTGCAGCGGGACAATGGCTTGACGAGGCTTTAGGGCTGCGGGACATTTTCAAGTGGTGCTGCCGGGTCGAGTCATTCCCGGAATGGGGCTATTGGTGGGATGGCTTCTGCCTCGTCAGCAGTCCTGCGGACTGTTCGTCCTTCGTGCCGAAGTGGGTCGGGCGGGATCAAGGACACCCTGTGGTTGCCGTTTCCGCCACAATGGCCCTTGGAGGGGATATGTCATACTGGGAACGTGAAACGGGACTTGTGGCCGACGAAAAGGCGGTTTTCGACTCGCCCTTCCCACTAGCCAGACAGATGGAAATCTGGGTGGTCGACATCGGATTGAAGGTGACGGCTCCCGATTACGATAAACGGGTGGCCAGGGTCGTGGAAAAACTCTGCGACATGAACCATGGCAGGACACTTGTGCTTTTGAGCTCTCACAGATTGTTGAAAAAAGTCGGGGCGAAGCTCAGGATGAAAGAGCGTTCCTACAAGGTCCTGGCCCAGGGGGATGCTCCGCCCGGCGCTCTTGCAGAGGCTTTCAGAAAAGACCGTTCTTCAGTACTCGTGGGGAGCGTTTCTTACAGGGAGGGTGTCGATGTTCCCGGTGACGGTCTGACCCAGGTGATTGTCGACAGGATTCCCTTCCAGCACCCCAGCGATCCCTTGTTGCGGACGAGAAGTGCCCTTTACGGTAAAAGACTTTTTCCGGAGATCGTATTGCCGATGGCAAAGATGTACCTGAAACAGGCCGCGGGACGACTTATCAGGACTGCGTCGGATTCCGGTCGTGTGGTTATTCTCGACAACAGAGTCCTTGCGAGGGCGGATTGGGACATTCCGGAAGCCCTGCCGCCCGTCCGTTATCGAAGCGTCAAATTGTCGGGCTCGTCGGTTGCCCGCTGATAAAGCCTGTGCTATAGTATCCAAGCTGGCCGCCGGCCGGCATGTTTTATTGTGGCCTCGTGGAAGGAAAGGGAGGTGGTCGGAGTGAAACAGACTTTTCAGCCTCATACAAAACGCAGAAAAAGACGCCTTGGCTTTCTGAGCCGTTCAAAGTCGGCAAGTGGCCGGCGGATCCTGAGAAACCGGAGAAACAAGGGCAGAAAACGACTTGCCGCATGACGGAAAGACGTTTTCCTTATCCCAAAAACGCCCGACTGCAGAAGGCGTGGCAATTTGACCGTTTATTCCGCACCGGCCGCCGAGTCCAGGGCAGGCTGGTGCGGTTGCTGTTTATAGCTTCTTTTGACGGGACGAAGCGAGTAGGAGTAGCTGTCGGGAAAAAGCAGGGAAACTCTCCGGCGAGAAACCGCGCCCGACGAGTTCTGAAAGAAGCGCTGAGGCGCCTGATGCCCTGGATGTGCGACGGATACTGGGTCATCTGCACGCTCAGGACCTCTGCCCTGAAGATATCGGCCCGGGATGTCTATTTCGACTGTGCACGAATGATGAAACGTGCCGGACTCCTACGGGATGACTGGCCCGGGCCGGATTGGGAAACAGACAGGAGGCACGGCCTCGATGAAGCTGCCTGTTAGGTTCCTCTCTGTTGCGATAAGGGGATATCAGCTTTTTGTTTCCCCGTTTCTTGGAAAGAACTGCCGGTTTTATCCGACCTGTTCTCAATATTCGCTGGAAAGCCTCCAGCGTTTCGGTGCCCTGAAGGGCACCCTGCTCGCCCTCGTCCGGATCGTAAAATGCGGGCCCTGGCACCCGGGCGGGTATGACCCCGTGCCGGAACGGTTTTGCCTCCTGAGGGGCAGAGCTTCCGGAACCACGAAATTCTGCCGAGGAAGGTGAGAGACTTGGGTACGATTTGGCAAGCGGCGAGCGATTTTCTCGTGCTCGTTCTGAACACCCTGTATTCCCTGACGCATTCCTACGGTCTTGCGATCATCATCCTGACCGTATTCATCCGTATCCTCCTGCACCCGTTGTCCCACAAACAAATGGTCAGCATGCAGAGGATGCAGAAGCTGCAGCCGAGACTGAAGGCCCTGCAGGAAAAATATGCCGGTGACAAGGAAACCCTCAACAAGGAGATCATGCGCCTGTACAGGGAGAACAACGTCAATCCCGCGGCAGGGTGCCTGCCGCTGCTCGTCCAGTTGCCTATCCTGATCCTCTTGTTCCGGGTACTGCTCAACCTTGATATCGGAGGAGCCACTTTTATCGGTATCAGTCTTGAAGGGTCCGTGTTGACGAGGATGGCATCGGCTCTCGGTATGACTGGCGAGTCGGTAGGCCTCGGGGCCGTTTTCTCGGGACTTACAGCAAACCCGGCAGGACTTTTGAACGTATCGGCCTACCTGCCGAACCTGCTGTTGCTTTTGTTTATCGCTTTTCTGACGTGGTACCAGCAGCAGCTCAGCGCCGGGTCGAACCCCCAGATGCAATTCATGAACTGGTTCATGCCGGCCTTTTTGACATTCATCTGCCTGAGCCTGCCCGGTGGAGTGCTTCTCTACTGGGGTGTGTCCTCCCTTATTGGAGTAGCACAGCAATGGCACATCAAGCACAAAACCGAGGTGGAAATGAAGGAAAAACCGGAGCTCTACAAGGAAAAGCCTCCCAAGAAGGAATCCGGTGACGCGAAGAGTTAGGAGGTTTTGAAGATTCCCATGGAAGACAGGGAGTTTGTCGCTGAAGTTCAGAACCTGGAAGAGGCCCGTCATCTGGGGTCGCTGAAGTGGTCCGTGGATCCTGAGGATGTGGAAGTGACCGTTCTCGGCGAGGATAAAAAACTGTTCGGCATCTTCGGGAAAAAAATGCGGGTTCGAATTGCCTTGCCGGCTGATCCGCAACTACTGGACGCAAGGGATTTCATTGGAAAACTCGTTGGAATGATGGCTCTCGACGTTGATGCCGATTTTCGCGATGACGGCATCGTCAACCTCAGTGGAGATGACGCCGGTATCATCATAGGAAGATACGGTGAAACTCTGAAAGCCCTTGAATATGTGACAAACCTCACGCTGAGAGACGGCGCTTCAAGGCGGCGTTTGCGGTTCGACAGTGACGGTTACCGCGCGCGGAGAGAGGAAAGCCTTGAGAAACTGGCTTCAGCCGCGGCGCGCGAAGCGGTCCGAAAGGGTCGTTCGGTCAAGCTTGAGCCGATGAGCAGCTGGGAGCGCCGGGTGGTTCATCTTGCTTTGAAAGAACGGGACGACGTACAGACTTTTTCCACTGGAGCGGAGCCCCTTCGTCGGGTTGTCGTCTCCCCCGCTTCGACCCGTGGGGAAAAGCGTCCACGAGGCCTTTTTACAGGTAAGACTTGATGGATGTCCGGATCCTCCTGATGAGAAGATAAAACGTTGTCCGCTGCAAGATCATACACCACCGGACTGCGGGAAGGGGCAGTTCGCACTCAGCGGACAGGTCAAACAGGATGGCCTTTTCCCGCAGAACTCCTTGCAGTGCTTGACGATCAGGGCATGGAACTCACCGAGCATCGTGGCCTTCGGCGGCAGGCCCTTCTGGAGGAGTCTTTGAACCATTTTATAGGATAAATTCTCCTCATCCAGCAGGCCGGTGCGTCTAGCGAGCCTTCGCGTGTACCTGTCTATAACGAGGTAAGGCTTTCCGGCTCCATAGCAAAGGATGCAGTCAGCCGTTTCATGGCCGATCCCCTTTCTGCCCAAAAGCCACTTTCTGGCGGAAGTTGTTTCCCTTTTGCGGAAGGTATCCGGTGTCTTGAACCGATCCGAAAAATCACGGGAAAAGGTCTTGATGACCAAAGCCTTGCGTCGGTATGTTCCTGCAGGGTAAAGGGCTTCTGCAAGGATTTCAGGTGGAGCCTCGGCGACAGCGGGCAGAGAGAGAAGCCCCCTTTTTCCCAGATTAGACAAGGCCATGGTGGCGTTATTCCAGCTGGTGTTCTGGACCAGAATCGCCCCGAGACACAATTCGTCAAATGAACCGGCGGGCCACCACCCTTGGGGCCCGTAAATTCTGAGCAAGGTTTCGAAAAGTCCTATCGTTGTCATGACAACCCCCGTAAAGGAAACCATGATCCATGGAACGGACCTGATTTCAGATCAGAATCGGCATTGACTGCAAACCGGCGGGCTCGTCCCCGGCGTTTGTTCCGATGCTATAGTAATAGATATGGACGTAAGGGTGAGGAGGTATCGCGATGCAAGAACCGCGATGTGCGTACCGGTGCATCAGTTTTCTCTCGGACTTCGGGTCCGGCGACGAAACCGTCGCATGCTGCAAGGGAGTCCTTCTCGGGCGGGGGGTTCTGCTTCCACTTGTCGATATAAGCCATGATGTCCCGCCTTTTGATATTGTCTCCGGTGGTTGGATGCTTGCCGGAGCCGTTTCCTACCTTCCGGTGGGAATTCACCTGGCCGTGGTCGATCCCGGTGTCGGGACGGATCGATCCATTCTTGTCCTGAAGTCTGACCGGGGAGACCTTCTCGTGGGTCCGGACAACGGTCTTCTTTTGCCGGCAGTCAGGCGGCTGGGCGGAGTGGAAAAGGCCTGGGAACTGCATCCGGAACACTACGAGAACCGGTCGGTTTCGCCGACTTTCCATGCCCGGGATATTATGACTCCCGTCGTGGCGGACCTGGCCGCCGGGTTGATCCCGTCGGTTCTCGGCAAGGAAGTTACGGGTTCCGGGCTTGCGGAATACCCTCTTCCCGAACCCTCGAAAGAGAAAGAGAAAATTTCCGGTGCCGTCGCACTGATCGACAACTACGGGACGGTCAGGACGAATATCCCCTGGAAGTGGCTCGACAGGAAGCAGGAGGGAGCCTTGCGGATCAGCAGAGGATGGCTTTTCAGCATCTCCGTGGGGAGAACCTTTGCAGATGTGGGACTCGGTGATCTTGTCATTCTCGAAGACAGCTGGGGGTATCTCTCCATAGCCGTAAACCGGGGAAAGGCGGCGGATGTGCTGGGCTTCAAAGTGGGGGATCCGATCTCAGTAGAATATACGATGTAAAAAGCCTTTGTCTTGCCTAGGATATATTCGATACGGGAGGTGAAACCAATGCATGAAAAAAGGATTGGGAAACTGTACTTGTTGCTAATGACGACATTTGCCGTAGGTGCGATTGTCATCGGAGCGGCGTTGCCATCCCAGGCACAAGTGGATGTCTTTTCGGGCAATCCCGTAGCGGAGATCGTGGAGGAGGCATCACCGGCGGTAGTCAACATCGACACGGAAACAATGGTTCGTCAGTCCGTGAGTCCCTTCGGCAATGATCCCTTCTTCAAGGAATTTTTCGGTGAGCAGTTTGAAAGGTTTTCGAGGAATATTCCGATGAAAGGGAAAGGGTCGGGTTTCATCGTCAGTGACGATGGGTACATCCTGACCAACAACCATGTGGTTGCTGATGCCGACAAGATCGAAGTCACTATGGCGGACGGGACGTCTTACCCGGCGGAAATCGTCGGAACAGATCCGACCTTTGATCTGGCCGTCATCAAGATCGAAGCGAAGGACCTGCACGTTCTCGAGCTTGGGGAATCCGAAGATATCCGTGTCGGAGAGTGGGTGATCGCCATAGGTAACCCCTATGGTTTTGAAAGCACAGTAACTGTAGGCGTTGTCTCGGCGAAAAACCGATCGGTCCGCGCAAGAAACCTCAATTTTGACGGGTTCCTGCAGACTGACGCGGCCATCAACCCCGGTAACAGCGGTGGCCCCCTGCTTGATCTTGAAGGAAAGGTTGTGGGGATCAACACGGCGATTATCCCCTACGCCCAGGGCATCGGTTTTGCCGTGCCCGTCGACATGGCTAAACAGGTCCTGGATGACCTCGTCAAGTATGGAACGGTAAAACGAGGATGGCTGGGTGTTTACATTCAGCCCCTCACGCAAGAGTTTGCCGAGGCCTACGGCGTCGAGGGCGATGGGGGAGCTGTCGTGAGCGATGTGGTTGACGATTCTCCCGCCGCGAAAGCCGGCCTCCGTCGCGGTGACGTCATCGTCGCCGTCGATGGGGAAGAGATCGGGGATCACACGGATCTTTCGCTTCGCATACGCAGCCATCTTGAAGGGGACAAGGTGCGGCTCACCGTCATACGGGAAGGCAGTGAGCGGGAGGTCAACGTTACTCTCGGCAGCGTTCCAGGGCAGTCACAGGAACAAAAGCGGTCCCTGAAGGAAACGGAAGAACGGCTCGGGTTGCGTGTCGAGCCTGTCACGTCTGAGCTGAAAAGCGAACTCAAAGCGCCCTCCGCAAAGGGAATGGCCATCGCCGAAATCCTCCCGGGCTCGCCGGCAGACAGGATAGGACTCAAGAGGGGAGATATCATCTTTGAAGTCAACGGCAGGCAGGTGGATGATCTGGAGTCATGGCAAAACGTCATGGGAAGCGTAAAGAACTCGGCCGTTCTTTTGGTCTGGAGGGATGGTCGAACTTTCTTTGTCTCAATGAGGATGTAAGTTTTAAAAAGCCCAAAGGGCGGTTTTTAACCGCTCTTTGGGCTACATGTCGGTGTAGTTCTCGAGGGCTTTTTCATCGAGAGTGAAACGGAAACGGAAAAGAGTTCCCTCTCCGGGCAGGGAGTTTATTTCTGAACGAGCCTCGTGGAGTTCGGCTATTCTGAGAACCAGCGGGAGCCCGAGGCCATAGCCGGCCGAAGAACGTGAGTGATCGGCCCTCCAGAAACGGTCGAAGCAATGGCTGATTTCTTCCTGTGTCATCCCCCTGCCGGTATCCTCGATTTCAAGAACAGCCTCGGCGCGATTTTTGTCCGTCCAGGTCCTGATGCGGACCGTCCCGCCTTCGGGTGTGTACTTTACGGCATTGTCGATCAGGTTCGTGACGAGCCTGAGGAGAAGCGCTTCCCTGCCGTACGTCGGAGCAGGAGAAAGGTCTTTTTCCAGAGTCAGGTGCTTCTCCTTGATACGCTGTTCAGAAGCTGCGATGGCGTCATCGGTGACAATGAGGAGCTCCACCGCTTCTTTTGGCTCTATCCTGCTGAACGTGTCAAGTCGAGCCAATTCGAGCAATGCGCCCACAAGGGTTTGCATGCCCTCGATGTGACGTGCCAATTCCTGCAGTTTCCCAATATAGTAATCACGATCCCGTTCCTTGAGAAGCGCCACTTCAGTAATCCCCTTCATGACCGCAAGCGGGGTCCTGAGTTCGTGGCTTGCATCTGCCGTGAACTGCTGGAGCTGCCCTATGGACTTTTCGAGGTTTTCAAGCATTCTGTCGATGAGGATGACAGTTTCGCGGATTTCCTCGTCGGCATCCTGAACCGAAACATCCAGTTTCATGTTTTCTATTGATACTTTCGAGATAGCCCTGTTAATCCTGGCAAAGGGTTTTATGGCGCTTCGTGCTGTAAAATAGCCGACAGCTGTCGAAAGAACCGTCGTCAGACCGAAAATCAAGAGGATCATTCTCAAAAGTGACCCTCTGGAGGCGAGCAGTCCGTTGAGAGGATGCATAACGAAAAGATAATAAGTTTTGCCGTCGAGGCTGAAACTTCTCCACCCGACCCGGAGGAGCTCTCTCGCGGGTCCGGGAAAACAGGGCGACAGCCAGAAGGTCTCCGGTATGGTTTTCATCGAGGAGATGTCTACAGTAGATGCTCCCGGGCCCTTTTCGACGATTTTCCTGGCGGCTTGCTGCCCCAGTGGTTCGATGCGGTTTCCCGCGGAGAGGATGTTTTCGCAAAACTCCCAGCCGAAACGATAAATCTGGATTTCCGCATTGCGGATTTGCCAGGTCTGGCGAAGTTCTTCATATTCTGAGCTTTCAATGTAGAATTGTCCGGCTTCCTCTATCCGGCCGGAAAGAAAGCGAAGTATATGCTCCTGTGCCTTGTCCAGACTGTCGAGTTCGGTCCAGGTGAAGAAAACGAAAACAGCGGCGCTGAAAAGAACGGTGACGGCCAGAAGCGACAAGGACGCAAGAAACATCATTCTGAACCGGAAAGAGCGGAGAAATGCGCCTCTCCGCTCTTTCCGAAAAGTCTTCGTTTCCGTCTGTGTGGTCACTCTGGATAATGCGCTCCCGAAAAAAACGATTATTCGTAATTTGGACAGGTAACCTTGTATCCGACGCCGCGAACTGTGACGACAAGAGTATCAAGGTTGTAAGGTCGGAGCTTGTCTCTCAGGTACTTGACATGAACATCCACAACGTTGCTGGTCCCGTCATATTCCTTCTTCCAGACATGGGCGATAATGCGGTCCCTGGTGAAGACCTGATTTTCATAGCGCATGAGAAGCTCGAGGATATCGAATTCCCGTCTCCTCAAGGGGACGCTCTCTCCGTCGACGGTGCATTCCCTTGCGACGGGATCGAGCACGAGAGGTCCGCATTTGAGGAGCGGTCGTTTCTGCTCTGACCTGCGACGGATAAGGGCGTTGATCCTTGCGAGAAGCTCCCTGAAATCAAAAGGTTTTACGAGATAATCGTCGGCACCCCTATTGAGTCCCTCGACACGGTCTTCTATTGTGTCTTTTGCGGTAAGAACTATGACGGGCGTATCTTTGCCGGCTTCGCGGGCTTTTTCGACGACCTCGTATCCGTCGAGTTTCGGCAGCATAATGTCCAGGACGATGCAATCATAGTCGTTGTTTTTGATCTTGTGCAAACCGTCTTCCCCGTC
This sequence comes from Thermovirgaceae bacterium, assembly GCA_046542505.1. Taxonomy (GTDB): domain Bacteria; phylum Synergistota; class Synergistia; order Synergistales; family Thermovirgaceae; genus UBA1876. The sequence goes on along the minus strand of JBKHBH010000009.1, from coordinate 18,319 downwards.
AAATGCGCTTTCGACGGTGAACCCGTTTTCTTCAAAACCTTCTGCGAGTACCTGAACAAGGTCCCTGTTATCCTCTACAATGAGGATTTTCATCATGAGTCTCCCCCCAAACGCTCAGAATTCGGTGGATTTTCCTTTTATTATTAACAATAAAAGCACATCTTTAAGAAAATGTCGAGTGCAGAATGAGCGGAACCTTATCTGCGCTTTTCCTGGGAACATGTTCAGGCGAGTAATTCTTTTGCCGCATGAGCGGGACGATGATATAATATCCACACCCACTACTCGGTTGCGCGCTTCGTGTCGTGCCACTTGGTTGTGGGATTTTTCGTCAAGAGGTGGTAAGACATGATTCAGAAAGAGAAGAAACAGGGAATCATCGAGGATTTCAAGACCCATCCCGCGGATACGGGGTCGCCAGAAGTCCAGGTGGCGATCCTGACGGCGCGTATCAGGGAACTGACGGAACATCTCAAGGTGCACAAGAAGGACTACCATTCCCAGAGGGGGCTTCTCAAGATGGTAGGAAGGAGACGCCGTCTGCTCCAGTATCTGCGTGAGAAGGATTTCAACAGGTACAGTGCGCTGATCCAGCGGCTCGGGCTTCGCCACTGACGGTCCGTCCGCTGCACCGGACGGGTATTTGCAGGTCGTTTGCAGGACGAGAGCGATGCTCTCGTCCTTTCTTTTGCGGCATATGTGATATCCTTTTATTGATAGACTAATAAGGATGAAAGACAAGAGGAGGAAAAAGAACATGCAGGAAGAGTTTTCCGTCGAAATCGGCGGCGAGAGAATGGTTTTTGAAACAGGGAAGCTGGCAAAACAGGCAAGCGGGGCGGTAAAGATTACCGTGGGGGAAACCGTCGTCCTGGTAACGGCCTGTATTACCGAATCCCCGAGAGAGGGACTGGATTTCTTCCCCTTGCTCGTGGATTATGAGGAGAGATTTTACTCCGCGGGCAAGATTCCCGGCGGATTTATCAAGCGGGAAGGCCGACCTTCGGAAACAGCTGTTCTGACAGCCAGGCTGACGGACCGATCCATCCGGTCCCTTTTCCCGCAGCATATGCGGCATGACGTTCACGTGGTGATCACCACCTTGTCGGTCGACCAGGAAAATCCACCCAACGTACTCGCCATCAACGGTGCGTCCGCTGCACTCGCAATGTCAGAGATCCCCTGGTCGGGGCCGGTAGGAGCCGTCAGAATAGGCTGCATCGAAGGCGAGCTCGTGGTCAATCCGACGGAGAGCATGATGAACAGGAGTACTTTGGATCTCGTTGTGAGCGGTCATAGGGATGGAGTGACCATGGTGGAGGCCGGGTCCTTCGAGGTTTCCGAGGAAACTCTTGTGGATGCCCTGGAGCTCGCCCAACAGGAGATCAGAAAGATTGTCGACATGCAACTCGAGATGGCAAAAACCGTTGGCAAGGAGAAAATGGTTATCCCTGATCCGGAGGAACTTCCGGAAATAGACTCCTGGATTTCCGAAAACCTGTATAAGGAAATTTACGAAGCCGTACAGATTCACGAAAAAAAGACCCGCTCAGGTGCGATTTCGGAAATCAAGGAACGTGCAGTAGCCGCCCTGGAGGAACGCTACCCCGAAACGGAAAAATACATCAACAATGTCGTGGACGATTTCGTAAAGAAAGCGCTTCGGGAAAGCATCCTGAAGGAGCAGAAAAGGGCCGATGGGAGATCTCTTGACCAGATACGTCCCGTCAGCTGCGAGGTGGGAGTTCTTCCCCGCACACACGGGTCGGCGCTGTTTACCCGGGGCGAAACGCAGGCATTGGCTACCACGACTCTCGGGATGGTCGGCGAGGACGACCAGATCGTGGATGGCCTGAAACACGATGAACCGGCGAAGCGCTTCATGCTTCACTATAATTTCCCGCCTTTTTCGGTGGGAGAAGTTCGTCCCATGCGGGGCCCGGGCAGACGCGAAATAGGGCACGGCGCTCTGGCGGAACGGGCGGTGCGGCCGCTTCTGCCTGACGAGAACGAATTTCCCTACACCATCAGGGTTGTCTCGGACATTCTGGAATCCAATGGTTCAAGCTCCATGGCATCCGTTTGCGGCGCGAGCCTCGCTCTCATGGATGCAGGCGTCAAGCTGAGAAAGTCGGTAGCAGGCGTTGCCATGGGCCTCATCAAGGAAGAGGAGGACGTGGCCGTTCTCTCCGATATTCAGGGTCTTGAAGATCACTATGGTGATATGGACTTCAAGGTGACGGGAACCCGGGATGGTGTCACCGCCCTGCAGATGGACAACAAGGCCGGAGGGATCACAAGGGAGATACTCAGCAAGGCTCTTGCACAGGCCCGAGACGGGCGGCTTTTCATTCTCGGCAAGATGGACGAAGCCATCACTGTGCCCAGGGAGGAGATTTCCAGTTACGCTCCCCGTATATACACCGTCAACGTCGACAAGGACAAGATCAGGGATATCATAGGCCCGGGCGGGAAGACGATCAGGAGTATCGTTGCCCAGACGGGGGTCAAGGTCGATGTAGAGGACGATGGTCGTGTGTTCGTGGCGTCTCCTTCCAGGGAAGCGGCGGAACAGGCCCTGGCTATCATAGAAAACCTCGTTAAGGAGGTCGAGGCCGGCGATGTCTATATCGGCAAGGTCACCCGGCTGATGCCTTTCGGAGCTTTCGTTGAGGTTTTGCCAGGCAAAGAAGGCCTTCTCCATGTGAGCGAGATCAGCACACACCATGTCCCCAAGGTCGATGACGTCCTGAGTTCAGGCGATACCGTCCTCGTGCTGGTTAAGGAGATCGATGACATGGGGAGGATTAACCTTTCGAGAAAAAGGATCCTCGATAAAAAAGACACCCTGGACGAAAGCTTCGGCGAAGCTCTCGCCGAGGAGATGAAGAGGGAAGAGGAAATTGCAAAGCTGCCGCCTGCTGCTCCCGGTGAGAGATCTTCACGGGAACGTGACCGCGATGGAGGAAGAAGAGGCGGCAGGTCCGGGTCACGCAATGACTCGAGACCCCCGAGAAACCAGGGGTCGGGAAGGAACCGCTGACGTTATGGAAGAAATAAAAGTCCGCCTTTCTCGCAATGAAGATTCGGGCGACCTGCCGCTTCCTGGATACGCGACGGCGGGTTCGTCAGGAATGGATGTAGTTGCGGCGGAATCCTGCCGGATATCTCCGGGTGAATGGAGAACCGTCGGGACGGGACTTTTCCTTGAGATACCCGAAGGCTACGAATGTCAGGTGAGGCCGAGAAGCGGCCTCGCCCTGAGGGAAGGTGTAACGGTCCTGAATGCTCCGGGAACGATCGACAGCGATTATCGTGGCGAAGTCAGGATCATTCTCATCAACCACGGGAAAAAGCCCTTTGCCATCGCCCGGGGGGACCGCATCGCCCAGCTCGTTTTTGCGCCTGTGGCAAGGACGAGCCTTGAAAGAGAAGAGACCCTTACGCAAACGGCCCGGGGTACGGGAGGTTTCGGGAGTACTGGAAAGTAGAGTTGCCAGGAAAAGATGCACGAAAAAACGAAAAACCGGAGACGTCAATATTGAGGTCTCCGGTTTTTCGTGCGTGTATCCTTCTTTCAGTGATTCTTCGAACTCATTGTTTGCTTCACGCACCACAAGGTGCCGCCCCACACGATCAAGAGAATCAGCGCCATATATACTTGCCAGCCCATCAGTATTCCTCCTTTGAGTCGCGACTTTCAGTTATGCGACCTGAGGTGCTAGTTCGTGGCCTCGAACTTGTGACTCATCCTGTTTGCCAGCCAGTTGTTGAGCACCAAAAAGACCACGAGCATGATCCCCCACTGATAGATCATGGTGCCTACAGTAAAGGTGTACTCCGAAATCGGCAGCCATTTCATGTAGCTTTCCGGGTACCAGCTTGCCGCCTGTTTGATCCACCAGCCGAAGATAATCACGAACCACACGGGGAAGAGGTAGATCAGTTTCCACATCCAGGCGGCCTTCAGGTCGGAGACGGGTTCGATGTACTCGTCCCAGATTTTGTTCACGCCGACCTTGATGGCGCCGATGGAGAACAGCAGGCCGCTCAGAAGAAGCCCGACGCCCCAGACCCAGTCCTGGTTGTCGAGGAAACTGATACTCATCGAGGATGGAAGCCCGAGGATGGTGATGCCGATGCCTGCGGCGAGTGCCGCCTTGTGGCGCGGCCATCCGGCGTCCATGAAAAGCCTGACGCAGAGCTCGACCATGGAAAGCAGTGAACTCAGGGCGGCGAAAACCAGAGCCAGGAAAAAAAGTCCCGCAAAGAAGGCGCCGCCGGGCATGACGGTGAAGAGCTTCGTCAGGTGGATGAAGGCGAGTCCCGTATTCCCGGAACCGACAGCGGCCTGGGGATCCTCTGAAAGGGCGAAGATGGTCGGGATGATAGCGATGGCGGCGAGAAGTCCGGCGGAGGTATCGGCAAAGGCGATGGTCGTCGCGTTCAGGGAAATGTCTTCCGTCTTCTTGACGTAGACGTAGTACGTCAGGAGGAGCCCCCAGCCCGCGCCGGTGGACCAGGCCACCTGGGTGAAGGCTTCGAGCCAGAGCCGTCCCTGGAGGAAGGTACTGAAATTCGGTTCAAAGAGGAACTGGAGTCCTTTGACCGCACCGGGAAGCATGACGGAACGGACCGCCAGGATGATGAGCAGGACGAACAATGACGGTATGAGGATCTTGTTGATCTTTTCCAGTCCCTGGGAAACGCCCTTGAAGATGACGATGGTGGCGATGACCATGGAGAAGATATGCCATGGCACCATGGCGCCGGGAGTTGTGGAAAAGGCAGTCCAGAGAGCTTCCGTGTCGAGACCGGGTTTGATGACGCCCGTTAATACATACACGAAATACCTGACACACCAGCCCATGACGACGGCATAGTAAAAGGCTATCCCCAGGGAAATCCAGGCGACGCAGCCGCCGGCCCATGTCCACTTGCGTCCCATCATTTCCTTGAAGGATCCGATGACGCCCATCCGGGAGATTTTGCCCCAGACTTCCTCAGCCATGAGCAGCGGGATAGCCCAGAGGAACAATCCAATAATAACGGCGATTACGAAAGCACCGCCTCCCTGAGCTGCGGCAACTCGGGGAAATCTCCAGATGTTTCCCGTTCCCACGGCCATACCAATTGCCGAAAAGATAAGGCCCCATCTGCTTACCCACTGGTCGGGCTTCTTGATTTCTGGCATACTCTTGATCCCTCCTGTCAAATCCGAAATCTCAATCCATGGAAAAAAATAAAATCCCGTGTTCCTGGTGCCTTTCGTTTCTCTTTTCTTCTCGCGTATCACCTTCCTCTCCTGCCTCTGGCTCTATGTGGAAAAAGAACCGACGACAGAAAATTTAAATTAGGACAAAACTACGATTATTAATACCTGTCAGCGACATGGCCTTGAGTTCGAATATCCAAAGTCGTGAAAGCGTGATGAATCAGGGCCTTATGGTGACTCACCGATCATTATAGAAGGAACGTGAACGCTTTTCCAGTATATGGTCGGAAAAGAAAAAACAATTTATATTTGCCAGAGGAAGGCAAGCCGTGTCCCGGTGGATTTTTTTGTCTCTTTCGGTGGTGCAGGCTCTCGGGGCTTCGGCTGTGTTACAATGCAAAGGTGGAAAACCCCGGGAATATCACCCTTTTAAAAGGGACTTCCCCTAATGAAGAGAAACCAGGAGGCGATGAATATGCCGAAACTGACGAGCCCGGATGGACGGGTTCTTGAATCTGACGCACCGGTAACAGTAAAGGAAGTTCTCAAAAAATGGAAAATGGCAAAGGGCGCCGTTGCAGCTGAAGCCGACGGAGTCGCCGTTGATATGGATTCTGTTTTGACCTGCGATGCGGAGGTCACACCAATAGGCGGTGATTCTCCGGAAGGGCTCCGGATCCTTCGTCATTCCGCTTCCCACCTAATGGCCCAGGCGGTCAAGCGCCTCTATCCGGGGACGCGTCTCGGGATCGGTCCGGCCATCGAGGAAGGGTTTTATTACGACATGGATATTCCCGCGCAAATCGGTGAAGATGACCTGGATGCCATAGAAAAAGAAATGCGCAGAATTTCAAAAGAGAATATTCCAGTCACCCGTGAGGTATTGCCCAGGCAGGAAGCCGAAGAGCTCTTTGCCGAAAGGGATGAAAGCTACAAACTGGAGCTCATCCAGGAACTAGAGGGGGATACAGTTACTGTCTACAGGCAGGGCGAGTTTGTCGATCTTTGCCGCGGGCCCCATGTGGCAAACACTTCGGTCCTGAAGCATTTCAGGCTTCTTTCCCTCGCCGGAGCCTACTGGAGAGGCGATGAAAAGAACAAGATGCTGACGCGTGTTTACGGGACCGCCTTCGGGACCAAAGAAGCCCTCGAGGAGCATATCAACAGGATAGAGGAAGCAAAAAAGCGTGACCACAGAAAACTGGGAAGGGAACTGGATCTTTTCAGCCTTCAGCCCGAGGCGCCGGGTTTCCCCTTCTTCCACCCCAAGGGCATGGTTGTCATCAACAAGCTTGTGGATTTCTGGCGGAAAGAACACATCCGGCGGGGGTATTGCGAAATCAGGACACCGCTGATCCTCGACCGCGATCTCTGGATCAGGTCAGGGCACTGGGATCATTACCGTGAGAACATGTATTTCACGGAGATCGATGAACGCCCCTTCGCGATCAAACCCATGAACTGCCCTGGAGGAATGCTCGTCTACAAGAGCCAGATCCGAAGCTACAGGGATCTTCCCCTGCGTATGGCCGAGCTCGGAACGGTTCACAGGCATGAGCGTTCAGGGGTTCTTCACGGCCTCATGAGGGTCAGAAGCTTTACCCAGGACGACGCCCACCTCTACGTGACGCCCGAACAAATCAAGGACGAGATCCTCGGGATCATGGATCTCGTCAGGTACATCTACTCCGATGTCTTCGGTTTCAGTTACAAGGTGGAACTCTCAACACGGCCAGAAAAGGCGATGGGCGACCCGAAAATGTGGGAAATCGCGGAACAGGCCCTTCAGGGCGCCCTCGAGGAGGCGGGAGTCACATTCAAGATCAATCCCGGCGATGGGGCCTTTTACGGCCCGAAAATCGACTTCCATCTGGAAGACTGCATTGGACGGACATGGCAATGCGGCACGATACAGCTCGATTTCCAGATGCCGGAAAAGTTCGATATCAGTTATATCGGCCCGGACGGCGCCCAACACCGGCCAGTCATGTTGCACAGGACGGTTTACGGAAGTCTCGAGCGATTTTTGGGAATTCTCATAGAACACTTTGCCGGTGCCTTCCCCTACTGGCTTGCTCCGGTGCAAGTGAGACTTGTTCCCGTTTCGGAGGATCATCACGAATATGCAGAAAAGGTCTCCGAGCGGTTGAAAGAGCTGGATATCCGGGTGGATATCGACCCCAGGGATGAAAAGCTCGGGAAACGCATCAGGGATGCCCAGCTTCAGAAGATTCCCTTCATGGTCGTCGTGGGAGACAAGGAAAGGGAAACACAGACGCTGGCCGTGAGAGACAGGGCAAAGGGAGACCTCGGGTCCATGCCACTTGACGGGTTCCTTGCGCACCTGGAATCCGGGTTTGACCCCATGAAGTGAACTTGCGCAGGCCGGAAGTCTGTGCTATATTCCTGTTTCGGCAGTATAGCCGGAAAGAAAATTCAATAAAACAAAGAGGGGGTAATCCCCCACCTGCTGACGCCCAGAGCTGTTTTCAGGTTGATTTCAGCGCGAGAAGAGGAGAGAATTCTTCTTCCCGACAAGGTGTTTTACGCCGGGCGTTTTAATGCCCGGCGTTTTTATTATCAGGACAAATTGCGGAGGTGACGGACAATAGCTAAACGGAGTGACGAACCGAGAGTGAATGAGGAAATCAGGGCCAAAGAGGTGCTTCTCATCGACAGCCAGGGGGTGAAAATAGGAATTATCCCCGTAAGCAGGGCGCTTTCCATGGCTGAGGAGCAGGAGCTTGACCTGGTCGAGGTCGCGCCCCAGGCAACCCCCCCTGTATGCCGAATTCTGGATTACGGAAAGTACAAGTACCAGCAACAGAAGCGTGAGAAAGACGCTCGGAAAAAGACGAAAAGCCAGACCGTAAAGGAAATGAAGATGCGGCCCAAGATCGATCAGCATGACTACGATTTCAAGACCAAGGCCATAAAAAATTTCCTCACAGAGGGACACCGCGTGAAAGTCGCCATCTTCTTCAGGGGAAGGGAAATGGCTTTCCTTGACAGGGGGCGGCAGGTCCTCGACAAGGTGATGAAAGACTGCGAAGGATTGGGGAAAGTTGAAGTCCCCCCCCGGATGGAAGGACGATACATGCGCATGATGCTCTCTCCGGTCCCGCAAAAGAAGAAAATCGGCAAAACCGGTGAAGAATCCCCGAAAGAGGAGTCTGCCGGGGAAAAAGAGTAAAGGGACCGCAAACCGGAAGATATATGCCTATTCTGACCGTGATCAGACACGGGATTGCAGGAGGTTTTTGACATGCCGAAAATGAAGACGCACTCGGGAGCGAAGAAACGGTTCCACAGGACCGCCTCGGGAAAGATCGCCTACAAAAAAAGCGGCCGGGGACACTTGCTCCGCAAAAAGAATGCCACAAGGCTGAGACGTCTCAGAAAAACGGGGTACCTTCATCCGACCCTCGAATCCAGGATGGATGTGCTTCTTCCCAACGACTAGAGTGCCGCTTGTGCCGGAACAGCCGGCATGGCCTTTTGAAAATTCCGCAAAATGAAATTCTGACCGAAAGAGGTGAACGCTCATGCCGCGAGTCAAAGGCGGAGGCGCGAGCGACAAAAAGCGCAAAAAACTGTTCCAGACGACCAAAGGATTTTACGGCAGAAAGAAAAACACCTACAGGAGAGCAAAGGAGGCATCCCTCCACGCTCTTTCCAGCGCGTACAAGGACCGCAGAAACAAGAAACGCGACTTCAGACGTCTCTGGGTTACCAGAATCAGTGCCGCCGCACGGATGAATGACATGTCCTACAGCAATTTCATCAACGGGCTGAGGAAGGCGGATATACAGATAAACAGAAAGATGCTTTCGGAACTGGCGATCCAGGACATGCCCGCATTCCGCAAGCTTGTTGACCAGGCGAAGGAGGCGCTGGCACAATAAATTTCAGGTCGTACAGCGCGCTGCGCACTGAAAGGACGATCGTCGGAGGGTTCCTGATGCTCATAGCCTCGGGAACCTTTCTTCTATGGTTTGGAAATCTTTTTTTTCAGCCCCTTCGGGTTGTCGACGCCCTTTTTACGGCGACCTCAGCGGTCTGCGTCACGGGTCTGATTGTGGTTGACACGGGGCGCGACCTTTCGCTTTTCTCTCAATGGATCGTCCTCCTTTTGATCCAGCTTGGAGGACTGGGTGTCATGACGGCTTTCACGGCCCTGCCGCTTTTGCGCGGATCAAGAATCGGCATCCGGCAACGACTCCTTTTTACCGGCGGCCTAGGACTTGACACGCCCGCCGGAGCGGTGAGGCTGCTCGTAAGGATTCTCCAGATGACCCTGGCAATAGAGCTTTTCGGAGCGCTGCTGCTTTTCGGAGCCTTCCTGGATTCCTTCGAGCCCGCCAGGGCCATGTACCACGCCGTTTTTCACAGCGTCAGCGCCTTTTGCAATGCCGGATTCTCGACCTTTTCCGACAGCCTGGAGGGTTTTTCAAAGACCGGCATCATTCCGGGTACCGTTATGGGGTTGATTGCGCTGGGCGGTCTCGGTTTCATCCCCCTCGCGGAATTGGCTTCCTTCCCGTACCGAAAGAGAATTTCCCCCTACTGCCGGCTTGTTCTGGCCGTCTCGGCGACGCTGATCTTTGCGGGAACATTGATGATTCTGGCAACGGAATGGAGCGGTCTGCTCCGAAACCTTCCATTGCACCTGAAGGTGTGGAACGCCCTCTTCCAGTCCGTGACAGCCCGGACGGCGGGGTTCAACACCATTTCCATCCCCGCCATGTCCACCACGGGCCTTTTCGTCATCTGTATCCTCATGATCATCGGAGCATCACCAGGTTCGACCGGAGGGGGAATCAAGACCACCACCTTCGGCATCCTCTCCCTTTCGAGCATGACAGATATCACGGGCAGGAGAGAAGTCCTTCTTTACCGGCATCGGCTGTCGCCGCAGATCATCAGGAAAGCCCTCACGTTGACGTTCATGTATATTGGCACTATTCTCGGAAGCACTTTCGCCCTGAATCTCATTGAACCCTTCGCTTTCAGGGATATTTTTTTCGAGGTCGTTTCGGCTCTCGGGACGGTGGGTCTCTCCACGGGAATCACCGGGGACCTTTCCGATTCGGGGAAGTTCCTTCTCGTGGTGCTCATGTTCTGGGGCCGTGTCGGGATTGTCACCTTCGTGTACGGTTTGATTGAAACCGAGGAAAAGACGAAAATTTCCTTCGCCGACACAAACGTTCCCATCGGATAAAAGGGGCGGTGTAGATGACAAGGAAAACGCTTAGCAAGACGGAAAGGACCTGCATTGTCGTCGGACTCGGCCGTTTCGGGCAGGCAGTATGTGAACGCCTCACCGAACTTGGTGAAAGCGTCATCGGCGTTGACAGAATTCGTGCACGGGTCGAAGAAATGTCCGAAGTAATCGACCTTGCGGCCCAGCTCGATGCCACCGACGAGGACGCGCTCGTCAAGGCGGGCGCCAGGGAGGCCGACATCGCTGTTGTGGCCATAGGCGAGAGCATCGAGGCAAGCATCCTGGCGACGACAATACTCATCGGACTGGGTGTGCCGGTGGTTACCTCACGGGCGCAGAACGCACTTCACGCGAGGGTACTTGCAAAGATAGGGGCTTCTCGGGTGTTTTTCCCGGAGCGCGACCTCGGGCAACGGGTGGCCGACCAGATATCTCATCCGGTGCTGGCACAGTTCACGGAGTTGCCGGGAAGCGACTTCATGGTGGGTGAGATCTCCCCGCTTGAAGACATGGCAGGCAAAAGCCTCATGGAGCTCGAGTTCCGGAGCCGTTATAATGCTGTTGTCCTGCTCGTAAAACGTGGAGAAAGCAGTTTTCTTCCCCGTGCGGATACTGTGCTTGAAAAATCCGACAGTCTGGTCATCGCTGCAAGACGGCAAAACCTCAGGGACCTTGCGGCGGCAGCGGGAAAGGCGGAGGAAAACTCCTGACACTTGGAAAGAATTGAGGAAAATGGGGGGCAATTGCGGTGACGGATATTCTGAACGAAGTTCCCAAGCTGAAAGATGACTTCCTCAAAAGACTGGAACGGGCCGAAACGCCGGAGGACCTTCAGGTTCTGCGTGTCGGATTTCTGGGAAAAAAGGGCGAAGTCACGCGGCTTCTAAAATCCATCGGGACCCTCCCGGCCGACCGACGCCCCGAGGCTGGGCAAAGATTGAACACCCTGAGGGGGGAAATGGAAACTCTCCTTGAGGAGAGGATGCGGTCCCTTGAATCGGAAGCTTTCCAGGAGAGAGAACGGCAGGAGAGCTTGGATGTGACGCTGCCTGCACGGGGCCGCCCATGGGGAGGGTGCCACCCCGTGGAGCAGGTTACTCAGGAGATCGTCGAGATTTTTGCCTCCCTCGGGTTCACCGTTGCGTACGGGCCAGAAATGGAAAACGATTTCTACAATTTCGAAGGCCTGAACATACCTCCGCATCACCCGGCGAGGGATATGCAGGATACCTTTTACATGGAAAACGGCCTCCTGCTAAGGACTCACACATCCCCGGTTGAAGTGCGGGCCATGAGACGATGGGGGGCGCCGCTTCGGATAATTGTTCCGGGGAAGGTCTACAGAAGAGACAACGACCCGACCCATTCTCCCATGTTCCATCAGCTGGAAGGCCTGCTCGTGGATGAGGACATTTCCGTCGCCGACCTGAAGGGCTGTCTAGAGGCGTTTATAACGAGGATATTTGAAAAATCCCTTGATGTTCGCTACCGGGCGAGCTATTTCCCCTTCACGGAACCCTCACTCGAGATGGATGTGGAATGTGTCGCCTGCAGGGGGAAAAATCCCCGATGCAGGATCTGCAAGGGAACGGGCTGGCTGGAAATATCGGGCCTTGGAATGACTCACCCCAACGTCCTCAAAGCAGGAGGGATCGATCCCGAGAAGTACAACGGTTTCGCCTGGGGCATGGGGCTTGACAGGATCGCCATGCTGAAGTACGGACTCGATGACCTGAGGGTATTTTTCGAAGGGGATCTTCCATTTCTAACCGGAGGAGGCCGGAGCTGAAGATGAAGATATGCCTGAACTGGTTGCGTGAATTTGTCGATTTCGATCCGGACCCCGAACATCTCGCCCGGCGCCTGACAGAAACGGGCACCGAAGTCGAGGCTGTGGAAAAACCCTGCGAACGCTTTCAGGGCGCCGTGAGCGCCAGGATAGAGAGACTCAAAATCCACCCGGAGAGGAAGGATCTTTTCGTTGCCGAGGTCGACACCTGGACAAAAAAAGCGGTATGCGTTTCTGCCGCGCCGAACCTTGAAGAAGGCGCCTGTGTTCCCTATGGACCGCCGGGATGCGTGCTGGCCGACGGGACGGTGATCGGCAGACGTGATTTCGACGGGGTCGAAAGCGTCGGGATGATGCTGTCCGCGGAGGAAATCGGCCTTCCTGAAATCGCCGATGAATTCGGAATCCTGAAGCTGGATCCCGGAACACCCCAAGGACGGGACATCCGTGAGGCGCTTGGGCTCGATGATGTGGTTTTCGACCTGTCCATCACACCCAACCGCGGCGATCTTCTGAGTGTATCGGGGTTGGCGACGGAGGTCGCGGGAATTGTCGAAGGAGCGAAACGCCTCGAAAGAAGCGATCTGTCAGTTACAAAAAGATCGGGGTCTCCTGAATTCAAGGGTATTCGTCTCGAGGATCCGGACTGTCCCCTGTATGCCCTCGGGTTTGCCGATTCAGTATCCATTGGCCCATCGCCGGTTTGGGCCCGTGTGCGTCTTTGCCTTTCCGGGATGAGGCCGGTAAGCAATATCGTCGACGCGACGAACCTCGTTATGCTCTCCACGGGACAGCCTCTCCACGCTTTTGACGCCGAGCTTTTGCCCGATGAGGAAATAACAGTCAGATCGGCGCGGCCGGGGGAAACCCTTGTCACTCTTGACGGGAAACAGAGGGCCCTGACAGCCGAGGACCTTCTGATAACCAGCGGAGGAGTCCCCATCGCCCTCGCAGGAGTGATGGGTGGTCTTGAAACGGAAATCAATGAAAAGACCCGCAAGATCCTCATCGAATCGGCCAACTTCAATGCCATAAGGATCAGCAGGACCAGCAGACGTCTTGGGTTGCCCAGCGAGGCCTCCTACCGCTACGCACGAATCGTGGACCCCTGGAAGGCCGAAGCCGCCGTGAATGAAATCTTCCGGATCCTGTCCTCATGGAAGGCCGCGCGTCCTTTTGGAATGGTGGTCGAAGGGAATCCGGGCGCGAATGACCGGGGAACCGTCACGTTGAGAGAGAAAACCCTGGAAAAGATCCTGCTCACGAAAGACATGGACCTTGCTTCAAAAATCCTGGCGGGGCTGGGATTCGAGGAAGTAAAAAGAGATAAGTCGAGACGGGTCTATCGTGTTCCGAGCCACAGGCCGGATGTGGCCATCGAGGAGGATCTCGTGGAAGAAGTGGCCAGGGTATGGGGATATGACAAGATTCCTTCGCGGCTTCCGGCGGTGACCAGGTGCCCGGGAGACAGGACAGACCAGATGCGTTGCAGGCAGACCCTCAGGATGGCAGCAATGGCGAGAGGATATGTGGAGGCGATCACCTACAGTTTCATCTCGCCGGAAATCCTGAAGTCCATGGGAATATCCGGAGACGACCCCCGGGCGAAGGTCATGGCCATTGCAAATCCGATCAGCAGGGATCAGTCAGTCATGAGAACACTCCTCGGGCCCGGTCTGCTCGAGGCGGTTGCCTCGAACCTTCGTTCCGGATGGAGAAGACCGATACGGCTATTCGAAGTGGGGGCGGTCTTTCTCGAGGATCCCTCAAAGGAACTCGGCGTAAAGGAAAGACTTCTCATCGGAGGAGCGGTGTGTCAGGGAAGAGATCCCCGGTCTCCATGGAAGGCCGAGGTAGTTGATGACTTTTATTCCGTAAAGGGCGACGTGGAATCTTTTGCGGCGAGCCGCGGAGTGGATGTTCATTTCGTTCCTGGCGATGAACCATTCGGGCACGGAGGACAGACGGCTGCAATACTCTTCGGAGAAAGGCAGATAGGGTATCTGTGCAGGATCAAGCCCTCGCTCCAGAACGAACTGTCCATCTTTGAACCGGTCTACCTTTTCGAAATGGACCTCGAGCCCTTCATCAACGGAGAGCCTGCGCGTTTCGGCGAGCCCTACAGGTATCCTGCCGTATACAGGGATATTTCTCTCCTTGTAAACAAGGATATCGCGGCTGATGCCGTGACAGAGGACATACGGGGGGGGGCGCCGGAAACGCTCTTCGATCTCCGGCTCTTTGACATGTACGAAGGGGAAGGGATACCGTCGGGCAAAAGAAGCCTCGCCTTTTCACTGGCCTATCGTTCCGGCGGGAGAACCCTGAGGGACGACGAGGTGGATGAAGCTCACGAACGCCTGCGGGAGAATCTTTCCCGGAAAGGCTATATCTTGCGGTAAGGAGGAGTTCCCCATGCAGGAGCATCTTGTCGATATCGAGCGCCTGGTGGACGAGTTGACGGCGAGGATGCGGAAGTTGAGCGAAGAGAATGGCAGAATGAAAGAGGAAATTGAAACGCAACAGGAATTGCTCCACGAAAACGAGGAAGCCCTGACGGCGGTCAGACAGGAGCACCAGCGGATTCTGGCTGAACGCGACAGGGTTGTCGAAGAACTTCGGAAGGAGCAAAAAGAAACGGAAGACCGCCTTAGGTCCCTGCTTGGAAAGCTCCGGAACCTCACTGGAGAAGTCCCCGAGGAAGATGTCGGGCAAAATGACGACGACACCTATCAACAGGGAGAACTGATCGACAGGTCGTAACCAGGGGAAAGGAGGCGACTTCATCATGGCCGAGGAAACCCGGCGTGTCAGTGTGCTGGTCGGAAAAAAGACCTATCCTGTACTAACCCGTCTCGATGAAGATCGTTTCGAGTCTGTGCTCGAAATCGTCAGGGAGAACCTCGGAAAAATTGACAGCTCCGCCGACCAGGAAGAGCGTCTCCTTTTGACGTGTTTTAAACTGGCCCATGCACTGGACAATACGTCACGAAAGCTGTCGAAAGCGCTGAAAGAATGCGGAAACGATGGATCTGGCGGCGGCCGTTGACATCTTCGCCGCGCTGCTTCTGGTGACGTTTCTCATCAAAGGGGCAGCGCGCGGATTTTCCGGGGAAGTCATATCACTTGCAGCCACGGTGGGAGGGTTCCTCCTTGCCTGGAAGCTTTCCGTTCCTGTTTCGCAGTTTTTGAGGGGGATTTTCGAAATCGATGCCTCTTTTGCGAGAATCATCTCCCTTGTAGGAATATATGCCGTCTGCCTTCTCGTGGGGGCGTATATTCAGAAAGGTGTGAAGGCCTTTCTCCGACTGACGAATCTTTCGACGGTGGACAGGTCGCTCGGTGCGGCTGCCGGCGTCGCAAAGACCTTTATCCTGGTGTTGCTCGTCTATATGGCGCTTCTTGCGCTTTCCCCCGTAATCTCGCCCTACTGGATGAAAGATTCCGTTGCCATGTCCTCGGCCGAGTACGCATGGCCCCATATCCAGGCTTTTTTCGAAAAGGTCCACCTGGGAGAGTATGATCTTTTCCCCTTCGAGGAAGGGAAGAGGCCGATTGACCAAATGGCCCTCCCCGAGGACGAGACCACGCTGCAGGAAACGGATTCCTCCGGAGGTGATCGAAACCGGCAGTGAAAACCGACGCGCGCACGCTCAACGCTATAGAGATGAAAAAAATTCTCTCCCTCTTTGAAAGATCCTGCAGAAGCGACCTGGGCCGACGAGCCCTCGCCGAGATCGCCCCGTTCGAAGGAACGGATGAAGTCCTGAGAAAACAGAATCTGCAGAGGGCGTACAATCGCTATTTTGACACTCACGGCGACCTTCCCTGGGATGAAAGACTGAAACCGGTGAAGCCCCTGCTCGAAGAGGCAAAGAGAACGGGATTGCTGACAGGAGAGGAAATCCTCTTCTTCCGGGTCATCATGGGTATCTGTCTTCGACTGAAAGCGGTGGTTTCCGAAGTGAAGGCGGACTATCCTGAATTAGGCGATTTGACCAGGAAACTCGGAGATTTCAGCGACCTCTTCAAGGGCCTTCAGGTTGTTGCCGATGACGGCAGGCTCTATGACGGCGCCTCGGTCAAACTCGCCGGGCTGAGGGATGCCCTGCGGGCCGTGACGTCTTCTGCAAGGAGCAAAGCCCAATCCATGATGGAAAGCCAGTCCTTTTCCTCCATGCTCCAGGACAGAGCGGTACATTTCCGGGACGGTCGGATAACCTTCCTGGTGAAGCTGGAGGACATGTCCCGTTTCAACGGGATGACGGTGGACAGGTCCGGAACGGGCAACAGCGTGTATATGGAACCGCGGGGTCTCATAGAGCTCAACAACCGCATAGCCCTTATGCGTCGGGACGAGGAACAGGAGGAGCACAGGATCCTCAGGGACCTCACGGGGAAAATTCTCGAACGCCATGGAGCCCTTCTCGAGGCGGAACGCATTCTCGGCGAGGTGGATCTGCTTCATGCGGCCTCGTCGATGCAGAAAGAAAAATCCTGGGTACTGCCGGTGATGGAAGGACAGTCCAGGTTTTCTCTGAGGCAGGCGGTCCATCCCCTCTTGGGTGACGACTGTGTCCCTGTAGATGTCCATTGCGGAGACCGGTTCAGGCAGCTGGTAATTACGGGGCCGAACACCGGCGGCAAGACGGTGGTGCTCAAGACGACGGCGGCGACGGTTTACCTCGCATGGTGCGGTTTGCCGGCACCCGTCGGAGAGGGTTCCGTGGTGGGAGACATCGACTGGATGTTCGCCGACATCGGTGACGAACAGAGCATAGAACAGAGCCTTTCAACCTTCAGTTCCCATCTCCGGAACATCGTCGCCATGCTTGAACGTGCCGGAAGAAAAAGCCTGCTTCTTGTTGATGAACTTGGGGCCGGAACGGATCCGCAGGAAGGAGCCGCGCTGGGGGTGGCGATTCTTGAAAGCCTCAATGAACGGGGCAGCCTGGTTCTTGCCACGACGCATCACAATGCCATCAAGAGGTACGCGCTGACCAGAAGCGGTGTAGAAACGGCCGGAATGGAATTTGATGACGAGAGGCTCGTTCCCACCTACCGTCTTCGGATGGGGATTCCCGGAGAAAGCAATGCCTTGCGGATCGCCGGGCGTTTGGGAATATCGGAGGACATCATAGAAAAAGCGAAGGCTGTTCTCCATGAAGGTCATGCCGACGCGGAAAGGCTTCTTGAAGAACTCATCAGAAAACAGCAGCACCTGGAAGACGAGGTAAAACGACTCTATAAGGAGCGAAGAGAAGTCGCCGAACTGAAGGAAACTCTTCTGAACCAGAGACGGTCCATCGAATCAAAACGGGAAAAGATCCTGGAAGACTCGGAAAGGAAAGCCAGGGCCGTTCTCGAGGAGGCAGAAAAAAAAGCGAAGGCCATGCTCAGGAAAATTGAAAAAGCGGGCTCTCCTTTGGGCCGTGAACAGCAGGAGATTGCCGCGATGAAAAAATCTCTGAAGAAACGGGAAGAAAAGCGGGAAGAAAAGCGGCTCGATCAGGAAAAAATCCCGGGCGGGTGGAAACCTGCGCGGGGCGAAACCGTCCGGATCGCCGGAACCTCAACGCGTGGAATCATCGAGGCCCTTGATGTGAAAAAAGCTCTGATTTTGAGCGGTTCCATGAAGTTCGAGGTCCCGCTGAAAAAACTTGTTCCTGCAGGAGGGCAAGAGCAACGGGAAGACCCTCTCCCGGTGAAAAAGCCCCTTTCTCCTTCGGGACATGTCCCTTCGTCCATCATGGTTCGGGGAATGACCGTGGACGAAGCAATCCCCGAGGTGGAACGATACCTGGACAGGGCCTTCCGGGCAGGATACGGCGAGGTGGCCGTTATCCACGGAAGAGGAGAGGGCATCCTGAGGCGTGAAGTACAGGCCCTGTGCAAGACCTTGCCTTTTATCGTCGATTATCGGCTTGGAGGCCCGGGCGAAGGAGGATACGGAGTCACCATCGTCCGGTTCAGGCAGTGAAAAGAGCGGTAACTCACAACTCTGTCAACGGACAGGGAAAATGTCATGGGTAAAGGGCCTGTATGGGACAGGGAAAATGTCACCCCTCCTTTGCCGCAGGAGTAGCTGAAC
>JBKHBH010000084.1:0-9508 GCA_046542505.1 Thermovirgaceae bacterium | reverse complement strand
ACGGGGGAAAATGGACCGTTTTCTGGAGGTGCAAGACCATGATATTGATTGACCCGCAGTGCGGGCTCTCTTCCGTGGCTCTCGCCGGCCTGTTCGAGGCGATCATTAAAGAAGCGGGCGCACCCGATATGAGCCACACCCTCGTTGTGCCAAAAGCAGGGGACACACGCCTTGTCTGCGAAAACACCGATGAGGGTCCGGGAAAGCTTGTAACAATTCGGACTGAAAGCGATGCCTCCCTTCCGGAAACGGTCAGCATGGACGAAATCAAAAAAATCCTTCCGGAACAAAAAAATTTCCCGTCGCAGGCGATACAAAAGACGTCGGAATTGTTCTTTGAACTTGCTCGTTACCGAAAATCTGCAGGTGGAAAACCTGAATTTCCCCTACAAAGCATACTCGCCCTGCTTGTCCTTTTCAGCAAAGTGGAAACCCTGAAACACGGGATACTCTCCCTCCCCGTGGGAATCGGATCGGGAACACAGGGTGCCCCGGGCGGCCCGAAACCGATACCTTCCACCGAGGTGCTTGCCATCGCCGGAGATTATGGTGTCCCGATCCGCGGACTCTCTCTTGAAGGCGCAACCTGCGACGAAGCGGGCCTCCTCTTTCTCGCCAAAACTGCACGGTTTACAACGAGAATGCCCTCGGTCATACCCGGCGCTGTCGTGCGCGCGGCAGAACCGGGCAAATGCACCATACGGGGCATGGTTGTCGAGGAGGAAGAAATCGAGGACCTTTGGCTGCTCGAAGCGGCCCTGGATGATGCGACGGGCGAAGAAATGGGTCTGGGCATCGAAATCCTCCAGGAGGCATCTCTCGAGGCACATGTCGTGCAGGCGCTCGGAAAGAAGGGGCGTCCCCTTTTTCTGTTGCGCGTTCTGGCCCGGGATGACCAGCTTGGGGAGGTCCTGCAGCGCTACTTCAGGGACACGCCCACCATAGGCGTACGGTACTGGCCTGTCGGGCGCTGCAAAATGGAGCGGCATGTCGAAAAGGGTGAGCTTGTCACAGATGGCTACCACCTTCCGACCCGGGTCAAGATCTCAAGACTCGGTGACATTGCCAAGGGAAAAGCCGAGTGGGATGACCTGGGACGCCTTCTGAAAGGAAAAACCTTGCCGGAGGTTGACACGGAGGGTCGTTGAAGAACCTCTTCGGGCAAAGTCACTACGGCGCCGGCAACTGGTACCGTTTTTCGTTAAACAATCGCAAACAGGCATCAACCGCTTCCGAATCGTAGAGGATTCCCCTGCCTGAAGCGATTTCCTTCAACGCCGCATCCAGACCGAGGTTCGGCCGGTAGGGGCGGTGGGATGCCATGGCCTCCACAACGTCCGCCACGGCCAGGATCTTCGCCCCCGGAACGATTTCGTTGCCTTCAAGTCCCTGCGGGTAGCCCGAACCATCGAGGCGCTCGTGATGCTGACGGACCATGTCAGCCACGGGCCAGTCGAAGTCGACTTCACGGAGTATTTCGTACCCTTTTTGCGGGTGCTCTTTCACGAGGGCAAACTCCATGTCGCTGAGCTTCCTGGGCTTGCTCAGGATCTCCGTCGGAACGGAGATCTTGCCCAGGTCATGGATCACCCCGGCGATTCGGACCCCTTCCACGTCTTCGGCCGGGAGGCCCATTTCCGTGGCGATCCCCCTGGCCAGATCGCCCACACGGCGCTGATGTCCCGCCGTATAGGGATCGCGCGCCTCGACGGCCGAAACGATGACGTCGATGACTGACCCGGTGACACGGCGAAGACGTTCCAAGGTGTTTCTCAGGTCCCTTTCGGATTTCTTTCTTGAGGTGACGTCCCTGGCCACGCTGAGGATTGCATCCTTCCCTTCATATCTGATGATGCGGGAGTTTATCTCAACCGGTATCGACGAACCATCCTTGGACAAATGAGCCGATTCGAAAACCAACCGGCCTTTTTGCTTTATGGTTTTGATCCTGTCGGGAGCCTTGCCGGCAAATTCAGGGGCGTCGATATCCATGGGTGACATGCCCATCAGCTCGTCGCGAGAATACCCGAGGCGCTCGCAGGCGACATCGTTGACCTCCAGGAATCTTCCTTTCAGGTCATGAATCATGATCGCGTCACTGGAATGGTCGAACAGGTTCCGGAATTTTTCCTCGCTCTCCCTGAGTCTTTTCTCCGCACGCTTCCGGTCGGTGATATCAGTGAAGATGCAGGCAAACTTCCCTGGTTCAGGCCTGAAGGCACTGACCTGGTAATATCTGTCAAGCGTCTTTGCATAGCTTTCAAATAGCGCCGGCTCTCCACTCATGGCTACCTTTCCGTATTTTTCGATCCAGAAAGATTCCGTTTCGGGCAGGACCTGAAGTATTGTTTTCCCGACGATATCCTCCGATTTCAGCCCCGTCATCTGCTCAAAAGCCGGATTGACTGCCAGGAAACGGTAATCTTTCGGGTTCCCCTTTTCATCACAGATGATTTCGTGGAGTGCAAAACCGTCCAGCATCTGGCGAAACAGCGTCCGGTACTCTTCTTCCGCCTTCTTGCGCTCCGTGATATCTTGTACTGATCCGTAGATCCGGACCACCCGGCTTTCAGAATCGCTCCACACCGGTCGCGCGTAATCCCTGAGCCAGCGGACTTCACCGTCCTTTCTCACGATGCGGAATTCACTTGTATCATCCAGGTCCGCCAGGAGTTTTTCGCTCCGCTTTCGCACCACAGCCATGTCATCACGATACATGAGGGAAAGCCAGCCTCCCCGCCGGGTGACTTCCTCCGAAGTATACCCGGTGATCTTCTCGAATCCCCCGATCACCCACTCCCTGACAAGGCTGCCGTCTGCCTCGACACGAAAGGAATAAGCGTAATCGGATATCATCTCCGAGATCATGCGATATCGTTCTTCTCTTTCTTCCAGGATCCTTTTGGCTTCCTTCATACCGGTGATGTCCATGATGAAACCTTCAAGGCAAATGAATTTCCCTTTTTCGGAAAAGACACCCTGACCGCGCTCCCAGACCCACTTCACGGGTTCTCCGCGCGTGGCGATACGATATTCCAGGGTAAAGGTGGATTTTGATTCCAGCGTCTTCTGGACCGTCTCCCAGACATAACGCCTGTCTTCTTCATGGATGATCCTTCCGTAGGACACAACCACGTTGCCGACAAGCTCCTCCGGCCCGTATCCCGTCAGCTCCTTGGCCCCTTCACTGACGAAATGCATGGTCCGGTTCCCGTCGTTATGGCACGAGTACACCATTCCCTGCAGGTTCGAGATCAGTGTTGTAAGCTTCCTTTCGCTCTCCCTGAGGGCTTCCTCGACGGGCTTTTGCTCCGGAACATCGTCATAGATTGCCGCCACTTCACCAAAGGGGAGACGATACACGTAGCTCTCCCTCCAGCTTTCGATGTAACTGTCCCGGTAGTACGCAGTAGAATACCGTTCGGGAATGCCTGTCTGCCACACACGGACGAAGACATCGAAAAGACCACATTCTTTGATTGAGGGAAAGACTTCCTGAACGCTTTTACCGATGATATCCTCTCTTTTTATCAACTCAACCTTCTCGCCGGCCCTGTTGAAATCACGGAAGACAAAATCCTTCCCGTCTTCCACAGCCTCGAAGATGGCTACAGCTAGCCCCAGACCATCGAAGAGGTCCAGGTACCGGGAGGCCGCCGACTTGATCTCTCCACCATCACTTGAGCCTGGGGCTCCACAAGGATTGTGACAAGATATCCTGGAGTTTTCTCCGAATTTTTCTTCTTTTTTCATCAATTGCCCTCTCTCCGTCCCTGCAATCCGGATACGGGTTTTAATCGGTTCGATATCATTGTCCGGTATCAGAAAGCAGAGACAACAGCGATTCAACGATGCGGGGATCAAACTGCGTCCCTGCATTTCGGTTCAATTCCGCCAATGCCTCTTCAGTGGTCAGGGCCTTCCGGTAATTCCTTTCCTCTGTCATGGCGGCAAAGGCTTCAGCCACGGCGACAATCCTTGCCAAAAGAGGGATTTCTTCCCCTTTCAACCCTTTCGGATAGCCGCTTCCGTCAGGGCGTTCATGATGCGCCAGCACTATTTCAGCCAGAAGGCTGTATTGGTTGACGGTGCTCAAAATACTGTAACCCGCCTCAGGATGCTTCCTGATCTCCATCCATTCTTCCTCGTCGAGAGGCTCTTCCTTGTTAAGAATTTCACTGGAAATGACGATCTTCCCGATGTCATGCACCGCTCCGGCCATCCTTGCCTCATTAATCTCCGTCCCGCCCAGGTTCAGGGTTTTTGCCATCCCCTCGGCCAGGGAGCTCACCCGGGCCGCATGTTCCTCTTCTCCCGGGCTTTTCTCATAAAGGGTCCCGAGGATCACATGTACCGCCCTGTGATAGTAGCTGGTTCTTTCGGAGATCTTGTTCCGGTACATGTTGTCCTCTGCCTCTTCAAATATCTTGTCGGAGTTTTCATCTTCACTCTCCTTGGTCGCCCATCCGGAGGAAACCGACACGGGGATGTCACTGACTTTTTCGCTGTTCATGGCCCTGCAAACCCTTTCCATCAGGACGCCGGCCTCTTCCTGCCCCGTTCGGGGAAGAAGGATGACGAACTCGTCACCGCCGATCCTCCCGATGATGTCATCGGCGCGGGATTCGCGTTTCAGCACTTCGGCGACCTTTTGGAGAAGAGCGTCTCCGGCCTTGTGTCCAAAGGCGTCATTGACGAGTTTCAGTCCGTTCACGTCGATCATGGCCAGTGACATGGGCAGGTTTCGCGGCACATCCAGTCTCTTCTGCTCCTCTTCGAGAAAACGGCGGTTGTACAGTCCTGTGAGCTGGTCATGGTAGCTCAAATATTCGATTTTCTTCTGTCTCTCCAGTTTTTCCGACGCGTCCCTGAAGACGAGGACCACACCCCTGATATTTCCGTCAGTATCCCGGATGGGGGCGGCACTGTCTTCTATGGGAATCTCTCTTCCCGACCTGGAGAGAAGCAAGGTATGATGCGCCATCTCCACCTTCTCACCCTTTTCAAGGGCAAGTTCCGCAGGATTGACTGACCTTTCCCGTGTCTTTTCGTCGATGATATGAAAAATCTCCTCGAGCGGGCGGCCGGCCGCCTCTTCCCGGGACCATCCAGTCAAATCTTCAGCAATGGAGTTCATCAGGGCCACATCGCCCTTCTCATCCGTCGAGATGACGCCGTCACCCACGGAAAAGAGGGTGGTCCGGAACTTCTCCTTTTCCAGAAAGAGGTTATGTTCCATCCGTTTTCTTTCGGTGATGTTTTCCGTGTACCTGACGATTCCGCCTATGGATCCGTCACTTTGGTACCAGGGGCGATACTGCCAGCGCACATACTCAACGCGCCCGTCCTCTCGAACGAGGAGGTCTTCATCGTTTCCCAGCACCTCTCCCGAAAGGGCACGCTCGTGGATTTCCTTCCAGGAATCCGTCGTCGCGGGAAATACCTCGTGATGGCTTTTCCCGATAATTTTCCTGTCCCCGATCCCGTAATCGCTCCGGTACCTGTCGCTGACAAAAATATATTTCATGTCCCTGTCGTGAACAGCCACTGCGTTCGGATCGTATCTGATAATGTATTCCATGAGGTCCCGCCACTCCCGTATCTCGCCTACATCGCGGGCGATTCTTTCCCTCATTTCGTTGAAATGCTCCACCATCATGTATATTTCATCTTTTCTCTTCCCCGAGCGTTCCAGCACAAAGGGGCGTTCATTGTCGACGGGGTCGTCATTCTTGAGAAACAGCGCCAGCCGGAAAAGATGCCGGCCGATGGCCATGTGGAAAGTCCAGGCGACAAGACCGGCAAAAACAAGGGCCAGCAAAGCCTGCAGGGCGAAAAATCTCATTGCCGCATTCCTTGCGTCTGTGACAATCGTCGCTCTGTCGACATACAGGGACAGGGAACCGATCTTTCTTTCTTCACCCCTGTAATCGTAAAGGAGGTCGTGGGACAGGACCTTCAAACCGTCGGGTTTCATGGAACCGGTGGCAAAAACCCTGCCCGTTTCATCGTCCCGGACCTCGATTCCCTCGATATGGTTGAACTTGCCTATCCCTTCGATCTGGTTCGGGATGGATTCATAATCGGTGATCCAGAGGCTGTACACCAGGTGGGGGACATAGATGTCCTCTATCTGGTTCAGGTTGTTGTCCAGATGGTCAATCTCCCGCCGGTACATGAACCATCCGTAGGCTGTGGAGAGCAACACCGCCACGGTCAGAAGTCCTGCCAGGGTGTACAAAAAAAACCGCCATGTGCTGGAAGACCTCCAGTTGAGAGGGCCCGAAGATGCAACCATTCATTCATCTCCAGTAACGTGGGATGTAGCATCCTTCACGATCCGGTCCCAGGTTCCGTCCTCTTTCATGCTCTTCAGTGCCCTGGCGAGAGGCTCGATGAGATCGGAGTGCTTCTTGTGCAGGTAAAGATACATATTGCGGCTTTCCAGGGGCGGTTCCAGGTGACGTATTCCCTCAAAACCTCTCAGGTAAATCTGTTCATACCCTGTCAGTTTGCTGTAAAGGGCGATATCGATGCGGTCCATGTCGAGCATGTTGAAAAGTTCCGTCTCGGTGGGAACGGTAACTACGTGGGGGAATCCCTTCGTGTTCTCTTCGAGGATTTTCCATCCCTTGACGAGTCCTACGTGAAGGTCCCTGATGCTTTCCCAGCCGTCGATACAGTAATCTTTCTTCGAAAAGGCGACGAAATTCATGACCATGTTCGGTTCAGGGACCATTACGAGGTTGGGAAAATTTTTCTCCATCCCCTCGATCCGGTTCAGCTCTGCATCGAGAAGTCCTGCGTCAACATCGGCCAGGGAGCGCTCCGTTGGCGTGAACACAATTTCCGCCTCAATGCCGATTCTGTGGAATGCTTCCTTGACGATGAGATCGAGCATGCCTGTCTGTTCAGGGTTCGATAGCAGGCTCTTGTAGGAGGTGCTGACGGTGAAAGGCTGTTCATCTGCTTGTGCCACTGAGGGTATGGCGGTTGAACATAACACAACAAGACACAAAACCCGCAACAACTTTTGTGCCGTTTCTCTCCAATCTGCATATCCCATGGCTTCGGCCCCGCTTTCTTGAAAAAGCCGGCTTCCTTTGGTCTGAAATTCTATCCGTTTCAACGGGTCGTTTAAAGAGGCACTCGCTTCATTGCAAAGGACAGTTACTTTTCCCTCTTTATGATGCATTTGTATCTGTTTATCATTGTAAATGGAAATCAAGCAATCCCAAAATACTGTTTTGCCATTTGGGAAGATCTTATGCACATCGGAGTAAACCCGGGGCCTCGGCGGGGTATTTTTACATCACTCATGCTCCCACTGACAGAATGACCTGTCAGAAGATGTCTTTACTGTGTTACACACGCATTGTAGTCTTTGCAAAAACTACCGCCGTATGGGGAGCGCCGCGCGGCAGGCGGCGTTGACGATGGGGTACATGATCGGCGAGGATGTCAGCGCAGGGTGGGTACCCATCTGGAACCTGGTGATGTCGTCGGCGGTCATTCCGTGAAGAATGCAGGCACTGACCACGTTGACCATTTCGCCAACGGGCCGGCCGCCGGAAATGCAGCCGCCAAGGAGCACTCCTGTCTCTTTGGCGAAAACGAGCTTGACCTTCGTCACGCTCGAATCGGGCATCCCCCCGGGGTGGGTGTCTGGAGCCTGGGCGGTTCCGATGACGATATTCATCCCCTGGTCCCGGGCCTGGCGTTCCGTCAGTCCCGCCGCGGCAAAGGCGCGGCCGTTTACCATGGTCGAGAAAACGCTGATGGTCCCGTGGTTCTGCAGGTAGGGCGAAAACAGGTTGGCTCCGGCAATCCTCGCCTCCGAGGTGGCAATAGATGCCAGCATGGTACCCACGGAACGTCCCGTAAAGAAGGAGATCTTCTCGGCACAGTCCCCGCAGGCAAAAATATCGGGATGAGTGTGGCTTCTCATGTACCAGTCGACCTTTATGGCCTTCCTGAATCCCAGCTCGAGTCCTGCCTTCTCTGCCAGATCCGTATTCGGCTTTGCCCCGATGCCGAGGATGACCATGTCGGCCTTGATCTCTTTTCCGCCTGCGAGCTGAACTCCCGTGACCTTTTCATCGCCGAGGATGGCTTCAACTTTTGAATTGCACCGAAGGGTCACACCCGCTTCCTCCAGCTTTTCCTGGGCCTCGGAGCAATACTCGTCATCCAGCGCCATCTGCAGACAATGGGGAAGTGCCTCCACCACGGTGACATTGACATCCCGTCCCTTGCGGCATTCGTCTGCGAACTCGACGCCGATGAAGCCGCCTCCGATGATGACCAGGTCCTTGATGCCTTCCATCCTGTCGAGAACGTCCTGAAGGTAATCGAACTCTTTTTTGACGGGGAAGACATTCTTTTTGTCCACACCCGGGATGGGAGGAACGACGGGCTGTGACCCCGTGGCAAAGACCAGTTTGTCGAAAGCAATCTTCCCCCCCGTTTCAAGGGCGACCGTTTTCCCTTCGATGTCAACATCGACGGCTTCGCCCTTTACCAGTTCTATCCCGTTTTTTTCCAGCAGTCCGTCGGGAACCACGTTGTTCTGTGGACCGCCGACCGTCCCGTAGATATAGGGAATTCCGCATGGGACCAGCACGGTGCCCTCCTTGCGGACAAGGACTATCCGCTTGTCGGGATAATGCCTCCGGCAGCTGACGCCCGCCGTAATACCGGAAAGCCCGCCCAATATCAAAACATCAGTCTCGATCATGTGAAACCCTCCCTGCACCAAAGAATTTTCGCTCCGTTGGGGGATCGACACTCATTCACTCTCGAACACCCCTTGTCGAGTTTAATAACCATTATTATAAGGCAAATTTGTCGGGGACACGCCTGCAACAAACAAGACGACAGGTCCAAAAGAAGCAAAGGCGAATATTCTTTTCCAGTCCGTTCCGGCACACCCGAAGGCTTTTTCTGTCCCAGGGGATAACAGGATCTGGAACAGGGGAAAAAGCAGGGCCCCGGGTAATTTTACCCGGGGCCCTGTTGACTTTTATCTGGTGCCGGAGGGGAGACTCGAACTCCCACAGGCCTCTGGCCCGGCGGATTTTGAGTCCGCTGCGTCTATCAAATCAGCAAAATCCTTGCAAACAATAGGTTTCTCGACATTTCCCCTAAACAACCCCAGCGGATTTTTGAATCGCCCCGGGATTGTCGGAGACTCCATTTCTTGAGAGGATGGAGCTTATGAAGACAAAAACCAGATACTCACCAGAGGTACGTGAACGGGCGGTTCGAATGGTTTTCGAGCATGTGGAGGAATATTCTTCGCAGTGGGCAGCGACCCAGTCGGTAGCACAGAAGATTGGTTGTTCCGCCGAGACACTGCGAATCTGGGTCCGCCAGGCAGAAAGAGATGAAGGCGTGCGTCCCGGTCCCAGCAGCGCAGGCCGTGACCGCATGAAAGAACTTGAGCGGGAAAATCGAGAGTTACGCCGTGCCAACGAGATCATCCGCAAGGCCGCGGCTTTTTTCGCCC
>JBKHBH010000083.1:0-9642 GCA_046542505.1 Thermovirgaceae bacterium | reverse complement strand
GATCCTTCCCTCCACTCTTGCTCCGGTCACCCGGTTTTTCTCTATAGTACAACAACGGTGATTTTCTGGTCAGCCTCCTTTGAGTGGGGGAATGATCATTACAGTATCCCCATTGTCAATTCTGAAGGATTCAAGCTCGTTTTCTTCAAGACACCGCCCGTTGACGCAGATAATGCCGAGAAAGCCTTTGTCGGAACCAGGCAGTGTGACGATCCTGTCCCATTCCGGTCCGTACCTTGCGGACAGTTCATGGAGGAGTAAAGAAGGGGATGCAGCATCGAGTTCCAGTTCCGTTTCTTTTGCCACCTCGCGTAAAAATCCAAAGAGCCTGACGAGCATGTTCACTTCCTTTCAAGCGCATGAAAAGGAACTCAATAGTCCCTTGACCAGTTTTCGATATTATATATTATATATAAATAACGGGTGCTGCAGGGAGGGGAGAGACTGTGGATTTTCAGGAAATAGTCCAAGAGACAAAATACGAGGGCTCAGCGTCCTCTTATATTTCAGAAATATTGAGGCGTGCCATTTTTAGCGGTTCCCTTATCGGAGGTGCGCGTCTGCGGCAAGAAGAAATAGCCCGGCAGCTGGGCGTCAGCTCTATCCCAGTACGAGAAGCACTAAGGCAGCTCCAGGCGGAAGGTCTGGTCGAAATAATCCCCAGGCGCGGTGCGGTTGTTACAGAGCTGGAGGTCTCCGAAATCAGGGAAATTTATGAAATGCGTACCTTTCTCGAGACAGGTGCACTCAAGTTGGCTTTTGATGACATCAGTGGAGACGTCATTGAGAAAGCCCGACATTGTCTGGATGAAATGGAAATCACGGAAGACGACATCAAATGGTGCCAGCTCAACGAAGAATTCCACGATCTTCTTTACCGGATCTCTGGAAGGGAAATGCTTTTGGAGTTTCTGAAAAACCTCAGGAGCCGGGTGAACCGGTACGTCATCACCTACCTGAGAGCCATGAGGAACGAGTCGGAACAGGAACACCGGAAGATCCTCAAGGCTATTGACGACCGAGACAAGAATCTTGCGCTTCGGGAACTTGAGGATCATTTAAAAAACGCCGTAGATGCCATCGTTGCCGGAAAGAAGCGGGAAACGGAATAATTTGGTGAACTCTTCCGGTCTTCGGGAGGGAAAATGGCAGGAAAGAAAGGATAGAACGCGAAGAAGGGGGGGCAGAAAAGAGAAACAAAACATGTGTAAAAAGGGGGTAAAAGTGTATATGAATCCAGTTCTGGAAAGGTTTGTTTTTGACGACCCGACGAAGCTTATTTATGGAGAGGGAGTTCTGAAGGAACTGCCGGCACAGCTAAAAGCTCTGGGTGCTTCGTCGGTGATGCTCGTTTGTGATCAGGGTATCGTGAAAGCCGGGATTGCCGACAAGGTGGCGGAACTCATCAGGAAAACGGAAGGTGTGAAATTCTGCCTCTTTGACAGGATCATGGCGAACCCGCTGGACACGATCATGGATGAAGGGTTCGAGTTCGCCACGGAGAATAGCGTGGACGTCGTTGTCGGTCTTGGTGGTGGCAGCTCCCTGGATTCGGCAAAGGGAATAGCTCTTTTGATGACGAACGGCGGAAAACTTAGGGAGTACCTGATGGAGGGAAAAGAAGTATCCAGAAAAATCGCTCCCACGATTTGTATCCCGACCACTGCGGGGACAGGGAGCGAAGTTACAAGAACTGTCGTTGCGACAGACCACGTGACGAGATTCAAGGACGGGTTCAAAAACCCCGATACGATTGTCGCTTCCCTGGCGATTCTTGATCCCGGGCTAATGTTGACGCTCCCGTCGAAGATCATGGCCGCATGCGGAATGGATGCTCTTACTCATGCCATTGAATCCTACACTTCCTGGAAAGCGAACCCCGTCACGGACAGCCTGAACCTGCAGGCAATCAAACTGATCGGTGAAAACATCCGCAAAGCCTTTGCCCAGCCGGCAAATCTGGATGCAAAGGGACGAATGCTTTTGGCAAGCTGCATGACGGGGATCGCCTTCGACCAGGCAGGCCTTGGCATAGCACACTGCATGGGACACCCCTTGGGCGGGTTGTACGATGTGCCCCATGGTGTTGCCTGTGCCATGACTTTGCCTGTCACGATGAAGTATAACCTGATTTCCTGTCCCGAGAAAATGGCCGAAATCGCCGTAGCGCTAGGAAAAAATATCGATGGATGCGCGTCTATTGAGGCAGGTGAAAAGGCAGTAGATGCAGTCAAAAGGCTGATGAAAGATCTCGACCTGCCAATGCACCTGTCGGATTTGGGAATCGGGGAAGATGCAATAGCCAAACTGGCCGAGGACGCCATGGGCTTCCCGGGCATGAGAAAGGCGAATCCGCGGGACATCGATCAGACCGGAATGGAAAAACTGTTCAGGGAACTGCTTTAGGAAATTTCTGCAGATGCCCAATATTCTCTGGAGGTGAACCTGGTGTCGAAAGAAAAAGAAGTCAGGAAACCGGGGTTAGGCCTTTCGGTAGCGCTGCTTGCCGCCATTTTTGTGTTGATCTTTCTGTTCATTGTCACCTTCGAGCTCCCGATCCAGCTGGCCCTGTTCGTAAGCTGGTTCTTTGCAATCGGCGTTGCCTTTTATCTGGGGTATGAATACCAGGAGTTGGAGGAAGCGGCAAGTGACTCGGTCCGCAAGGGTATGGGGGCTCTCTTGATCCTTCTGGCCGTCGGTGCCCTTGTGGGAACCTGGATTGCCGGAGGCGTAGTGCCAACGCTGATTTATTACGGCCTCAAACTGATTTCGCCGTCCTTCTTCCTGGTAGCGGCCCTGCTGATATGTTCGTTGACAGCCTTGTCCACGGGAACTTCATGGGGAACGGCCGGAACCGTCGGGGTGGCGATGATAGGAATCGGGCAGGGGCTTGGCGTAGCACCGGCCATGACCGCCGGCGCCGTCCTTTCAGGGGCCTATTTCGGTGACAAGATGTCACCCCTGTCGGACAGCACTGTCCTTACTGCATCCATGTGCGGTATTGATGTGTTCAAGCACATTCGAAGCATGATGTACAGCACAGTTCCGGCCTACATCATCGTCATCGTGATGTACTGGCTCGTCGGCCTCAAGTTTGCCGGTGATTCGGTAAACCTGGAAAAGATCCCGGAATACATGGACATGATCGCCTCGCAGTTCAATATCAATCCAATCATGATTCTTCCCGCGCTTATTGTCATCACCCTGATGGCCATGAAAAAACCAGGGTTTCCCTGCATTGCCTTTGGAGCACTCCTTGGCGTGATCTGGGCGATGGTTTTTCAGGGGGCTACTTTTTCGGAAGCCATGAACCCAGCTTGGTCAGGATTCCGGCTGGATTCAGGTGTTGAATTTCTTGACAGCCTTCTGAACCGGGGAGGAATCCTGGGGATGCTCGGAGTCGTGGCCGTCATGCTGTTTGGGCTCGGCCTGGGAGGGCTTTTGCAGCATATTGGTGTCCTTGAAGCCGTCATCGCTCCAATGTCCCGCAAAATCAAGAATGTCTGGCAGCTTGTGCTGGGCACGATCTTTGTCGGGCACGTGACGAATGCCGTGGGTACGAGCATGTACATTTCGCTCATCATGACGCCGCAAATGATGGACAAGAGCTTCAGGAAATTCCGTCTGAAACCGGAAGTCCTTTCCAGGACGACGGAAGACGGTGGAACCCTCAGTGCCCCGCTTTACCCTTGGACGGACAACGCCATCTACATGTCCGGAGTCCTGGGCGTGGCAACGCTGGCCTACGTCCCCTGGGCCTTTTTCCTCTGGGTGACGCCGATCGTTTCGCTCCTGCTGGCGTTCTTGAACAACAAGGGGATGTTCTATTACACGGATGAGGAATATGAAGCATTGCTTAAAAAAGAAAAGTTGGAACAACAGCTTTATACCACAGAAGAAGAAGCAGCAAAGACATAAACCACCCACTCCACGCAGGCAGGAAGAGTTTTTCCTGCCTGCGTTCTTCCAGCAATGATACGGAGGTATGTGACATGCATGGCTATACTGGAACCTGTCTGAGAGTACGCCTTGGCGATTCAGCCATGGTGGAGGAAAAAATCCGGGAAGAAACGCTCAGGAAATTTATAGGGGGCGTTGGGCTTGGAGCCTACTATCTTTACAACGAAACCGATGGTACTACCGACCCACTGGGCCCAGACAACAGGTTGGTTTTCTCGACCGGCCCCTTTGCCTTGAGCGGGATTCCTTCGACGGGCCGCCATTCTGTTGCAGCCCGTTCACCTCTTACGGGCATATGGGGAGAGGCGGATTGCGGCGGTTACTGGGGCTTGGCCCTCAAAAGCGCTGGTTACGATGCCGTTGTCGTTCAGGGGAAGTCTGAAAAGCCCGTCTATCTTTATATTGAAGAGGGGGAAGTCTCGCTTCTGCCTGCGGAGGAATTGTGGGGGAAAGACACTTTTGAGACCGACGCGCTTTTGAAGAAAAAGCACGGCGAAGATATTGTCGTCCAGAGCATCGGCCAGGCCGGAGAGAACCAGGTTCCGCTTGCCGCCATTCTCTGCGATGGCCGTGATGCAAGGGCTGCAGCAAGGTGTGGATTGGGAGCAGTTATGGGTGCAAAGAACCTCAAGGCTGTAGCCGTGAAGAAAGGGAACTGGAAGCCGTCCATTGCGCAGGAGGTAAAATTGCGTAGTGAAATCAAGGAAACTGCGGCTTTTCAGGTGAAAAATCGCAACGGTATGTATGAACATGGGACTGCGGAAGGCCTTATCGGAAACGAGGTTTCGGGTGACCTGCCCATCAAAAATTGGTCGTTGGGTGATTGGAACGGGAAATCGGAAAAGATCACCGGCGAGGTCCTGACCGAAAAATATTTGACTGAACGGTTTCACTGCGGAAATTGTGTCGTCGGGTGTGGCAGGACCATAGGTTTTTCCGACGGGAAAGGGAATGAGATCCGAGGCGGAGGCCCTGAGTATGAAACGATTGGGTGTCTTGGAAGCAACCTGTTAGTCGAAGATATGGAAACAATATGTAAGGCGAATGACATGTGTAACCGGTGGGGTCTGGACACTATCTCCACTGGTGGTGTCATCGGCTTCGCCATGGAATGCCAGGAAATGGGCCTGTTAGATTCCAGTCTTACTGAAGGGCTTTCCCTTGAATGGGGAAATGGAGACGGCGTACTGTCGCTTATAGAGGCTATCGCTTTCCGGAAGGGACTCGGTGAAATACTCGGCAAGGGCACGAAAAAGGCTGCCGAAAAGCTTGCCCCGCTGGCGAGGGAGTTCGCCATCGAATCGAAGGGACTGGAATTCCCCGCTCACGAGCCGAGGGTATTCAACAGCACAGCCTTGTCCTATGCGACCTCGAACCGGGGTGCATGTCATTTGGCAGGGGGGAACACGCGGTTTTATGAAAAAGGTTTGGCCATGCCAGAAGTAGGCATCTTGGAGCCCCAAGACCCGTTTGCCGTGGAGGGAAAGGGTGAAATGGTGGCCAATTTGCAGAATGTGGCGGGGCTTTATGACTGCCTGAAGATCTGCAAATTCATGGCCGTTTTCGGTGTGACCGTTACCAGACTGCTCGAATGGCTCAACCTGATCACAGGCTGGGACATGTCGATGCAGGAATTCCTCGCCGTCGGAGAACGCGTGTATAACGCGCGCAGGATGTTCAACGTCCGGTGCGGCGTGAGTCGTAAAGATGACAGCCTGCCTCCCAGGATCCTGTGTTCCACCAGGAAGACAGGAGGCGGTGCCGATCATTTGCCTCCGCTGAATCTCATGCTTCCTCAGTATTATGAAGCAAGGGGCTGGGACGAATTCGGGATTCCCACGGGAGAAACTCTGGAACGACTGGGTCTGTCGGATGCAGGGAGGCAATAAGACATGGGAGACAGAAAAGCTGTACTCCTGCACGAAAAAGATAATGTGGCGAATCTGACGGAGGATGCGGAAGAAGGCGATACCGTTGTTCTTATAGGCGGTACCGAAACAGGGAAACGCCTCAGAATGTCGGAAAAAATACCTTTCGGGTTCAAGGTGGCTGTAAAGGATATCGTAAAGGGTGAAAACATCCTGAAGTACGGTCAGCCCATGGGTGTGGCGTCTGCCAATATTCCTGCGGGCAGCCTGGTTCACATCCACAATGTTGAAGGCACCCGCGGCCGGGGTGACAGGCAGGAGACTGGACGATGAAGGAATTTCAGGGTTATGTCAGAGCCGATGGTTCAGTTGGAATCCGGAATCACACGTTGATTATTACTGCGACCCGCGCGGCCCATGTCCTTGCGGCCCATGTAGAGAAAGTTGTAGCTGGGACGAAGTGCTTCATACCCGGTGATGAGGATGGGCGGAGCAAGCAGGATCGCGAGACCATTGCCAGGGTTATGGTCGGCCTGGGGCTCAATCCCAATGTCGGGGCCGTTTTCGTGGTTTCGAACAAAAGACATGGCGGCTACGCCGAGTTCAATCCATACAGACTGGCCGAGGAGATCGGAAAAAGCGGAAAGCCCGTGGACGTATTGATTCTCGAGGACGAAGGCGGATTCTACAATGCGCTCGGAGAAGGCATAAAGAAGGCGCGTCGTCTGGTCTTCGAGTCTTCCCGTGCCAAAAGAAACGGTGTCGAATTCGGCCGTCTTGCACTTGGTGTCAAATGCGGGATTTCTGATGCGACGTCAGGAATTGCAGGGAATCCGGCGGTTGGATTCGTCGTCGACCGGTTGATCGAACAGGGGGGCACAGCGTTTTTCTCCGAGACCACCGAGGTTATTGGAGCGGAACACATAGTGGCGGAGCGGTTTGAATCCGAGCCTGAAAAAATTAGGTTTCTCGAAGCCGTAAAACGAGTGGAAGAAGAGGCAAGACAGACCGGAGAAGACATACGGACGATCAACCCGATCCCGGCGAATATCGAAGCCGGTCTTACAACGCTGGAAGAAAAATCACTTGGTGCGATTTCAAAAACGGGAACGAAGCCGATCAAGGGCGTCCTCGACTACGCAGAGAGACCACAGGATCGCGGGTTGTATTTTGTCGATTCCTGGATGTCATCCACTTCGCTGTTTCTGGGATATGCCGCCTCAGGCGCAAGCCTGATCGTTTTCCAGATGGGCGGGCAGGGACTCCCGGAGCACGAACCGGCAGTGCCTTCGGTGGCGACGGGATTTGTTTCGCCCATTTTCTATACGACTGGAAATCCCAGAACATATGCCAAGGCTTCGCATGAAATGGATTTCAATGCTGGAGGGATTATTACTTCGGGGGAGAAGCTCGATGTCGTGGGGTCCAGGTTGCTTGAGCGAGTGCTGGAAACGGCATCCGGAACGGTTACGAAGGCTGAAACGCTGGACTATCAGGATCCGGTGGAGATATACCTCAAAGGGCCCTGCCTGTGATTTTGTTCCCGTGTTGACTCATGCCTTCGGCCGTTGGTCCCCAAGGGGAGACAGGAGATAGTGTCAGAACCATGAAGGAAATTTTCACAGTATGTCCGAGAAATTGTTTCGGCAGTTGCCGGCTCAAGATACAAACACAAGACGGACGCCTTCTCAAGGTGCTTCCGGGTGGTTCTCCGGCGGGAGAGGTCCTTTGCAGGAGAGCCGCCCGTTTCCCGGATTACGTGCATAACCCCCGTCGTCTCCAGCGCCCCATGATTCGTTCGGGGCGCAGAGGCGATGGGGAGTTTCGTCCTTGCTCCTGGGACGACATCTTGAGAGTGGTTCAGGAAAAGCTTTCAGGATTGAAGGCATCGTTCGGAGCACAAAGCATTCTTATGCTGGAGGGATCAGGGAACATGGGGGTGGCGCGCCTCTCTCAGTGGCACTTTTGGGAGGCCTTCGGCGGGTGTTCCCTGGCATACGGGGATCTTTGTGATCCTGCCGCTCAGGAAGCAATTCGCCTTTCTCTGGGGAGTGTCAAGATGAACGCCACGAAGGAAGTGGCGAACGCCCGGTTGATTGTGAACTGGGGGAAAAATCCCTTTTTCACACATCCCCAGATAATGCCATATGTCGTCAAAGCTCTTGGGAACGGGGCAAAACTTGTGACTATCGACCCTCGCCGGAATGAATCGTCGCGGGGTAGTGACCTCTTCCTGCAGCCTTTTCCCGGTACCGATGGCGATCTCGCACTGGGGTTGTGCCGGCTCGTCCTGGACAGGAATCTGGAGGACGAGAGTTTTCTCCGACAACACGTCCATGATGCTGAAGCTTTCGTGGAGCTCATCAAAAAAAATGTCAGCCTTGACCAGGTTGCAGATCGGACCGGAGTTTCCGTTTTTGACATGGAAAAATTCTGCGATTTGCTGAAAGAAACCAGAGAGGTGGCCCTTTTGTGTGGGTCGGGACTGCAGCGTTACCCAAATGGAGGACTGACGATTCTTTCCATTCTTTCACTTGCCGTCTTGTTGGGTCTCATAGGCCACAATAGCAGTGGGTTTTATTATAACGACAAGCAATCCCCGGAATTGCTCTGGCCCTTTCCCGTTTCCTTGAACGAAGAGGACTTTCCGAAAACGTTGCATGTAGGTTCGATAGGCAAAGATCTGCAGAAGGAAGAATCTCAGATAAAAGCCATGTGGATTACCAGATCCAATCCTATGGTCAGCCATCCTG
Source organism: Thermovirgaceae bacterium (assembly GCA_046542505.1). Lineage (GTDB taxonomy): Bacteria > Synergistota > Synergistia > Synergistales > Thermovirgaceae > UBA1876. The sequence continues at coordinate 1,061 of JBKHBH010000083.1, read as the reverse complement.
ACAGAAACGCCCTCGAGAAAGCGTTCTCTAAACTCGATTTCATTGTCGTTTCCGATTTGTATCCCACGGAAACGGTCAAATGGGCAGATGTCGTGCTTCCCGCCGCCTCCTTTGTCGAATACGACGATCTGATCAGGGGTTATGGGCATCCTTATATCCAGTACCAGCCGCGAATTATCCATCCTGTTGGCGAATCTCTTTCTGATATGGATTTGACACGCCGTCTAATGGAAACATTCGGTTTCGATCCGGGACCTTTATCCTTGAGAGACAAGGACATTCTCCAGAAGGTTCTAGATATTTCTGGCATTCCACGTCTGCTTGACGATTTGTTGCGTGAGCCCTATCTGTTTCCGGAGTATGATAAGGTCGCTTTTTCGGATGGGGTCTTCAAGACTCGGTCACAGAAAATCGAACTTTTGTCTCCTGGACTTCCTGAATTGTTTGAGACATGTCCTGAAGAAAAGAAAGAGAAAGAGTTTCACTGGATCCTGCTTTCGAGTCATTCCGATAAGGGCATCAATTCACAGTTTTCTTTTACGCCTGGTTTGGGAATCGACCCTGTTCTTTCCATAAACGAAGAGGAAGCGGAAGATGCGGGACTGGAGGATGGCGACAGGGTCGAGGTATGGAACGAAAGAGGAAATGTACGTTGCACCGTCAAAAAGACCGATTCGATACGACCAGGTGTCCTGCACCTGTTTTTCGGCGCCTGGGACGAGGAAACGGGCTCGACGGTCAACCGATTGACGGCGGGAGGCATGACGGATATCGGGTGGGGAACTGCTTTTCACAATTGTGGTGTCAGTGTACGTCGTTTGTTTTGAGAAAACAGTGCTTTTGCAAGCAGTATGAGCGGGAAATTTGCCTTCGTTAGATCGCTTGATTTGAGCCATTCTCTTCAAAAAAGGTGTCTTGGTATACTGATTTCATAGTTTTATACGGAAAATTGGAGACCATCCAGTTGTCGGTAACGTTCGGACATTTCACGAAGGGATGAGAGCGAATGTTCACACTGAAGGACTTTCTGAAGGAGGAAGTGAAGCCGGCCCTGGGCTGTA
>JBKHBH010000082.1:0-9723 GCA_046542505.1 Thermovirgaceae bacterium | reverse complement strand
CAAAAGAACGTAGATCAGGACGTCATTGAAATGGGAGAGAAAACGAAGGAAGGGATTCTTCTTTCTTGCCCCGGGGAGCCGGTTTTTTCCGTACCGTTCAAGACGCTCCTTCGCTTTTTCCGATGACAGACCATCCATACCCGAATCGAGGGTCTCAAGGACTTCTTCGACTGGCGCAGAGTGAATTTTCGAAATTTTTTTGTCCATACCGAAAGGCTACTGTGGCCGGGCAAAGTCGTCAAGAAGCACCCTTGTCTTCACTGAAGAATTGGAGTTGCCAAGAACCAAAGAGGAAGGTACAAATAATTATGGATAGCATGGAAATTCTTCCCCAGGTCTAAAAATTCAATATTGCGAGGACGGTGCTTTTTCATGGGTAGTCCCTCCCGGGCGCGATCGCGGGCTTTCCTTTTGTTGCTTTGTCTTTTCGCTGTTACCATTACGGCCGAACCACAGGCATGGGCGTCCCGGGAACTTCCCGGACCCACCGTCATCTCCGAAAGTGAAGAGGACTACTGGCCGAAAATCAACCGTATTTCCCCCCCGCCCCCGGTTCCATCGGACAGGCAGCTCCTCATTGAATCCAGATTGAAAAGTCTTGCAGACGGTGGAGGAAACCCCATGGCGGTTTTCCGCCGCTTCGGGGAAGACGGGATTTCCGTCAAGGATCTCTACGGTTTCAAGGCCGACTACATTCGGGAAAAGGCCGATGAAATTTCAAAATCCGAAGGACTCTCGGCAGCCGAAGCCATGCCTGAGGCCTTCGACGCCTGGCAGCGGGACTACGGCCGCGCCGAGCGGACGCTCATGGACACCCGGCGCAAGGGCGTTCAGGCCGCCTGGGACCGCGCCGTAAAACGGTACATGGAAACACACCCCGACTTCCCCTACATCATCAAAATGGATGTGGGCAGCTGGCCCACGGAAAGCTGGAACGACCTCCGTTTTGAGGGTGACATAGACATCACAGCCATCATGTCCATGGTCGAAAACGCCGTAGAGCTCAGAAATTACTACAACGAGGAAATCCGGGGCGACTTCAGGATGAACATGGCCGAACTCGACGCCCACGCCACGGCCCACCGCCGGGCGACCCTCGACGTCTACATCACCCAGCCGAGCGCCGACTGGGCGGAAATGGACGCCCTGAACCGGGGGAAACTCCAGGAAGTCGTCATAAAAGACGGGGAGGTCTCCTACCGACCCGTCACCGACTCCGTTGAGCGGCTTTTTATCTTCGCCAACCTGAAAAACAACGTGGAAATGAGGCGGGGCGCCCCGGACCAGCTGGCAAGCCTGATGGATGAGGATGTACCGAAACTCTCCCACGACATGGAACCAGCCGTGAGCCTTGAATTTCTCCGCCACCTCACCGTGGACGCCATCAGAAGCAACCTCGCCCCCCACGAGCGCCTCGTAAAGATCGCCAAATTCGTCAACCGCAGTTCTATCGATCACCAGGCCATGCTCGAGGGTTTTTCCACCACGTCTGGGGATCCCGGACTTGCCTCATGGGCAAAACGTGTCACCGATATCAAGCAGGACAAAAACATGACGGCCAGGGCGAAGCTCAAGGCCATTCTCGAGTCCAGCCGCGACATGTTGGGCGATGCAGGAAGCGCCGGTGCCCTCGAAAGGTCCCTCAACGCCCTGGCCGAACGGTCGGCGGCCCTCATTCGCCACAACATCGGAGAGGGCATTGACGCGCGACTGAAGGTCATCGACGACGCCAAAACCCCTTCCGAAAAGGACGCCGAGAGGAAGAAGCTCCTGGATGTCCTTGAAGAAACCTACGACGCCTACCGCAGGCAGGGAGTGGACTACCCCCCCAAGGCCTACGAAACCATGGTGGACCTGGCAAAGCATTTTAAAAAGCGTGCCGTCCACATCCCCATAGCCGAGCAGCGACGGCTGGCGGAACTTCTTGAAAAAGCCGCCGACAACCCCAACATGTCGGAAATGATGCTGGCCCTCATATGGGAGAAAACGGGCCAGTACTATGACACAGTCAATGACCAGATCGATGCCTTTAACGACTTCATTGACGTCCTCGACAAGGCAACGATCGACAAGGTTCGGGCCCTTGACCTGGAACTCTCCTGGACCAGCGCTGACGGTGAAACCAGGCTTTCCCTCCCCATCCCCATAGGGCAGATCAACGAACGGCTCAACTCCTCTGTTTTGGGCGTTGTCGGAAACTCCATGCCTTTCAAGGCCTTCAATCTCTACCAGGAAGGTGCGGCCTACGTCGACGCCGTCATGAAGGCAAAGGACTGGAACGAATCTTTCAGCAACCTTTCCACGGAATTATTCCGCAATCACGTCCCGGGAGGGGACATTGTCGAGGCCGTGGTGATGGAAAATTACGCCAGGACTGCCATCGGTGTAGTTTACCTGCTCTTTCCCGTCACCGCCGTCCCGGAAGGGCTCTATGGCATGAGCGTCGCCGCCGCCGAATGGGGCGTGGGAGAGTGGGAACAGTGGCGATACGACGAGATGGTGAATGCCCTTTACGAAGGCACGACTTTTGAAAAATCGGGGGATGCCTGGAAGGTCAAAAGCATTTCCTACGACTGCCCGGGGAAGGGGACAGTCACCGTCACGAGGGACGAGGCCTTCAGCCTGCCTGAACTCTGCCCAGACATCTCGAATATCCTCGTCCCCCAGGTCAAAAACGACCCGTCCATCGTGCTCTACCACGAGCTTCTGGTGAACCCCGCCATCTCCGACGGCCAAAGCGGCATACCCGTGTGGCCCCGCAAATACCTGAACCTGAGCCGCTACGGCGAGAAACTCTGGCAGGAATACTCCGATGCCGTCTGGCGGACGACGCGGCGCTATTTCGCCCGCGTCATCGAAGAGCTGGAAAAGCGCAAGAGCTTCGACGAAGGCGAGGCTGTCCGCAAACTGAAGGAGATCGAGAAAGAGCTCCACTGCTCCGGTCCACTGGTGGAACTGACGGGAGATACGGCGACTGACCGCAGACTCATCGAGGAGGTCATCTCGGACTACGAACAACTGAAACAGGTCAACTCAGCAATCACCAGGATCCGAGAAACCTGGAACGTGGTCTCTCTCAGGTCCCACAGGGCGGCCTGTCATCCGGCTTCAATCAAAAAGACTCTTGAAAAAGCACAAAAAGACCTCGAAAACGTCCGCCAGGCCGAAAAAGACGCTACCGCGGCCGTCGAGGAAATCCTCGGGAAGTCCGGCGCGAACCACGCAAAAAAACAACCTGCCGTGGAGGCCCGCATCAAGGCCGTCAGGGCTCCATCCGGGAGCGACGAGCGCCGGAAGCACATGCAGACTTACAGGGACTACCTGGACTCCCTCAGAACCGACGTGGTTCCCCTGGACGTGCGCATTATCGGACCCGACCGGGTCTGCCAGGGGGAAAAGAATACCTTTTCCGCCCAACTGGACCGTGAGGCCCGGTGGGTGAAATACGACTGGCGCTTTGAACCCGAGGCCCCGTCGGAAACCCTCAAAAACCGCAAAGGGGCCCGCATGGAATGGGAACCCGCCGAGCCGGGGACCTATACGCTGGTCCTTTTCGCCCAGCTTCAGGAGCCTAAAAGCGACTGGGTCTGGCACAAGAAAAAAGTTACCGTCATCGCGGCCGACGAATGTCCCAGACCGGTTCTGGAGCTTCGTGCGCCGGTGCGCGAGGTCTCGCCCGGGGAGATCCTTCCCGTAACGGCGGTGACCACAGCCTTCGGCCTCAACGGCGAGGGCTTCGAGCGATATTTCTGGGATGTCAACGGCATCCGTATGGGTGCTTCGGCTGAAAACACCTTTGAATTCGACGCCAGGGGGCACGAAGGCAGGACCATTGAGATCTCCGTCCAGGGGCGAACCACCACAGGGTATGTGACGGGCGCGTCCATGACTGTCACCGTCGCCGACGACCTCGCAGGAGACAACCTTCGGGTTCTGATCGATCCCGAGGGGACGAAATTCGATGCAACGAAGCCGGCGGCATTCAGGGCCGTTGTCCTCGGCCGAACCGCCGGCAAGGATTACCGGTATCAATGGAGCCTGGACGAGACTGTCCTGGGCAACGACGACAGGGTTATCCTCGACCCTTCGGCCTACGAGGGGAAAAAGGTCACCCTCGGCCTTTATGTCCAGCAGATCGAAAAAGACCGCGTCCTCTACGAGGGGCAGGTCACCCGGAAAGTCTCCTTCGTGACGGAAACGCCTGTAACGGTCCGTCTGGCCCCCTGGCCGGACAGGGTGACCGATGCCGAGAATCTCCGGCTTGAAGTGGCCGACCCCGACCGCAATCTTACCTACCAGTGGCACGAGTGGCGGGGGCGTTTCTGGAGCACCAACCCCGTTGCCACCGGCCCCGAAATGGCCGCCTCCATGCGGGGCCTTTCGGGACAAACCGTCCGGTACAAGATTGTCGCTACCGACGGCAAAAATACGGCCTCCGCCGAGACTGGCCCCATCAAGGTCACGGAGCCCAAATGGCCCGCTGAAGACGAGGAAGAAGAGCCTGAAGCTGCAGAGGACTCTGCAGAAGAAGCGGAGACAACGGCCGCCGAAGATGACGAAGGCACAGAGAAGGACACCGCAGCCGGAGAGGGGCTTGACGATGCCGAAACCTGGGGCGACGTAAAACTCTCCGCTCCCGCCAGCGTCATGGAAGGTGACATCGTCAACGTCAAGGCCCTGCTGCCGGCAGAACTGGCAGAAAAGGCGGCGCCATCCTACCGATGGGCCGAAGACCCCTCTCAAGACATCAGGCCTTTTGTTCTTTTGGGGCCTGATGCGGAAAACGACAGGACACCCGTCCCGGAGGCGCAGATCCAGTTTCTGCCGAGACCCGAGTTCCGCGGAAACCCCGGCAATGTCGGAGTTTTCCTCTACGAAAAGCTCAAGCCCAATCAGAAAGGAACACCCATGATGTCCCTGGCTTCAGGATTCGTCGGTATCAACGTGTTGCCCATGGGATGCTCCATGACGGCACCTTCCGACTGGAAAGGAGGGCCTACGGAAACGGGTATTGTGCTGAAGAAAAAAACAAAGGAAGGCCCCGTGGAATTCTCCGGGGAATTCATCCTCGAAATCACTCCATGGCCGAAGGGAACCCTGGAGGCGGCACGTCAACAGGTTGTCGAAAACAACCCCCGCGGCGAGGTCAGGGATGTCACCGTCGATGATTACAAGGGGTATTTCGTTTCCCTGGCAGGGATGAGTAAGAAAAACACCATTACCACAAATTCCTTCCAAGCCTATGGCGATAGAATCTCACTGGATGGAATGGCTGTAAAAGGCCAGGTGGCGTTGGATTTCAAAGGCTTCATTCACTACGAGGGACCTGACGATCATTTCAAAGACGAGGATTTCGCCAGACTCCAAAACAAGGCTTTCGCAGAACTCAAAGCCATACTGGCGAGCATCCGGATCGTCCCCGACCCGAAACGGACGACGGGAGCCTATGATCCGGAATCACCTGAAGAAAAAAAGGATTCCGGCCTTGTACTCAAGCGCCTCTCCCCCGCCTCCGGTCCCGTCCCGGCGGGAAGTCCCGTGGCCTTCGAGGCTTCCCTGGAAGGGGAAAAAGCTGAAGGGGACGTCCTCTTCCAGTTCCAGCCCCACCCCGAGGTGGCCTTCGCCCCTTATGAAACGAAAAAAGGATCCACCTCCGCCGTTTTCGCCGAGCCTGGAACGGTCGACGTCTGGGTCGTCGCCATAGACGGCAAGGGGGATACCATCGGCGAATCGGAATCCATCTCCATCGAAGTCACCGGGCCGGAGCTTTTCTTCACCGTCACCCCCGACACCCCCAAGGTCGGGCAGGAGGTCATGGTAAAAGCTGAGACCGATACGGCCCTTCCCGAAGACGCCTTCATCGCCTGGAACCTTGAAGGCAAATCGGGCCGGCAGGGTGCGAACGCCGCAGACTCTACCGAATTCAGTTTCCTGGCAGAGGAAGCAGGCAGCTACGCCATCCAGGCGGAGGCCCGGAGCCCCAAGGGCGAACCATTGGCAGAAGGGACGGCAACCATTGATGTTGCAGGCTTTGACTTGAAGGTCACCGTTCTGGGCACAGCCGGCCCGCGACCTCAGGAATGGGTCGAGGGAGAGGGCCTGAAGGATGTCCCCGAGGACAGCTTCATGACCGACGAACAGGTCCGGGTCAAGGCGGAGATCACCGATCCGGCCGCACCAAAGGATCTCCGCTGGAAATGGGTTCCGGGCGAAGGGACATCCATGAGCTCCTCAGGAATCGGTGATGAGGCCACGCTGTCGCGTCACGAACCCGGAACGGCCACGGCAACGGTAGAGGCGCGGAACAAGGAGGACCTTGTCCTCGCAAGGGGTTCGGCATCATTTCCCGTCCTCGCCCTTCCAGCGGAATTGCAGGACAGGCCTCTTGAAGTCTCACTGAAGTCCGACAACGCTGTCACCGTCAATGCCACAGCAAAACTGACGGCCGAAGCCTCCGGAGGAAAACCACCTTATACCTTCACCTGGAGCAAAAACGTCACCGCCAGAGGACCGGAAGCATCTTTCGTCGCAGAAACCCCCGGAGAGGTTAAAGTCAGCATCACCGTGAAAGATTCGGCGAAGAAAAAAGTCTCCGCAACCCAGACCGTCACCGTAGAGCCCTTCGAGGTCACCCTCCGGGATATCCCCGAGGAAATTCTCTTAGGCAACTCCTTTTCCCCCAGGGTGGAATACCCCCTGAGCCCTCCGGGGTCAGGCGTCAACAGGAAGCCGGAACCAAGATTCCGCTGGCTGACCGAACCAGGTGCGCAAATGACTCGAACCATGGGTGAGGAAGTCGCAAACCGCATTACCGCAACCAGCCCCGGCGACTTGTTCATATGGGTGGAGGCCAGAAACAAAAGAGGGAACGTTCTTGGTACCTCACAGAAACATGCCGTGCGCGTGGTGGCTCCCGAATTCTCACTGAAGACGCCTGAATCCATCGTCGAAAACGATAAAGGTGTCGTGGAGGTGCTTCTCCCTGACGGCATCGACGGATCGATGCTCCGGTATGAATGGAAGAGCTCCAGTTCCGTCACCCTTCCAGAGGGCAGGGAGTCCCGTTTCGTCACTCTTGAGCCTCACAAGGATGCTGACTCCATAAACGTATCGGTACGAATCACTCACATGGACTCCGGGACAACCCTCGCGGAGCTCGAAAAGACAATTGCCGTCACAAAGCCAGAGAAAGAGGACGAAAGGAAGGACCAGACGGCCGAGGCCGAGAAGATCTGGACCGAAGCGGCGGAGCTCCAGCAAGCCGAAAAGTATGAGGACGCCCTGGATAAATACGAGGAAGGCCTGAAGATAAAAAATGACAAGGCCGTCCGGGATCACGTGGAAAAACTGAAGAAATTCATCGAAAAGAAGAAGACGGAAGACAACAGAAAAACCCGTGCCGAAAGCATATGGACTGAAGCTGCAGGTCTCCAGCAAGCCGGGGAATATGAAGAAGCCCTGGACAAGTACAAGGAAGGCCTCGCCATCCAGGATAACGCGGATGTACGGGAGCACGTGAAAAAGCTTGAGAAATACATCGAAGACCTTCGGAAACAGGAAGAGGAAAAGCAAAAGGAAGCCTCGGAAAAAGCCCGGGCCGAGAAAATCTGGGCCGAGGCCTCCGAACTCCAGAAAGCTGAAAAATATCGGGAAGCCCTCGGAAAATATTACGAAGGACTGAGGATTCACGACAGCCAGGCGATCCGCGATCACATCAAGAAACTGGAGCAGTTCATCCGGGAATACGAGGCCAAACAGGCTGAAGCAGAAAAAGAACGGGAAGAAGCCGACGCCGAGGCGGAAAGGATCTGGACCGAGGCGGCGGAGCTCCAGAACGCCAAAAAATACGAAGAGGCCCTGGAAAAATACAGGGAAGGCCTCGCATTGCATGAAAACGCCGCTGTCAGGGATCACGTGAAAGAACTTGAGCAATATATCGGAAGCCTCAAGAAAACCAAAAAAGCGCCTGCAAAACAAGAAGAAACACAGCCTGCGCAGACCGAAGCCACGCAGGAAAAACCGGCAACGGCTGAAGTAACTCCGGCCCCGCAGGATCCCCCCAAGGGGAAGGTGACGGCAAGTTCCCAATACAAAGCCAACAGCAAGGGCGATCCCTTCGCCGGCGGGCACTGGGCCGGAGCCAAAAACAACAGGGACTGGATCCAGAAGGACTTCGACTCCCTGCAGCTGATCCACTCCTTCTACATCGGCAGGGCCAGCACGGACATCACCACCGACGGCTTCGTTTTGACCATCAAGTTCAAGAATGAAGCCGACAAATGGGTTCCCATCATGATCTACAAGGGCGCCAACATCAACAGGGAAAATCTGTCAAACGGGAAAACGGGGCTTTCCATTCCACCCCAGACCTATGAACTCAAGCATCCGCAGAAGGCCAAGGCTTTCCGTCTGGAGTTTGAGGGACACGGCTGGTTTGACGCTTCCGACATCCGTATCTACTCCACCCCGGCATCTGCTGAGAAGAAAAAGACGCCTGCATCCCTGGACGGGGCTTCCCATGTCTCAGGGTGGCGTCAGGTTACCCTGGGGCCAGTCTCCTTCCAGATTCCACCGGACTGGAAGACGGACGAGAGAAACAATGAAGACGGGCAATTTTTTGCAGGCTGGAAAGGTGACATGAACAACCCGGAAATCGGGGTTTCCGTCGGCCTCGGGGATCCCGACGACGTCTTTGGCGACTTTCAGAAGATGAAATCAAAAGGGAAGGTCGGGTCCATCAGGGTGGGAGACAGAACCTGCGAGCAGGTCACCGCAGAACAATACGGCGTCATGGCAATGGTTATAAACTGCGGGACCGTATCCGGTGGTCAAGGACTGGCAATCATGGTTCCCTTCAGCAATTGGGATGCCGCAAAAGGCACCATTGAGAAAATGCTAGGCACTTTCAGGTTCTGATCCGGTATCGGGTCCACGAAAGAGGGGCCGCCCGAAACGACGGCCCCTCTTTCTCCTGTCTGTCTATTGAGCGTACTTTTTGTACTTGTAATATTTATGGTTATCAATCTCGTAGAGGAGCTTCCTGGCGTAATCCACGTCCCGCCTGGCGGCCTGTTCCAGCAGCTGGATGCCCTTTTTCTCGTCCTTGTCCACACCCTTGCCGGTAAAGTAACATTCCCCCAGATAGGCCACCGCCTGGAGCACCCCGTTTTCTGCGGCCTTCTCGTACCAGTAGACGGCCTTTCTCGGACTGTAGACTGTCCCCCAGGCACGCTCGTAGAAAACACCCACGTTGAGCATGGATTTCACGTCGCCGTGACGTGCCGCCCGCTCATACCAGTAGAAAGATTTGAGGGGATCAACTTCGACACCGAGGCCCTTCCTGTAGAGAGTCCCCAGGTTGTATTCCGCCGTGGCGTGATCCTGGTCGGCGGCCCGCTTGAGCCAGAACCTGGCCTGCACATAATTCTGCTCCGTGCCTTTTCCCATCAGATAGGCATATCCTACTTCGGCCTGTGCTTCTGCATCACCTGCCTGGGCAGCCCTGCTGAACCATTCGTAGGCCTTTTCCGGGTTGTGGTCGGTCCCTTCCCCGCGCTTGTACATGACACCCAGGTTGTAGGCGGCGCTGGTGGAAGACTGCTCCGCCGAGAGAGTAAACCACTTGAGGGCCTCCTGATAATTGCCGGCCTGGTAATCCGCAAGCCCCTTGTCGAAAGCTTCCTCGGCCGAGATCTTCGGCTTTTGAGGCTTTGGTGCAGGCTT
>JBKHBH010000081.1:0-9935 GCA_046542505.1 Thermovirgaceae bacterium | reverse complement strand
CCATTCTGGGTCTCGGGGGAGGGATTTTCCTCGTGCCTCTTCTGACGCTTTTACTCGACCTGCCAATGAAAACAGCCGTGGCGACGAGCCTTGTCGCTGTTGTCGCGACGTCACTTTCCGCTTCCTCATCCTATATACGCAAAGGTCTGACGAATATCCGCCTCGGCCTTTTTCTTGAAACTGCCACCACCGCGGGCGCGGTTGCGGGAGGTCTCGTTGCCGCTTTCGTCAACGAGGACGTCCTGGCTATCGTTTTTTCCCTCGTCGCTTTTTATACGGCGGCATCCATGCTCCGGGGGGACAGGGGCGGGAACACGGAACCGGAAACATGCGGAAACGAAACGGCTGACCCCCTTGACCTCGCCGCCCGTTTCACCGATGAAAGCACCGGCTCCCTCGTCTCCTATCAGCCGCAGAAGCTTTTCGCGGGAAGTCTCGCCGGAATCGCCGCAGGGGCCATTTCCGGACTTTTGGGAATCGGCGGCGGCCCTGTCAAGGTCCCCGTAATGAAAATCGTCATGGGCCTTCCCCTCAAGGCGGCTGTGGCCACCAGCAACTTCATGGTGGGAATCACGGCAACCGCCGGGGCTTTCGTCTATCTTTTCCACGGCTATATCCGTGAAGAACTGGCCGCCTTGACAGTCTTCGGCATCTTCGTCGGAGCCAGGGCCGGCGTCGCCCTGACCTGCAGGATTCACTCCCGCAACCTGAACATGCTTTTTGTCGCAGTTCTTGCAGTCATAGCCGTTCGAATGCTTCTCAGGGGCCTGGGCACAGGGGGATAATCCGAATGAAGAAAACGTTATCACTGAGATCGACGGTAAGCATGATCATGAGCACAGGCCTCTACATGGCCCTTTTTTTCCTGGCATCGGGGATGATCCTCAAACGACTCCCGGGTAACGGTTTTCTTGTTTCACCGTCGGATATTATTCATGGAGGCTTGTTCATCCTTCTCGCCACACCGGTTGCAGCAGTAGCAACCTGCCTTTTCTTTTTCATTCAAAGAAGAGAAAGAGCCAATGCCGGTATTGCTGCTATCGTGCTAACCGTCATTACGGCAGGAATCCTGCTTTCCTGAAACAGTCCTTTCTGGCATACCGTATTGCCGTTTGGAACCATTTCTGATATAGTCCTCAAAAGCAAGGAGCTGAGACGAGATGAAAAACAAGAGAACGAGGAAAACGAGCAGAGTCAATCGTTTCTGGTGGTGGCGCTGAAGGCGCCGCAGCCGGGCTGTGTGACGACACGGGGCTGCGGAAAAACTCCGCAGCCCCTTTTTTATGCTTCAGAAAGGGGCGTTTCCCTCGGGGAACACGCCCCTTGTTTTTGAGACCCCGCCTGTTTGGCGGAAAAAAGAGGAGGAAGATGAGGATGAAAAGAAGAACACAAGCACAGGCAAAAAAGGGGTTTTACGGAGAGTTCGGGGGAAGCTTCGTCCCACCGGAACTCGAACCCAGGCTGCAGGAACTCGAGAAGGCCTGTGAGGAAATCCTTCCCGACCCGGCTTTCGCAAAAGAATTTGAGCGTCTGCAGAAGGAGTACGTCGGGCGCCCCTCGACGATCACAGAGTGCCGGAACATCAGCAAAAAATACGGCGGGGGAAGGCTTTTCCTCAAACGGGAGGACCTCAACCACACCGGAGCCCATAAAATCAACAACGCACTGGGACAGGCGCTTTTGGCAAAACACATGGGGAAGACGGAAATCATAGCCGAGACGGGTGCTGGCATGCACGGCACGGCCTCGGCTACGGTAGCGGCCCTGATGGGGATGAAATGCACCGTCTACATGGGCGCACTGGATGTGAAACGCCAGGCCCCGAACGTGGCCCGCATGAAAGCCCTCGGAACTGAAGTAGTGCCTGTAGAGGAAGGCCAGAAAACACTGAAGGAAGCCGTCGACGCCGCCCTGAAGGCCTACGTGGAGCAGCCTGATGTCTTTTATCTACTGGGATCCGCCGTCGGGCCGCATCCCTATCCGTCCATGGTCAGGCATTTCCAGAGCGTCATCGGAAAGGAAGCCCGGGAACAGTTTCTCTCAAGGGAAGGGTCGCTTCCAGATTACATTATCGCCTGCGTCGGCGGCGGAAGCAACGCCATCGGGATCTTCTCCGGCTTTCTGGAAGACCCTTCCGTCAATATCATTGGCGTGGAACCGGCAGGGAAAGGTCTTGAAACGGGAGAGCACGCAGCCACGCTGCTCATCGGCAAACCGGGTGTCATCCACGGGTTCAAAAGCTATGTCCTGACCGATGAAACCGGCGAGCCGGCCGAAGTCTACTCCATTTCGGCTGGCCTGGACTATCCCGGGGTCGGACCGGAACACGCGTACCTGAAGGAGTCCGGGAGGGTGGAATACGTTTCGGTGACGGACGAGCAAACTGTCCAGGCCTTTGCCGAACTGTGCCGCCTGGAAGGGATTATCCCGGCCCTTGAAAGCTCTCATGCTGTAGCACACGCACTCGATCTGCTCTCCGGCCTTTCTTCGGAAGAAACCGTCCTGGTAAATCTTTCGGGGCGAGGAGACAAGGATCTTGATACGGTGTTGCCTCTTTTGGGAATCCCGAAAGAATAGCCTGCACCGTGCATCATCTCGTCGGCTGTGTTTCAATGGGGTAAATGCGCCGCCTCATTTCGGTGAGACGGTACCGACAGGAGGAATCGGAAACGTCAAACAAAACCGGTGATCACCGGAGTAAAAAGGCCCTGAGGGTTTCCTGGGTCGGCCTCGTGTCCAACGCAGCATTGATGGTTCTGAAATTTGCAGGCGGAATCCTCGGAAACAGCGCCGCCGTCACAGCAGACGCCGTGAATTCCCTTTCTGATTTTGCCACCGACATCGTCGCCGTTGCAGCTTTCAGGATGACCGGCAAACCTGTCGATGCAACACACGACTACGGTCACGGGAAATTTGAAACCCTTTCCTCACTCGTGATCGGTGTTTTTCTCGTCGCGGCCGCATTAGGCATCTTCTGGGGAGGATTGAGCCGAATCATGGTCATTTGCCGGGGCAACACCATTCCCGAACCCGGCATGATCGCCCTTGCAGCAGCAGGTATAACAATTTTCTGGAAAGAGGTTCTCTACCGGTATACCCAAAAGGCCGCGAAAGGCCTCGAAAGCGATGCACTCATGGCCAAGGCGTGGGATCACAGATCCGACGCCCTGGCCTCGTCCGGCACCTTTGCCGCAATAACCGGAGCCGTTTTTTTCGGGGAAAGGGCAAGAATTCTCGACCCGATAGCGGCATTGGCGGTAGGGGTCCTGATCCTCCGGATAGCCCTTCCTGTGATCAAGCGCTCTGTCGGGGAGCTTTCCGAAGCATCCCTCCCAGAGGAAACGGAAAGGAAGCTCCTCGCGGCAATCCTTGCCGTTCCGGGCATCATCAGCGCCCACCATCTCAGGACACGTCGTATCGGCCCCTCTGTAGCCGTGGATGTCCATGTCATCGTCAAGGCCTCTCTTTCAGTAAAGGAAGGCCACGATATCGCTACTGCGGCGGAAGAGGCCATCCGGAGGCTTCACGGTGATGACGCCTTCGTATCCGTCCACGTTGAACCCCAGACAGACTCCGGAGGAAGACCAGGGCCGGGAATCGGCGAGGGCCAAAACGGAATGGAAGAGAGTTCCTCTCTCCATTGACAGGATAGAATCCACAAGCTGAGTTTTTGACCTGTTTCCTGTGGTACCATCGGAGGACACACCTCGTTGGAAGAGGATATTCCTGACAAGGTGAGGTGGTTTCATGGAGATGTTGTGGAAGATTTTCTATACGGCCTTCGTGTTTCTTGTTGCCGTCGGGGTTATTTCCCTGGCCTACCGCAAGAACCTCTGGAAAGGCATTCCGGGAAAGTTGCGTTCCCTTCCGGGTGGAACCAGGCGGTTTCTGGCCCGCCACCTCGGGTCGCCTCTGAAGTTTTTCCTGGTACTCGCTCTATTGCGTATCCTGTTCGAGCTTGTAGAAGCGCCATTACCCGAAATGTTCGTGCGGTTCGGATCGAACCTTTTCGCCGTCCTTTTTATCGCCGCCGTCGCCTGGATCATCATCGGCATCGTTCGGGCCGTGGAAGACATACTCCTCCGACGCCATGACCTCGGCTCCCAGGACAACCTGCGGGCAAGGAAAATGTACACCCAAATGATGGTCTTCGGGCGGCTCGCCTCCATCGCCATCGGCGTCCTCGCCTTTTCTCTGATCCTTCTGAATTTCGAGGAGTTCCGACGTATCGGCACGGGGCTGCTCGCTTCCGTAGGCGTTGCCGGGATCATCATCGGTCTCGCCGCGCAGCGGACCGTCGGGACCCTGCTGGCGGGGATACAGCTTGCCATTGCTCAACCCATCAGGCTCGATGACGTCCTTGTCGTCGAGGGGGAATGGGGACGAGTCGAGGAAATAACCTTTACCTACGTGGTCGTCAGAATCTGGGACTCACGGCGGCTGGTCCTGCCGACTACATATTTCCTGGAAAAACCTTTTCAGAACTGGACCCGCGTTTCTTCAGACCTTCTTGGAACGGTCTATCTGTATCTTGACTACGGAGTGCCCCTCGAAGATCTCAGGCAAAAACTTCACGAACTCCTGAAAGCTTCACCGCACTGGGATGGGCGAGCCTGGGCCCTGCAGGTAACGGACTGCTCTGAAAGGGCCATGGAAGTCCGGGCCCTGATGAGCGCAAAGAACTCCGGCATCGCCTGGGAGCTCCGATGCGAAGTCCGCGAGAAACTCCTTGAATACGTGAAAAAAACATACCCGGACAGTCTTCCACGAATCAGGGTAAAGGCGGCGGGCAACGACGGGAGCGGCGAATAGCATGACAAGACTCCCTGCGCGAATTTTACCCTAATGTCCCTGAAAGCAGCACGCCTTGACAGAGTCGATTTTATTGGTATTATGTTACCAGAATTCTTGCTAAGGGAGGCCATAACCATGGCAGTGGAACTGGCGAAAAACGTGTACTGGGTTGGAGTCGTGGACTGGGCGCTGGAACATTTTCACGGACATGAACTCTCCACTCATCGCGGGTCTACCTACAATTCCTATTTGATAAAAGACGAAAAAACGGTCCTCATCGACACGGTATGGGACCCCTTCACCGATGAATTCATCGAAAGACTCAAGGAACTTGTAGATCCCTCAGATATCGACATCGTCGTGGCGAACCACTCCGAGGTGGATCACTCGGGAGCCCTGCCGGAAATCATGCGGCTCGCCCCAAACGCCACGGTTATCGTCTCGCCGAAGGGCATGGACAGTTTCCCCGGACACTATCACAAGGACTGGAACTTCAAGGTGGTCAAGACCGGTGATTCCATCAATATCGGGTCCCGCAACCTGGTGTTCATCGAGGCTCCAATGCTGCACTGGCCGGACAGCATGTTCACCTACCTGAAGGAAGACGCCATCCTTTTCCCCAATGACGCTTTCGGACAGCATTTCGCAACCACCTACCGCTTCAACGACCAGGTCGATCAGAAAGAGTTGTACGAGGAAGCCCTCAAGTACTACGCCAACATCCTCACCCCCTATAGTCAGATGGTGTCGAAGAAGATCGATGAAGTGGTCGCCATGGGCGTTCCCGTCAACATGATCGCGCCAAGCCACGGCGTCATCTGGCGCGACAACCCCATGCAGATCGTTGACCACTACAAGGAATGGGCTGACCAGAAACCTTCGAAGAAAGCCGCCGTTCTCTACGACACAATGTGGAACGCCACCCGGAAAATGGCCGACGCCGTCAGCGAAGGGCTCGGGGAAGCCGGAGTCCCCTCACGAGTCTTCCACATGCCCACATCTGACCGGAACGACGTCATAACGGAAATTTTCAAGGCCGGGGCTGTCGTAGTCGGTTCATCTACGATTAATAACGGTGTACTCCCCACCATCGCACCCATTCTAGAGGACTTGAAGGGCCTCAAGTTCCGCAACAAGGTCACCGGCGCCTTCGGCTCCTACGGATGGAGCGGCGAGTCTGTTCCGAAAATCAAAAAGCACCTGGAGTCCTGTGGATTCGACGTGGTCGGCGACGGTGTCGCCGCGAAATGGCAGCCCACGGCGGAA
Organism: Thermovirgaceae bacterium; assembly: GCA_046542505.1. Classification (GTDB taxonomy): domain Bacteria; phylum Synergistota; class Synergistia; order Synergistales; family Thermovirgaceae; genus UBA1876. Next base: position 3,875 of record JBKHBH010000081.1, on the reverse strand, counting down.
GACCTGGAAAAATGCAGAGATTACGGCCGACAAATCGCCGAAGAACTTCTCAAAAAAATTTCATGACAAAAGACATTAAAGTGTATGGAGTGTGACTGATGGGAACCATCATGCGACAGGTCATCAAAATCGACGAGAAAAAATGCGACGGATGCAGCCTCTGTGCAGAGGCATGCCATGAGGGGGCCATCCAGATCATCAACGGCAAGGCAAAGCTTGTTTCGGACTCCTATTGTGACGGTCTTGGAGACTGCATAGGCGAATGTCCCAGGGGTGCCATATCTTTCGAGACCCGAGAAGCGGCCCCCTACGATGAGGAAGCAGTGAAACGAAACCAGGCAGCCCGACAGAAAGATCCTCTCCCCTGCGGCTGCCCGGGAACTGTTTCGCGCTCGCTTTCACAGGAAGAGAACACTTCCGCCTGTGAAGCTCCTGAGACACCGGCCGGCCCTTCATTGTCAGCCCTCTCCAACTGGCCGATCCAGTTGAAACTTGTCCCTGTGAACGCCCCCTATCTGAAGTCCGCGGATGTCCTTCTCGCGGCCGACTGCGCAGTGGCTTCCATCCCTGATTTCCACGGAAAGTACCTCGACGGGAAGATCCTCCTGCTGGGCTGCCCCAAACTGGACAATGCACAAGCCTACAGGAAGAAACTGGCCGAAATGATCCAGGCCAACGAATTCAGAAGCCTTCACGTAGTCATCATGGAGGTTCCCTGTTGCGGAGGCCTTACTCGCCTGGCCGAAGGAGCCGTCGAAGAGGCGCGGAAATCACTGGATCTGAAGAGAACCGTCGTGGATGTCAGGTGCAAGGTCCTCCAGGAAGAAACCCTGCGGTACCGTTTCAGCGACGCGTAGCTGCTCAACCACTCAATGGGGGGGCGCCTTCAGGCACCCCCCCATTTTTTATCTTCTTTCTTTCCTCCAAAAAAGGCTGGATACCCCTTGAACTCGGACATTTCAGGAACAATCCGGGACATATCCATTTTGCAGCAAAATTCGACATCCTCTTCCATTCCAAGTTTTTTGAGTATTCCCATGTGTGAGGCCATCCTGACACCTTTTCCAAGATCACCTTCGAGCGTCTCCCACAGGGCAAGGGCGATCTTCGCCCCATCATCAGTGAAAATGCCTTTCTTTTTCGAAAGGATCCGGGAAACGAGCAGGCCAGCACAGGCAGTATCATCCATCGCGGCGCGACCTTTCCTGCCGGCGCACAAGATCCCGATGTTGGTTCCACCATCCAGAGCTCTTTCTATGGCGGCGGCATTTCGGGCTCCCGCACAGAGGACAGGATGCCCGGTTTTCCAGGCCCTGATCCAGGCCTTGGTCCCATTTGAGGTCGTCATCACCGCGCCGGCGTATTCCTCAGGGATCCCGCCCAAAAGGTCCCTTGGCGAATTTCCCAAGTCGAACCCTTCGGGAGGAACGGCATCTCTTTCTCCCATAAGGAGCCAGTGGGAGCCCATTTTTTCTCTCACAACACGGGCTCTTCCAACGGAGTCCACGGGGACCAGTACCCGGCCGCCTTCATCGAAAAAAGCCACCACCACCGAAGAAGCCCGGATGATATCTACAACCAGCCAGACATCGACTTGCGGAAGCTCTTCCAATGGAGAAAGGCACACATGGATCTTCCTTTGTCCCGTCATTGCAGACCCTCCATCCGGAGCACAAGCCCTTTCTGTTCCTAATATGATACCGGCGGCGACTGGAAAGGGCCATAGACACCGTTCGTAAATCAGCTGTCAGGAAACGACCTGGCACATGCTATACTGCAGAAGTAAAGGAGTTGTGCCCCCGCGAAAAATTACAGGGCAATGCAGGAAACACACATCGCGGGGACGAGAGGTCGAAAAGGAGGATTGGGCATGTTGAACATTTCGGACCACCTTTCAGTAGGTCTCTCCCATGATGTAACCATCACCGTCAGCGAAGAGGAAGCCGTCGGAAACTTTTCGCCTCGCCTCAGCCAGCTTTTGGCCACATCGGCTTGTACAAGGGCCTTCATCAGGGCGGCAATCGAATCAACTGACAGCCATCTGCCCGACGGCTATATCACGGTGGGGCAAAGCATCGACATCACCCATGAAGCCCCCTCGTTTCTCGGCACCATGGTAACCTTCAAGGCGACACTTGTCCGCATCGAGGGAAACAAGCTCACCTACGAGCTGTCAGCCCATGACCATGCCGGAACCGTCGCAACGGGACAGCACATCCGCGCCGTAGTCAACTGGGAGCTGCTCATGAACGAGGCTCGGGAAAGGGCCTACTCCAGGGACAGGGGAGTCTAGATCACCAAACCAATGGATGGGCGGCTCTTGGGAGCCGCCCATCCATTTCGGTCCGTTTTTGTCGCCTGGAAAACGCTAAGAGGTTTGTTTTCTCCCTCGGCCCTTCACCATCCACAAACTCCATTATCCAGACTCCCTTTAAGACCAACGAGGGCCTAGAGAATGTCCTTTAGCTGGGATACAAGCAATGTCCACTCAGTTTCGTTTCGTAGTTTATCCCCGACTTTTTCTTGTCTTAGACTCTTTCTCTCTCCGGGAAAGCAGGGATCGGGATAACAAAAAAGCCAAAGGATCTTGTTTTCTTCTAGAACATATAGCCTGATATCCTTTTAAGGAACCTCTGAAAAAGTCCCTCGAAATTGCACCTTGACCGCTTAGAATAGATATATGACGATGCCACTTTGTTCGAGTTGCCGAACTTTGCCGGGGAGATGATGTCCATGAAACGTCAGAAAAGCCTTGCCAACGCCAAATCCTTCGAGAAACACAGGGTGAAACAGACGCGCCGCGAGAAATTCCTGGCCGAAATGGACAAGATCGTCCCCTGGAAAGAACTGTGTGCCCTCATCGAGCCCTTCTATCCCAAGGGCACAAAGGGGCGCCCGCCCGTCGGCATCGAGCGGATGCTCCGCATCCACTTCCTCCAGCAATGGTTCAACCTGAGCGATCCCGCCGCAGAAGAAGCCCTCTACGATATGGAATCCATGCGCCGATTCGCCGGCATCGACCTGGGGAACGAACCTGTGCCTGACGAGACGACGATCTGCAAGTTCCGACACCTCCTCGAAGCCCACGACCTGGGACAGAAGCTGTTCGAATCCGTCTCCCTGAACCTTCAGGCCAAGGGGCTGCGGATGTCCGAAGGGACCATCATGGATGCCACCATCATCTCCGCCCCATCGTCGACCAAAAACAACACCAAGACCCGGGACCCTGAGATGCACCAGACAAAAAAGGGCAACCAGTGGTACTTCGGCATGAAGGCCCATATCGGCGTCGATGCCCAAACGGGAACGGTCCACAGCCTGGTGACCACACCGGCCAACGTCCACGATTCGCACTGCATCGGCGATCTGCTTCATGGCAGGGAACAGGCCGTCTGGGGAGACTCCGCCTATTTCGGAAAGGGCAAGGATATCGCCCAAAAGGCTCCCCATGCCGAACAGAAGATCCACCGTCGTGGCGTGAGGGGCAGAAAGCTCACCGAGGAGGATAAACTCCGCAACCGGGAACTCTCCCGGACCCGGGTGAGGGTGGAACATGTCTTCGGCATCGTCAAGAACATATTCGGTTTCGTCAAGGTGCGGTACAAGGGCCTGGCCAAGAACACGAACTACTTGTATGTCAGCTTTGCCCTTGCGAACCTCTTTATGGTGAAAAAGAGGCTACTTGAACACCCCTCAGGGGTGTAGTGTCTCCAAAGACCGGCAAAGAAGCCGGGGAAACGGAAGATCCAGGGCCGAAAAGGCCTGATAGCACGGAAACCAACGAACAAGCGCCCTGAAAACAGATACTTCAAACAAAATTGCTTCACTGTTCTTGCTGTTGCTGCTTTCATGTGGCTTTGTTCAGAGGTTCCTTA
>JBKHBH010000008.1:0-40395 GCA_046542505.1 Thermovirgaceae bacterium | reverse complement strand
GCCGGCATCAAGAATCAGGGGAATCTCGCCTGCCAGATCATCATACACGGCCTGCGCCGACGTCGGGCTCGGCCTTCCGCTCCGGTTCGCACTCGGGGCGGCGACTGGAAGGCCCGCACGCTCCAGCAGTCCCAAGGCGACGGGGTGGTCGGGCATTCTGACCGCCACTGTATCCAGCCCCGCCGTTACTTCTTTCGGAACGATATTCTTCGCTGGCAGAACCAGGGTGAGAGGGCCCGGCCAGAACCTTTCCATAAGGAGCTCCGCATCTGTTTCGACCTCCGCAATCTCGAAAGCCTGATGTTTCGACCAGACATGAACGATAAGAGGGTTGTCCCCAGGGCGCCTTTTGGCGGAGAAGATACCCGAGACCGCCCTGCCGTCGAGGGCATTGGCACCGAGGCCATAGACCGTCTCCGTGGGAAACGCCACGAGCCCACCATCCCTCAGGATCCCTGCGGCATATTCAAGGATCTTTTCGTCAGGATTCCATTTGTCGACAGGTACGATCCTGGTGTTCACCGGAAACCTTCACCATCCCTGAAATTTTCATGAAACCCTCTGCGCAGGCTTTCGAAAGTGCCTTCGAATATGGCTTCTCTCATTCGTTCCATCAGCTTCTGCAAAAAGTGAAGGTTATGCCAGGTACACAGACGAGAAGCCAGGATCTCGCCCGACCGGTATAAGTGCCTGATATAAGCCCTGGAGGCAGTTCTGCAGGCATAACATGTGCATTCTGGGTCGATTGGCGAAAAATCCCGTTCATAGATGCTGTTTTTTATATTCATCCGCCCCGCCCAGGTAAAAACCGTACCGTTCCGGCCAAGTCTTGTAGGCAGCACGCAGTCGAACATGTCGACCCCTCGTGCAACGCCCTCGACAAGGTTGGGAGGGTATCCCACACCCATGAGGTAGCGTGGTTTCCCGTCGGGGAGAACATCGTCCAGCTCATCAAGCATTTCGTACATGTTCTCGTGAGGTTCCCCCACCGAGAGTCCGCCGATGCCGTATCCCGGAAAATCCATATCCGAAAGGGCTTCTGCGCAACGGCGCCTGTGAGAGGCGAAGACCGATCCCTGGACGATTCCGAAAAGGAGCTGGTCTTCCCGCTCACGGGCGCGGCTGCACCTCGCCGCCCACTCCAGGGTCCTGTCCACGGCCTGTGCGGATTCTTTTTCGCTGCACGGATAACGGACACATTCATCGAAACACATGGCGATATCGCCCTCAAGTTGTTCCTGAATCCTGACGGCCAGTTCCGGAGTCAAGAAATGTTTGCTCCCATCGAGATGGGACTGGAAATGCACCCCCTCATCGGTCACTTCTCTGAGATCGGAAAGCGAAAAGACCTGGAACCCTCCGCTGTCGGTCAGGATGGGCCTGTCCCAGCCCATGAAGCGGTGCAGCCCTCCCGCTTCGGCGATTAATTCAGGACCGGGGCGAAGGTAAAGATGATAGGTGTTGGACAATATGACCTGCGCTCCGATGGCCTTGAGTTCGAAGGGAGCCATGGCCTTGACCGTCGCCCTGGTCCCAACAGGCATAAATACAGGGGTTTTCACCGCCCCGTGGGATGTCTCGAGAACACCCGCACGGGCGCCTGTCTTTTCACATGAGGCTTCAATCCTGAAATGTCGTTGACTGCTCATTCTTTCCACCAGAAAAGCCTTGTCGCGTTTTTTCCCACTGTCGGGACAAATTTCTCCAGGTCGACACCCCTTGCCCTGGCGATTTCTTCGTAAACGTAACGAACGTACGCTGGTTCGTTCGTCTTTCCCCTCATCGGCTGGGGTGCCAGAAAAGGCGCATCCGTCTCACAAAGGATCACATCCTTGGGAATCAGCGCCGCCGTCTTTCTCAGTTCCCTGGCGCTCGGGAATGTGATGAGGCCGGAAAAGGAGATGTAAAAGCCCATATCAATCGCTTTCCGGGCATCTTTTTCCGTACCGCAGAAACAGTGAATCACTCCGCCACAGGAGGAGCCGTCTTCCTCTTCCAGAATTCTGAAAACATCATCAAAGGCGTCCCGTACATGAACCACGAGAGGCCGTCCGACCTCTTTCGCCAGAGCGATATGCTCGCAAAAAAGCGAACGCTGCAATTCCCGGGGCGAGTGGTCGTAATAATAATCGAGCCCCGTTTCCCCGATGGCGACCACGGAGTCGTTCGCTGCAAGTTCCCGGATGCTGCGCGGCAGGCCCGACGGGGCGCTTTCGGCATCATGGGGGTGAATCCCCACAGCCGCCGAAAGGCCGTTTGCGGCGTGGTCCTTTGCAAGTTTTACCACTTCGTGGCTGCTTTTTTCGTCGGAAGCAACCACCAGCATGCGCGAGAGCCCGGACTTCCGGGCTCTCGCGATGACTCCCTCGACATCCTCCGCCAGGGGAGGCATGGCAAGATGGCAATGGGTGTCAATAAGGCGAAGAGTACTCATGGCGTCCCCTTTCAGCCCGGCCGTCACCGCACCCGGGCGCCGAGAGGAATGTCCCTGTCCACCGTGAGCAGAGCCAGGCCGTCGCCGCCGGGTGTTTCCGCGGCCAGAAGCATTCCCTTGCTTTCGACACCTCTGATGGTGGCCGGTTTCAGGTTGCAGATGACAATAATCCTCTTCCCTTCGAGATCTTCTGGGGCATATTCCTCCCGGATTCCCGAAACGATGGTGCGGCGCTCGTAACCCAGGTCAAGATGGATCTTGTAGAGCTTGTCCGCCTTCGGAACGGCTTCGGCAGAGACCACCTTCCCCACTCGGAGCTCGACTTTTTTGAAATCTTCGATGGAGATCTCTTTCTCGTGTTCGCCCGGATCGGGTTCGAGCCCCTTCTTCGCGTCTCGTTCCGCCTTCTCCGATTCCCACTTTTTCATGTCGATTCTCGGGTAGAGGACCTCCTTTTGCCCGATATCGCTTCCGGGAGTCCTTTCGCCCCAGGCGTAGTCGTCAAGACAGCTTGCCCCGGCATCACCCTCAATGCCCAGCTGCGCCCGGATCCGATTCGCCGTTTCGGGCATCACCGGCGCCACCAGAAATGCTGAAAGGCGCAGGACTTCCTCCAAGGTATAGAGCACGGTGCCAAGGCGTTCCGTATTTTCTTCCCGGCCGAGTTTCCAGGGCATGGTTTCGTCGATGTACTTGTTCCCCCTTCGAACCAGTGTCCAGGCTGATTTCAGGGCTTCGTCGAAGGCAAAGACATCCATGGCCGCTGTGTACTCCGTCAGGGTCCTTGCCGCCAGGTCCTTCAGGTTCCTGTCATGGTCATGAAGTTTTCCGGGCTCCGGGATTTTGCCGCCGGCGAAATTGTTGATCATCTGGAGTGTCCTGTTGAGCAGGTTCCCCAGGTCGTTGGCCAGATCGGAATTGATCCGCTGGACGAGCCCCGTCTCGGAAAAATCCCCGTCGGCGCCGAAGGGAATTTCACGCAGAAGGAAATACCTGAAGGCGTCTACGCCGTAAATGTCAGCCATTTCAAAGGGATCGACCACGTTCCCCTTGGACTTGGACATTTTTTGTCCCTCAACGGTCCACCAGCCATGGGAGAAGACCCGCCGCGGCGGCTCGAGGCCGAGGCCCAGCAGCATGGCAGGCCACACGATGCAGTGGAAGCGGATGATGTCTTTTGCGATAGTGTGGTTCACCACAGGCCAGTATGTCCCCATCTTCGCCTCGTCATCGGGAAAACCGCAGGCCGTCAGGTAATTGATCAGGGCGTCGAACCAAACATATATGACGTGCTTTTCGTCACCGGGAACGGGGACACCCCAGGAAACGCTGGTCCTCGAAATGGACTGGTCCCTGAGGCCGCTTCTGATAAAACTCAGGACCTCATTGTAGCGGCTCTTTGGCATGATGGCGTCGGGGGTCTTTTCATAGTACTCGAGCAACCGCTTCTGATACCGTGACATCCTGAAAAAATAGCTTTCCTCGGTCATTTTCTCAAGCGGTCTGCCGCAGTCGGGGCACGTCATGCCCGGGGCCGCCTGGTTTTCAGTAAAATATGTCTCGCAAGGGACACAATACCAGCCTTCGTAAGATCCTTTATAAATATCCCCCTGTTCCCTGAGACGGCTGAATATCCATTGCACCACCCGTTTGTGGCGTTTTTCCGTTGTGCGGATAAAATCTGTGTTGGAAATCAGGAGCCGGTCCCAAAGCTCCCTGAAGTTTACGACCACGGAATCGACGAGTTCCTGGGCCGAAAGCCCCCTTGCGGACGCGGCCTGCTGGATCTTCTGGCCATGCTCGTCGGTACCGGTCACGAACATGACGTCGTATCCCCGCATTCTCTTGTAACGTGCCATGGCGTCGGCCGCAATGGTCGTATAGGCATGCCCGATGTGAGGCACGTCGTTCACGTAATAAATCGGAGTGGTGATGTAAAAGGTCTTGTCTTCAGGCATTTGTTTCTCCCTCCTCAGGGTCTTTCGACCCCAGCAACCATTTTTTTATGGCGTTTTTCGGTATACCATACCTTTCCTTCACGACCTTGACAACCTCGCTCACAGGAAGCCCCCGTTCCCGAAGGACCTGCGCCTCCTGTTGCCATTGCCCTTTTTCAGCGGGATTGATTTCGGCGGGAGCCGTTGCAATGACGAGGACGAATTCCCCTTTTCGGGGATTCCGCTCCATCTCTTCAGAAAGTTCCGGCAGCTTCCCGCGGATCGTTTCCTGATGCAGTTTCGTCAATTCCCTGGCCAACATCGCCTCGCGGTCACCCAGGGCCTCGGCCAGATCCTCGAGGTCCCGGCCCAGCCTGTGGGGTGACACGTAAAGCACGACGGTCCCGGAGGCTTCCTCCAGAAGGCGCAACGCCTCACGACGAGCCCGCCCTTTCCTCGGTAAAAATCCATGAAAACTGAAAGTGTCCAGCGTAAAACCGGAAAGGACAAGGGCAGGCACGAAAGCCGTCGGACCCGGCAGGACGTCAACGGCCACGCCACCCTTTGTGCAGGCCCTGAGAAGCATCGCTCCCGGATCCGAAACGGCGGGCGTTCCGGCATCGGAAACCAGGGCCACAAGATCCCCCGCTTCGAGCCGCCGGAGCAGTTCTTCCGTCCTTTTCCGTTCATTGTGTTCGTGAAAGGACAAAAGGGGTTTCCTGATACTGTATCTGTTTAAAAGCCGCAAAGTCCTTCTGGTGTCCTCACATGCGATGACATCCGCTTCGTTCAGGACCCTGAGCGCTCTCAATGTGATATCTTCCAGGTTTCCTATGGGAGTCGGCACAATTACCAGCGGCACAGTGATTCACCTATCCGGTAGGCTTTCAGAAGATCTTCTGTAAAATCGCTCTTTTCGTCTTCCACGAAAAGCGGAGGCTCCATTACCATCCCGACCCCTCCGGCCCTGACGGCTTTCATCAGGAACACCGAGGCGTCCCGACCGGGTTTCGGGTAGACGGGACGCGCCAGTTTCGGTTGGAGGCCGGCTTCTGAAAGCACCGTACAGGTTTCCGCCAGGCGCGCCGCCCGCATGACGAGGTAAAACCGCCCCTTGTTCGCCAGAACATATTTCGCCGCCATGGCAACATCCTTCAGGGTACAGTGCATCCCGCACCTGGCGGCTGCTTCTCTTGGATCGGGGCTGAGACGACTGTTTCCTTGCTCGCAGTAAGGAGGGTTCATCACCAGGACCTGAAAAGACTGGGGCGGATAAATTTCCCGTATTTTCCTGAGATCACCCACCTTGAAAGCAGGCATCCCCGAGAAACCGTTTTCAGCCGCATTCACCCTCGCCAGGTGTACGAGCTCCTCCTGCATTTCAAGTCCTTCGATGGCCCCTGCGGCTGGATATCTTTTTGCAAGCAGGAGGCTTACAGCACCATGCGCCGAACCGAGCTCAAGGGCTCTTTCTGATTTTCTTATTCCCGCATAGGCCGCCAACAAAATCGTGTCCACACTGACTCTCGGGCCTCCAACTGGCTGACGGAGCATGATTTCACCATACAGGACGGCGTCTTTAGTGGTCTCCATCAATCCCAGTCCTCCAGTTTCACGCTCACGAGTTGCGACAATCCGGGCTCGGAGAGGGTCACTCCGTACATCACATCGGAACGCTCCATGGTCACCCTCCTGTGGGTCATGCAGACAAGCTGCATGCGGCTCGAATATTCCCTGGCGAGTTCCGAAAATCTTCTCAGGTTCACTTCATCAAGAGCCGCATCAACCTCGTCAAGGATGCCAAGCGGAAGATTTGCCACTTCCATGGAAGCGAAAAGGAGGGATATGGCCGCAAGAGACTGTTCGCCCCCCGACAGCTGTCCGAGGTGCTGGGGTCGCTTGCCCGGAGGTCTGGCATAGACCTCGACACCGGCGCTCCAGACATCCTCGCCGTCGGAGAGCCGCAACTGGGCTTCCCCTCCCCCGAAAAGCCTCTGGAAAAGAAAGCAGAAGTTTTTCTCTATCTGCTTCAGGGATTCGGAAAAAAGCTTTCCCGCCTGCTCGTCCGTCTGCGAAATAAAGCTTTTCAGTTCTTTTATGCCCTGGCGGACATCTTCGAGCTGCTGAGAGAGAAACTGCAAACGGTCCTTGAGTGACGTATCCTCTGAGAGAACGCCGAGCTCGACATCGCCAAGCGCCCTCAGAGAGGTCTCCAGCTCCCTGGCCCGTCTGCGGGTCGATTCGAACCGGGACGGGTCTACGGACCCACTCCCGAAATAGGGATAGCGCTCCTCCCACATTTCCCGTGTTTCCGCAAGTTCCGCTTCGGCGGAAGATTTCTTCTGTCGCGCCAGTGACAAGCTTTCGCTGACGGATCTCAAACGTTCGGCGGCTGCATCACGACGCCTGCGCGCCTGTTCTTCGAAGGTCTGAAGGCGTCTTGTTTCCTCTCGAAGCACGCGACGCTTTTCGGCGAGGTCTTTGCCGATTCGCCTGGCCTGGAGAAACTCAGCACCGAGTTTTTCCAGCCTCTGTGATGCGTCGGTCATCCTGCGGTCCAGTTCCTCAAGGTTTCTTTCCGCCGCCTGGACTTCTTTTCTCATCCTGTCCCGTTCCGAACGAACGCGGAGATGTATTTCCCGGGCTGCCCTGGTTCGTTCCCGTGCAACGTCGAGGCGCGAATGCACCTGTTCTCTTGTAGTCGTTTCCTGCATCGAGTGGGGCATGGAAAGGGCGTGGAGGGATTTTTCTATATTTTCGATCCTGAGGCGGTGCTCCCAGAAATTGTGTCCCAGCTTTGCCAGGTTTTTGCCCGTTCTCCCGAGTTCTCCTTCAAGTCTTTGCTTCTCCCTCCCGTATCTGGCCAGGTCATTTTCCAGTTCCTGAATCTTTTCCGCTGCTTGTCTTTTCATGGCCTCGAGTTCTACACGTTCCCCGGCGGCACGATGTTCTTCAGCTTGTAGTCTTTCGCCCGATTCCAGCAGTTCAGTCCTCTTGCTGTGAGCCTCCGCCAGTGCCGTTCGCAGTTGGGCAATTTGTCTTCTAATCCCGAGAGCGCCGGCTTCTTTCCGTTTACCGCCGCCTGCAACCGTCCCGGAAGGGTTGATCACGTCCCCTTCGAGAGTGACAATCGGAAATCGCGCACCAGAGCGCGCCGTCTTTTGTGCCGTTTCGTAGTCTTCGACGACGAGCAGGTCCCCCAGTATGTGCAATAGTGCGCTTTCCCATTTTTTTTCGAGAATGAGAAGATCAGCGGCCCATCCCACGACCTTCGTGCTCTTTGAATCGAATTCCCTCAAGGGCTTTCTGGGCCTGGCCTGTTCAAGCGGAAGAAAGGTCCCTCTTCCCGCTCCCGCATTTTTGAGGCTTTCTATGCAAAGTCCTGCAGCCTCGAGATCTTCCACGAGCATCCAGTATTGCCTTCCACCCAGAAAGGCCTCCATAGCACTCGAAAGGTATGCGGGACAATCGATGGCGTCTGCCACAGGAGTCATTTCGACCTTGAGTCTCCCAAGCCGCTTCGCTGCCAGAAGATGCCGTACCTGACCCGGATAGGTCCTGGTCTGAAGCTTGTCCTGCAACTCCTCCAGTGCCGTTTCCATCTTCAGGATGTCCCGTCTCAGGGCCTGAAGCTCGGCAGCATTCTTCTGGCATGCCGCATAAGCGTCGTTATAACGGCCAAGTGTTTCCAAAAGGAGGTTCTTCCACCTTTCATGCCTTTTTCTTTCCTGATCCAGCCTTTCACGGCTGGACACCGTTTCCGTCCTGTTTTCTATCAGGCCTTCCCGTACCTCGCGGTAGTAGGAGCCTGTCTTGGCCAGCTCGGCGCGAATCCTTCCCAAAGCGGATTCCGTCTGTGATTTTTCCTCCTCGAGCTTCGCCGCTTCTTTTTGTGTCCTGATTATTTCCTCTTTTCTCGCCTCTTCCTCCGACTCGATGCGCTCTTTTTCCTCCCTGCAGTATCTTTCCTCTTTTTGGGCCTCCTGCAAGGCTTTTTCCGTATCTTCCAGTTCCTGGCCCCGTTTTTTGAGGACCTTCCGTCGTTCGTCAAGTTCCGTTCCCAGACGGCTGCGTTGCACCCGGCCGTCTTTGAGCACCGTTCCCGAAGTAAACATCTCCCGTTTCAGTTCGGAAAGCTTTTCCGCCATTGATTCCATATCACCGCCCAGTTCTTCAAGACGACGCTCCAGAACAGGTACGGCGGTTTCAAGAGCTTTCATCCGCCGGGTCCAGCCTCGCTCCCAGTACCGGCAGATGCGAAATTCCTCCCCGAAGTCTTCGATTTGCTTTTCAGCGGCTTCTATGATGTTTTCCGCCCTTGCCCTTTTGATCCTGTACAGTTCGGCATAGGCCTTTTCGAGCTTTTCTGAAATATCCTTCGCCTTTTGGGCCTGGATAACCATGGGCGCAATGGCGTTTCTCCTGTTTTGCAGCTCCGCCTTGAGCGTTTCGAGCCGCACCAGTTCCCCCGAGGCGTCTTCAAGCCTCCTGGCTGCATCTTCACGCCGTTTCCGGTAAAGATCGATTCCAAAAAGAGTTTCGAGGTGTACACGCCGTTGGGCCGGTCGCTGCTGGATAACTTCTGAAATCTCCCCCTGGCCGATGAAGGCAAACCTGTCGCTTTCGAGCTTCCAGTCCCGCTTGACCGCCTCGAGATCCTGCAATCTGACTCGTTCACCGTCCACGAAGAGGTTGCTCCCTTCGTCCTGAATCCATTTTCTCTTGATGGAGCATACTTCGGACCCGGATCGCAACTGGATCATGACTTCCGTTGCTGATGACGGCGGCAGGCTCGGGCTTCCCTGAAAGAGGAGATCATTCTGGCGGAGGATCCGCAAACGGCTGGGATTTGTTTCACCCAGGGCCCAGCGGAGTGCGTCCAGAATGTTGCTTTTTCCGCTCCCGTTGGGTCCGACGATGGCCGTCATGCCGGGAGGAAGCAACAGTTCGTGAGCCCCCCCGAAGCTTTTGAAACCCTTAAGCAGGATCCGTCCTATGTACAACGCACCCTGCCTCCCTTGTTTCCAGCAGTCTAATGCGGTGGAGGACCTGGTCCAGCGTCCCCTGTGCCTCTATGCGGTACTTGTTCCAGGGGAATTCGGGCATGTCCCTCAGAAACAGCCTGACGCCCGTTTCTTCCTCCCATTGCGCCAGGAGGTTGTCGACAATGAACCGGGAAATGGAGGGATGGGCTTCCAGAAGAATCGCTTCCGGGCGGCTTGACAGGGCCACTTTCCTGACGAATCTCTTGACGGCCAAGGCAAGGCTCTCCTCCTTCGCAACCACGCCCGTACCACCGCAAAAGGGGCATCCTCTGGTGAAGGTCGCCCGGATGTCCGATCTGGCCCTTTTTCTCGTCAGCTCCACCAGCCCCAGCTGGGTCAGACCGAAGACCCTGGCCTTGCACCGGTCGTTTCTGAAAACCTGCTGGAGCCGTTCAAGAAGCAGTTTCTGGTCGTCTGGGTTTTCCATATCGATAAAATCAATGACCACGATCCCCCCTAAGGCCCGGAGGCGCATTTGTCTCGCAATCTCGTCGGCGGACTCCAGATTCGTGGAAAGGACCGTCTCCCTGAGATCCACCTTTCCCGTAAACTTGCCCGTATTGACATCAATGACCGTCAAGGCCTCGGTCTGATCGATCACGAGATACGCTCCTGACTTGAGCCACACCTTTCTCTCAAGGGCTGTTTCAAGTTCCTGCTCCAGGCCATATAGCTCGAAAAGGGGGATATTCCCCTGGTGTAGCGAAATAATGGGTTTGTCCCCGGCAGTGCAGAATCTTTCGATGAAAGCTTTAGCCTGGAGATATTCTTCTTTTCCGTCTGTGATGATTTCGGAAACGGTTTCGTTCATTTCGTCCCGGAGCACTCGCCCAAGAAGCCCCATATCCTGGTAGAGGAGGCACGGAGCCCTCTGCACATCCGCTTCGTGCTCAATCTGTTCCCAGAGTTTCAACAGGTCCTCAAGGTCTTGCTGAAGGACATCCGTCTCAAGCCATTCCGCGGCCGTACGGACAATAAGCCCCATCCCCCCGGGACGGATTTTTTTTGTCAGAGCCCTGAGCCGGTCCCTTTCCTCATCCCCCAGTTTACGGGAAACGCCGATTTCCCTGCCGCCAGGCACAAGCACAAGGTATCTGCCCGGAAGTGAAAGACGAGGCGTCACTCTCGCCCCTTTCCCTTTCCTGGCCGTCTTGGAAACCTGGACGAGGATCTCCTGGTTCTGACGAACGGTCATCCCTTTCGCGTCCGCCAGATACAAAAAGGCATTCCGCCCTTCCCCGAGATCGACAAAGGCAGCGTTCATTCCGGGGAGAACGCTGTCAACACGCGCCTTGTAAATATCTCCGGCTCGCTGGTGCTCCCACATCCGTTCGACGAAGACTTCCGCCAGCTTGCCGTCTTCAACGACGGCCACACGTATCTCTTCGGGGTCCACACAGTTCGCAATGATCTTTCTGTCCCGGACATGCCCCTCTATGACGCTTCACCTGCCTCAAGGGCCGAAGTGAGCCTCGTGCCGTCCCAGATGCCCACCGACGTCCGGACGACAAAAAGATCCTCCCACCCTGACACAAGCCCTTCGGCCTTCATGGATGTAACGACGGCCCCGGGTCCGACCTGATTCGCGTCCCCGATGACAAGATCAACAAATGTTTTTTCCACCCTGGCCAGCCTTGTGGAGCGCGCCGGTTTCCACCCATCCTGAAAAAGCCGGTCAACACGATCCAGAAGGTTTTCATCCTGCGGGTACACTCTGTATCTTCCATCCCTGCACAGCTTGCTGAGGCTCGGCCCTTCGGAAAGGGCCTTCAGGCTGATGAAGGACAAGCCTTCCTGTGAAAAGGCATCGAGACCTTTACAACAGGGGATCTTTTTTTCGTCAAGCCATATTTCCGCCGGCTCGGCCAGCCCGGCAACTCCCATCGGAAGCGGAGGCCCTAGGCTGATCCTGTCCTTCGGGACAAAGGATTCCGTCCGGGATATGCGAAGGCCGGCTCTCCGGAACACCCTGCACAAAAGAGGTGGCATCTCCACGTGAGGAACGTAGCAAAGGCGCCCACGCTTGGCGTAAAAAAACCTGCAACGGATCATCCTTCAGGCCTCCCCGAAAGGGCGCATCCCCTGTCCTGCCAGCCGCAGGCATGACATTCCCCCCACCTGCAGTCGCCAGTCAAGGCTTCTACCCGGGCAAGTTCCCGTTCCCGAAGGAGGAATTCTTTTGAGACACCCACGTCGATGTGGTCCCACGGAAGAACTGCTTCCGGAAATCGGGGCCGGCTGACCCAGTTTTTGGGATCGAGTCCGCATTCTTCAAAAGCAGACTCCCAGACGCCGATATCGAAACATTCCGTCCAGCCGTCAAAGCGGGCCCCCTTTCTCCATGCCATTTCAATGGCTTTCGATACTTCCCTTCCGCCAAGGGCTATGGCCGCCTCCAGAAAGGACTGGTCCGGGTCATGATAGTTCAGCCTGAATCCGTTGCCTTTCGCTTCCCGCTTCAAGGATGTGCCTTTTTGGTACAATTCGCGCCTCGTATCCTGGGGCTCCCACTGAAAGGGCGTGTGCGGCTTGGGGACGAAACCCGCCACGGAGAGTGACACCTTTGCCCTCTTTCCGTACCTCTTCGCGATTTGTTTTGCCAGACGTCCCGTTCCGATAATGCCCTTGAGATCCTCCTCGCGTTCCGTCGGAAGGCCCATCATGAAATATAGCTTTATCCTCTCCCACCCCTGCCGGAAGACCTCATCAAATGTCCTTTCGATGTCTTCATCGGCAACTCCCTTGTTGATCACGTTCCGTAATCTCTGCGTTCCCGCTTCGGGAGCAAAGGTCAGGCCTCCACGACCCATGGTCCTGAGCCGCTTTGCAAGCCCCACGGAGAAACCGTCCATCCTCAGGCTCGGAAGACTCAGGTTTACCCTCCTCTCTTCGAGAAAAGGTCCAAGCTCCGCGATTACTTCCTCGAGGCCGGAGTAATCGCAAGAAGCGAGGGAAATCAGGCCAAGTTCCTCCCAACCCGTGTTGTCCACTAGTCTTCTGGCAGCATCGGCAACCTTTCCCGGAGAACGTTCCCTCAGGGGTCGATACATCATGCCCGCCTGACAGAACCGGCACCCCCGGGTGCATCCTCTGAAAAGTTCCACAGCCGCCCTGTCGTGGACGATGCCCGAAGCCGGAACAACCATCGTGTCCGGGACAAAGGCCTCGTCGAGGTCTTTGACGACCTGTTTCCGAAAAGGTCCCACGGGAACGGTTCCTTCCTTTTTTCCCGCGCCGGATACAGGGATGTAAAAACCCTCGCGACGCGACAATTCGTCCAATACTGCAATACGGTCGTTACCGCACGAACGGCAAACCTCAAGCAGTTCCGGCAGGAGGATTTCCCCGTCGCCGAGGCAGAAAACATCGATAAAAGGAGCTAGCGGTTCGGGTGTCAGGGCCCCCGGGCCGCCAGCGGCGATAATCGGGCTGCCTGGGCGTCTGTTTTCGCTTCTGATGGGGATGCCGCCAAGATCAAGCATCGTAAGGAGGTTCGTCACCGTCAGTTCATACTGGAGGGTGAAACCGATGAGATTGAACCGGCTCAGGGGTTTCCCCGAGTCGAGCGCACAAAGCGGCATGGAGGCATTCTTCAGTTCCGCCTCCATGTCTGGCCATGGGCAGTAACATCTGTCCACCCCCGTTTCGGGAATCCTGTGAGCCAGGGAATGGAGGATCTGGAACCCCAGGTAGCTCATTCCCACTTCATAGGTGTCGGGAAAGGCCAGGCAAAGGGTCGTCTTTTTGTCTTCCAGGCCCTCCGCCGAGCCTTTCCAGTCGCACCCGATATATCGAAAAGGTTTCTTGACACGACTCAAAAGTGGCCGCATCGGATCAAAGCGTTCGGCAAACTCCATAAAAGAACCTCCGTGGTTCCATTCAGCGGTATTGTTTCCGTGTCGAGGCAAAAATACTCTGCACAAGCCCCAGCGCTGCAGAAACGGACACCAGGGCGCTTCCTCCGTAGGAAATAAAGGGCAGCGGCAGACCGGTGACGGGCGCAAGGCCCATGCTCATTGCGATACATTCGACAATCTGGAACCAGAACCAGCCTGTGATGCCTGCTACAAGGATCTTCGCCCGAACATCTTTCGATCGTATCCCCGTGCTTATGAGCCTCCAGAGCAACAGGCCGAAGAGAGCAATCACGATGACGGCGCCGATGAAGCCGAACTCCTCTGCAAAAACGCTGAAAACAAAATCGGTATGAGGCTCCGGGAGAAAACGCAGCTTGCTCTGTGTCCCCTGGAGAAAACCCTTGCCTAAAAGCCCGCCGGCTCCGACGGCGATTCGCGACTGTATCACGTTGTACCCGGCTCCAAGGGGGTCCAGATACGGATTCAGGAAAACCAAAAGTCGGAGTTTCTGGTATTCCTTGAGCAGTGTCCACCCCAAAGGGAGGGCAAAAAGGCCGCAGAGAGCCGTGCCGATGAGGTATTTCCTCGGGGTTCCGGCGGCAAAAAGCGCCGCGATGGTTATCGCGCCGTACACGATGGCTGTTCCGAGATCGGGCTGAAGAAGGACAAGTCCCCCGCCGGCTGCCGCCAATGCCAGGCTTCCCAAAAACCTTCGCATCTCGACGGGTGGATAACGGTACAGCCAGGTTGAAAGAATCAGGGCCAGTGCAACTTTCCCTCCCTCGGAGGGCTGAAGGTTCACCGCGCCGATATTGAGAAAGCGCCCAACATTTATCCAGCTATGGGCCCCCCGTGTTACCGTCCCCATCGCAAACACGAGAAAAAGCACAAGAAGAACCGCCCCGTATAAAACGACGGACCAGTTGAAAAAGCGTTCGTGCCCTATGCAGAAAACGACGAAGAACACGATCAGGGCTACAATTCCCCAAAGGACCTGACGGTAGACAAGCGTTCCCGAAACGCCGCCTTTCCCGGCAGTCGCACTAAAAATAGTCACCAGCCCGACAAAAAAAAGGAGAACCGCCGGCAGGACGATCATGAGATCCATATTCTTGAGCCGGCCAATTTCCCTTGCCAAAAGCTCCCTGATTTCCGTCATTTCCTGCGGTTTGAGCTCCTTTTTTTCCTGTCTCCCTTCGGTGCCTTTTCCTTTACATCTGCGGCATCCCCCTTCGGCCGCTTCACCCTGAGGACGGGAATGTTCGCCACAAGAGCAACGGAGCTCCGGTCTTTTTCAAGCTGCAGTTCAATCCCCTCTTCGGAGATATCCATGTAATTGCTTATGACGGAAATAATGTCCCGCCGAAGGGATTCCATCATTCCCGCTGAGATGTCGGCCCTGTCATGGATCAGAACGACCTGGAGCCGCTCCTTTGCGTCTTTCCTCGAATTCCCAACCTTGAAAAAGCGTGAAAGAAAACCCATCGTCATGCTCCTTCCGATACCTATAGCCTGAACATTTTACGAAGGCCGGCGAAAAAGCCACGGCCGTCTTCATTCTGTGGGAGCGAAAGGGGGACATCCTTTCCGAGGAGACGGTCTGCAATATCCTTGAAGGCCTTGGCGGCTGGAGACTGGAAACTCATGGAGAGGGGTTCCCCCCTGTTTGTGGATATGACAACGGAATCATCTTCCGGGATAACTCCGATGAGTTTCACGGCAAGGACCTCGCTTACGTCAGTGACGTCAAGCATGTTTCCCTTGCTGACCATGCCTTGCCTGAACCTGTTGACGATCAGGTTGATGTTCTCTTTGCCGTCGGCTTCGAGCAACCCTATAATCCTGTCCGCGTCCCTGACGGAAGACACTTCCGGCGTGGCGACTACCAGAGCTTCATCGGCACACAGGGCGGCATTCCTGAATCCCGACTCGATACCGGCGGGACTGTCAACGAAGACAAAATCGAAGGATCCCCTCAGTGAATCGCACAAGAAACGCATCTGGTCCGCCGAGACGGATTCCTTCGTCCGTGTCTGGGCCGCCGGAAGGAGGTAAAGGTTCTCGACGCGCTTGTCTCTCACCAGCGCCTGCTGAAGACGGCATCCGTTTTCAACCACATCGACCAGATTGTAGACAATGCGGTTTTCAAGTCCCATGACGACATCAAGGTTCCGGAGTCCGATATCGCCGTCCACGGCCACTACGGAATATCCTTCCTTGGCGATGCTGGCGGAAAGGTTCGCCGTGACCGTGGTCTTCCCGACACCGCCTTTCCCCGACGTGACAACAATTATTCGCGTATCCAATCAAGATCCCCCCGTCCAGGAACTGTCTTTTTCAACCGACAGGCATTTCTTCTGTTTAAAAGTGGTCCATCTTCCATCAAAAGGCGACTTCATCAACGACAATTTCATCACCTTTTACCACCATGCGAACAGGTTTCCCCCACCAGGGTGCTTTTACATCAAGGTAACAGATTTTCTCACCGATCCTTACCTGATTGGCAATAAAATGCCCTGCCACTACGGCGACGGATTCATCGCCGGAACATCCGGCATGGGCGAGACCGCAGAGACGTCCCCATATGCAAATCGATCCGGTTCCATAAACTTCCGCGCCTTCGTTGACATTTCCGATAATAATGATATCACCGTCATGCTCCACCCGCTGGCCCGAGCGAAGCGACCTGTGCAGGATCAAAGCCGGCGAGGGAATGTTCTTCAAAAAACCCGCAGGTCCCTTTCTTTCCTGGGGATCCTTTTCAAACGTCCTGAGTCCCATCTTTTTCAGGATCTCCTGGGATTTGCCGTCAAAGGTGCGCCATTCCCTTACCGTGACGGATCTCGGCAGGAGGACGGTTTCAAGGATCTCCATCACAAGTTCGCCGGAAAGGGCCCGTCCCTGAAAATCCAGGATCAACGTCGCCCCCTCAACCAGCTTCCCCGCATCTTCCAGAGCCTTTTTCATGACACCCGGTATATTCCCGTTCTCTACGCCTTCAGGCACGATAAGTCGCAAGCATCCCCGCTCGCCTTTCAGAATGGGTTGATCTTTGTCAGTCATGTGTATCACCTTTTCGTCTTCTTTCGTCCCGGACAGTTTCAGCGGCGGCACAGGTAGGCCAGCATTCTGCCTACAAGCGGTCCTGCCGTACTACTGCCCTTTCCTCCGCCTTCAACAAGGACGATAGCCACATATTTCGGGTCCTCCGCAGGCGCATACCCCACGAACCAGGCATGGTCCTCTCCGTGCGGATTCTGGGCTGTTCCGGTCTTGCCCGAAATATCGACGCCGAAGCCGTCGGCCGGTTTGCCGGTGCCGCCTTTTACGACTTCCCGCAAGCCCTTTCTCAGGATTTTCAGGTATTTTTCAGACAGGTCAAGGCGTTGCTCCTCTTTCGGTCTTTCTTGAACGAGCCTCGGTCGTACCAGTGTACCGCCATTCGCAAGAGCCGCATACATGACGGCCGTCTGTATCGGAGTCACCAGGATAAATCCCTGCCCGATCGAATAGTTTACAGTGTCTCCAGGGTACCACTTTTCGCCGATGTTCCGCCTTTTCCACTCCCTGCCCGCCACGATGCCAGAGACTTCCCCCGGGAGGTCTATCCCCGTCTGCGCTCCAAATCCAAACCGCCTTCCCAATTGGACAAGGGCGTCGATACCCGCCTTAAGGCCTGCCTGGTAAAGGTACACGTCACAGGAATCTTTCAGGGATTCGGTAATATCCACCGTGCCATGCCCTGTCCGTTTCCAGCACCTGAAAACCCTGTCGCCGAGACGAAAGGCTCCATTGCACCGGAACGTGGTCCTCTCGGTGATGACCCCCTCTGAAAGCGCCGCATAAAGGGTCAACACCTTGTGTGTTGACCCTGGAGGGTACGTCCCGTTGATGACCCGGTTCATCATCGGCCTGTCCTCATCGTTGACGAGGCGACTCCACTCACGGGAAGAAACACCCCATGCCAGGGGATTCATGTCAAAGGTTGGGGAGCTGTAGAGAACCTTGACATCGCCGGTACGTACATCCATAGCAAAAACCGCACCCCGTCTGTCTCCCAAGAGGTCCGCCGCCAGGTTTTGTGCCCCGAAATCGATGGTCAACTGGATTGTCTGGCCCGAAACCGGTTCCTTCCGGTCAAGGACCTGAACCCTCCTGCCGCTCGCATCGACCTCGATGGATTCCTCGCCGGCCGACCCGCGCAGCCTTTCCTCGTAGAACTGCTCTATACCACCCTTTCCGATGATGTCACCCCCCCTGTAAGCGCCGGGGGGAAGCTTTTCCAGCCCTTCTTTCGTCACCTCACCCACATACCCGACGATATGGGAGACCAGCGGTCCCGAGGGATACACTCTCCGCGAAACAGGCAACGGAAAGAGATATTCCGGGAATTCCGGATCGCTGACCATGGTCGCGATCTGTGCCATGGTGAGATTCGGCAAGATCGTCACGGCATTATAAGGGACATTGTATTGCCTGTCGACGATGGTCTGGAGGACATCCCGTTCTATGGGAATACCCTGCCGCGCAAAAAAATCCACGATATCCCCCATCCGGCCCTCTCGCCTGAGATCCAGGGGATACCCCATCAAATTGAAGGTTTTGACATTCGTCGCGAGAGGTGTCCCGTTGGCATCAAGGATATCACCCCTCGAAGCGGGGAGACGAATGAATCTGAGCCGGTTTTCCGATGCCAGACGAATGTACTTGTCCGCCTGGGTTACCTGAAACCTGTACAGCCCGAATACCAGTAAAAAGAGGGAGAAAAGGACAATCCACCGAAGGATGAGAAGCCGTTGCCCTTTTGATACCCCGCTAGCCGACATTTCTCTTCTCTCCATGGGACGCGAAAACAAACCCTAGGATGAAGATGACGGGTACCACTGTCAGCAGCTGAACGATAAAGGCGAAAGCCACCTCTTTCGAGGCGATACCAAAAAAAAGGATTCTTGAAAGGGAAATCACCCCGTGGGCTCCGGCCAGAAAACCCATAAGGACCCATTGAGAGCGTCCCGTAAAGGGTATCCTTTTCCAGAGCACCAGGACAAGGGTAAAAATGCCGCCGTACGCTCCCGCATTCAGACCGAAAAGTCCGGACCATCGAAAATCCCAGATGAGCCCCCCCAAAAAGGCCGTCCATATCCACATTGTCTCGTCCTCAGGCATTTTCGAACATCGAAAGAGGAGGTAAAAGAGAAAAAGGTCCGGTGCATACCCCCATCCTTCCATCAAGACCTGGAGGATATCCTGAACATACCAGAGAAGCGCAGCCGCTATCACTGTGAACCTTCCTTTTGCACGCAGACCTGTACCCGGTAAAGCCGTGAAAACTCGGCACCAGGAACCACCGAATAAACCCGGTATCCTCCGACTGTTCCAACAGGCTCGCCCACTTCCCCGATCGGCAGTCCCGGCGCCAGATGCTCGCTGACCAACGTCGAACTGAGCTGCATCCCCGGCGAAAGAAGATTTTCCAGGGGGACATATAAAAGCCGGATCCCTCCTTCGCCATCGCCGGCAATGACACCGAGATCCCTTGTCTTTTCCACAACGGCCGGGATCATGAGGGATGGAGATGTCAAAAGTTCCACCCTCGATGAACCGCCACTGACCCCTGATACGCGTCCCGCCAGGAATCCATTCTGCAGGACAGCCATGCCTTCTTCTACTTCGTCGGTGCTCCCCTTGTCGATTTTGATTTCCTTCCACCAGTCCACGGGCCTTCTGAGGGTAACCATCGCCGGTAGCACATTAGGCTCTTCAGCAGAAGAAGGTACATCCAGCAAGGATTGCTGGACAATCTGTCTGAGATGCAGGTTTTCCTTTCGCAATTCCCCGATTTCCTCCTGCAATCTCGAGGTGTCTGCAAACCAGGAAACGACCCGTTGAACACCTGCTCGAGTCGCAGCGGCGGGGAACTCGGGCCAGGAAAGGACGGCTTCCGTTATGTCCATAACACGATACACCGCCGGATTTCCTGACAAAAAGGCTATCAGCAGGAGTCCGACGGCCACCGTGATTACGCCGTGCAAGGCTTTCGACGCTTCCGGTTTCAACAGGCCGTCACCTCCGATGTCCTGTTTTTGAAACCACGGAAAAACCTTTTATCGGACTCCATGGTCGACGGTCACAAGCACCTTTTTCATGGAATCTATCCCGTTCAAAAGCTTCCCAAGGCCTTCTGCCACTGAATGCAGAGGATTTTCCGCCTTGACAACAGGGGCATTGAGTTCATCTGCCAGGCGTAGGTCAAACCCTTCCAGAAGGGCGACACCACCCGTCAGGACCAGCCCCTGGTCCGCGATGTCTCTGGCCAGTTCCGGAGGTGTCTGTTCTAGGGTTTCTCTTACCATTTCGACGATCCGGGTTACCGTCGGGTTGATGGCTTCCCTGACTTCCTCGCTGGAAATGCAGATCGACTTCGGCAGTCCGTCGGTGAGATTTCTGCCCCTGACCTCGAGAATTTTCTCCTTTTCCATCGGGATCGCGGATCCTATGGCGTTTTTGATCTCCTCCGCCGTGGACGATCCGATAACAAGAGTGTATTTCTGCCTGATCAATCCTATGATGGCATCGTCCATTTCGTCTCCCGCACCTCTCAGTGAGTTGCTCACGACTACTCCCCCGAGTGACAGGACGGCGACCTCGCTCGTTCCTCCTCCGACATCGAGGATCATGCTCCCCCTGGGTTCGTGAATGGGAAGCCCTACTCCCAGAGCGGCAGCCACAGGTTCTTCGACGACATAGGCTTCCCTGGCTCCGCCATCCAGGGTGGCGTCGATGAAAGCTCTCCGTTCGACCTCGGTCACGTAAACCGGGGCGCACACAATGACCCGCGGATGACTGAAAACCCCTATCCCGCCGCCGGTCGTCTTTTCTATGACATGACGGATCAACGCTCCAGTCATGTCAAAATCGGCGATGACTCCGTTTTGAAGAGGTCTGACCGTTTCTACACCTTTCGGAGTCTTCCCGAACATCGCCTTCGCCTCGTAACCGAAGGCGATCACTTCCTTGGAGCTCTTCCGGGAAGTCTTCCTGCAGGCGATGACGGAAGGTTCATTGTAGACAACACCTTTCCCCTTGAGGTATACAACGATATTCGCCGTGCCAAGATCAATGCCTACATCCTTTCCGAACATTCCTGAAATTGAACCGAACACCCGTCGTCACCAACTTTCACAAGATATCTGCCTGACCACTTATACAACAGGGCTGCTTTTCCCACCGGCAACGATGTAATGGCCGTCAAAGCGGATCCCGAGTGCCTCCAGCCTGCCCCGAAGATGATCTGTGAGCAGTCGATCCTCCACGCTCGGCGTGAGTTGACCGTCGGGATGATTGTGCAATATGGCAAGGCCTTCTGCATCGTTCCTGACGGCTTTCCGAAGGAGATACCGTATGTCCAGGCTTGCGCCATCCAGTCCGCCCCAAGAAAGGCGCTCCTCGGTAATGACCCGCCCGTCCCTTGCCGTAAAGAGGCCGATAATATATTCCCGTTCCTCGTCCTTGAGCATCACGCTCCACCAGTGCAGGCGTCCTTTCAGGCCTTCCGTCACGGTAACGGGGACGTCGCCGCCCGACGGTGTCTCGGCATTGATTCGTCTCGCCAGCTCCAAAGCGGCCAGAACAGAGGCGGCTTTCGCCGCCTTGAGTCCTCCGAGGCGGCAAAGTTCCGAAAAAGATGCCCGTGCCAGGTTTTCAAGGCTTCCGAATTCGCCAAGCAAATCCCCTGCGAGTTCGAGCACGCTCCGGTTCTTGTCGCCCGTCCTCAGAAGGACGGCCAGCAATTCCTGCAGAGACAGCGATCCGGGCCCCAGCTTCGAGAGCCGTTCCCGCGGCCTGTCACAATCGGGAACAACGGACATTTTCATTTCCCATCACCAGGCCAGAAAGGATTTTTCCGCCGCTCTGTTCCAATTGTTGATTGTGGCCCGTGGCCGGGAAACACGACCAGTTCATCTGGAAAGGAATCTATTTTTTCAAGCGACTCGAGCAATTTCCCCTGGTCCCCGCCCGGCAGATCGGTCCTTCCCACGCTCTGGGCAAAAAGGGTGTCTCCAGAGAGCAAGGCTTCCTCACCCTCTTCGCTGACGTGAAAACAGACGCTTCCGGGCGTATGCCCGGGAGTGTGTATCACTGAAATGACAAGCCCGCCCGCATGTATCGTGTCCCCGTCTTCAAGCTCTTTCTCCGGTGGCAAACTCAGGCAGCGGTCCTGCATGAAAGCCGACAGGTTTTGCTCCGGGGAACCCAGCATGAACGCGTCAAGGCTGTGCACGGCGACTCCCCAGCGAGCCAGGGGTCTCAGCTTTTCGAGACCACAGATATGGTCCGCATGACCGTGGGTAAGCAAGATCCATTCAAGCTTCAAGCCTTGCTGCTCCATGAATTCCATAACCTCTTTCGGGTCTCCGCCAGGGTCAACGAAGACCCCCCTTCCGTCGTCATCCACAACGAGGTAGCCGTTGGTCCACAGCGCACCGAGAGCAAAGCGCCGAATGCGCATAGGTCAATCCCTCCTGCTTTCAACAACGAGTGTAACCGGTCCCTGATTCGTCAGTTCCACGTCCATCATGGCCTGAAATACCCCTTCATGAGTCCGGACCCCCAAGGACCGGGCCGTTTCGATGAACTTTTCGTAAAACGACTTCGCCTTGCCCGGCTCGGCGGCCTCGACGAAGGAGGGCCGCCGCCCTTTTCGGCAATCTCCGTACAATGTGAACTGGGAAACTACCAGGAGGGATCCCCCCACATCGAGCAGGGAACGATTCATCTTACCCGAATCATCTTCGAAAATCCTCAAATTTACAAGTTTTTCCGCCATCCACCCTATGGCTTCCGCCTCATCGTCCCGGTGAACCCCAAGAAAAACGCAAAGGCCATGCTTGATCTTCCCCGTTGCCTTTCCTCCAACCCTGACTTCTGCCCGACTGACCCGCTGCACGACTGCCCGCAAAACCTTCACCCCCGAAGGACTTCGATGACACCCTGTATGCTGTTCAGTTTCGCTATCACCCGATAAAGATGCTCGAGGTCTTTCACCTCGAGGTCTATGTTCATCCTCGCACGGTTGCCGCCTGCCACAAAGGCCTTGATCTGGACGATGGATCCTTCCGTGGTGTTGATGCCCTGCGCCACATCGGCGAATAGCCCTGGTCTGTCCACTCCTTCAAGGCGAAGCCGGCTCGAATAGCGGTCCGAGGTCTTCGTCCCCCACTCGACGTCGACAAACCGCTCTTCTGAGACATCAGCTATGTTTGGGCAATCTTTCCTGTGAACGGTTATCCCCCGGCTTTTTGTCACGAAACCGACAATTTCGTCTCCCGGCACGGGCTTGCAGCAGTTCGCCATGGCGACGAGGACCCCTGGAGCCCCCTCCACGGTGACTTCCGTGTCCGACTCTTTCTTTATCGTCTCCCCAACCACTTCATGAGGCGAAATCTCCTCCCTGGTCTCGGGAAACTTCGCCGCAGCAGCCTGGGCGTTCAGGTCACCAGCTCCAATGGCCACGAGCAAATCCTCACCGTTCGCGAACCCCATATCTCTGGCGACCTTGTTCAACAGGGGGCCTGAATTAACCAGGTCGACATCAAGATCCGGGCGCCGCCGCTGGAGTTCCCTTTCAAGCTGTTCACGCCCCTTGGCGGTCTTTTCCTCCCTGTCTGACTTTTCTTTCTGCCTGAAGTAAGCCCTGATCTTGCTTCGGGCACGGCTGCTTTTGGCGATCTTGAGCCAGTCTCTTGAAGGACGTCCCTGCGGAGATGTCATGACTTTGACAATATCTCCGTTCTGGATCCTGTAGTCGATGGGAACGATGCGGTTGTTCACCATGGCTCCAACGAAGTGGTTCCCTATTTCTGTATGAATCGTATACGCGAAATCGATTGGAGTCGACCCGTTCGGCAGGGAAACCACATCACCTTTCGGGGTGAAAACAAAAACCTCCGATGAAAGAACGTCTGCCTTGACGTGCTCCAGAAATTCCGAAGGCTCGCTGCTGTCCGCCTGCGCTTCAAGAACCTGCCTGATCCAGTCCAGTTTTTGGTCAAGTTCGTCCTGTTTCTGTCGTTTTTCCTTGTATCTCCAGTGCGAGGCAATGCCGTATTCGGCAATCCAGTGCATTTCCCAGGTCCTGATCTGTATCTCCAGCGGCTCGGCGCTGGGTCCCATGACGGCGGTGTGAAGGGACTGGTACATGTTGTTCTTCGGATTCGCTATGTAATCGTCGAACTGCCCCGGCAGGGGCTTCCATATGGTGTGAACGATCCCGAGCACGGTGTAGCAGTCGGCCACGCTTTGCACCGTTACACGCAGGGCCAGGAGGTCGAAAAGTTCCTCCAGCGAAACGTTTTTTCTGCGCATCTTCTCGTAGATGCTGAAAAAATGCTTCGCCCTCCCCGTTATATATGCCTCTATCCCTTCTTCCGAAAGACGCTTTTCAAGGACCTCAATAGCTTTTTTGATCGTTTCTTCCCGCTCCGGCAGTTTCTTTCGGACCCGGCGGCGGATTTCGTAATAGGCTTCTGGATCGGTTATCTTGAAGGCCAGATCCTCGAGTTCCCGCTTGATCTGGTAGATTCCCAGCCTGTGAGCGAGCGGGGCGTAAATCTCGAGTGTCTCCCTTGCTATCCGCGTCTGCTTCTCCCTGCGGAGCGCGTGAATGGTGCGCATGTTATGAAGCCTGTCGGCGAGCTTTATCAGGACCACCCTGATGTCTTTTGCCATGACCAGAAACATTTTCCTGAGGTTTTCCGCCTGGTAGTCCTCAAAGGATTTGAAGGGCAGCTTTCCCAGTTTCGTAACACCGTCCACGAGAATGCGGACTTCATCCCCGAAGGATTCTTCGAGGCCCTCGGCCGATATCTCCGTATCCTCGAGAACATCATGAAGCAATGCAGCGATAAGCGTCTGGGTGTCAAGTTCCATGTCGGCGAGGATCGAGGCGACTCGAATGGCGTGAATGATATAAGGCTCACCGGTAAGACGTTTCTGGTTCGCATGGGCTTTCGTGGCGAAGACCACGGCCTCGCCGCAATGCGAGAGGTCTTCCCGCGAAAGGTACTTCGCGGTTTTCCCCCAGAACTCCTGCCATGCCATTTTTACCGCCATCGTCCGCTGTTCTTCCGGAAAGCGGCCTACAAAACTGTCCCTCAAAAGACGAAGAGACTTCATCTCACCATGTTTTGCCTTCTCTCCTCCATGAAGTCCTACGCTTTCTCGAAAGACCTTGCCCTTTCGATCCATTGGATCATCACCTTCCGGCGCCGCAGCGCCTACGGAACCACCACGTTTTCAAGAAGCATATCAACCTTCGTCCGACCGCGCCAGTAATTCACACGTGGCCGGTAGATCCATCCCACTGCCCCGCAAAGCTCATCCTCCGCCCCCGCTGCGTTAAAGGCCAAAAAATCTCCCGCTTTCGACCGGATTCGGTAATGTCTTCCGTCCTTGCCCAGGGGCAGAAACTCAACAGGTTCCTCTTTCTGTGCATAGAAAAGAGGCCTTGGATTGCCGTTTCCGAAGGGCCCGAGTCTCCCGATTTCCTCAAGGCTTCCCTCTGTATGGTCCAATGGACTGCAGGCCAGAACATTGAGGGGTTCCCGTACGGACACGATCCTGCCCAGCTGGTCTTCCAGACTTGAGCAGAGTTCTTCCCACAGGTTGTCTTCCACGGTGAACCCCGCAGCCCTTTCATGGCCGCCCCAGGCTCCAAGCTTGTCCTCGACAGATCCCAGCACTTCAAGGGCGTTTCCACCCGGCGGCACTCTGAGCGTCCCCCTTATGGAATCCCCCGCGGGAGCGGCCAGCGCCACGGCTTTGTCAAAATCGTTGCACAGCCTGCTGGCAACGCTGCTCAAGACCCCGACAGGCCAGTTATCTCCGCGAAGAACGAAGTTCCCCTTTTGAAGTGATGTCGAAATTTCATCAACAAGGGCCCGGGATATCTTCTGGCGCTTTTTGTTCAGCGATATCAGCCCGTGAACGTTTCGCCTCGTACTTCCTTCTCCGAGCAAGACCTTGACGGCGAGTTCCGCGAGCCCGAGTCTTCCCGCCGCGTTCAGGCAGGGTATGACTTTCATGGCGAGATCTTCCTCATCAATGCGGCGTTTGTTGACATCCAGTTCCCGAATCAGGACATCCAGTCCTTCTCGCCTGCCGCTGCGGATTTCCCGAAGTCCTTCCCGGACCAGCACACGGTTTGCCTGTGAGAGAATCATTGAATCCGCCACCGTCGCCAGGGCAACGAGATCAAGACGCGAGAGAAGCCATTTCCTGTCTGCGATTCCCTGCTTCCAGGCCCAGGCCCAGAGCACCGCTGTTGCGCAGAGATCCCGCCCCTTTTCAGAACCTTCGACATGGGGATTCACCACGACCGCTCCCTCCGGAAGTTCGGGGCCCGGCGCATGATGGTCGAATACCAGGACCTTCAGGCCACTGGCGACAGCCGTCTCGAGAGCCTTTACATCCCGGGTCCCGCAATCCACCGCGACAAGAAAATCACACCCGGTTTTTTTTACGGCATCGATCACATCTTCGTGAACGCCGTATCCCTGACGATGTCGATGGGGAATATAATACCGCACGTCGCCGAATTCGCCGAGGCCGAGTTCAACGGCCAGCACGGTAGAACAGACCCCGTCCACGTCATAATCTCCATAGACGACCATTCGTTTCGGTTTCAGGCGACCTTTCCACAAACCTCGCGCTTTTTCTCCTGAGGTTCCAAATTCCAGATCGTCGAGAGATATGTCAAGGCTCGGGCGCAACCACTCCCGAGCCTTGTCGAACTCTTCTTCAGAAGCAAACCCTCTCATCCGAAGAACCGCTGCGGTCACTGGAGCGCAGCCGAGGGCCGCTGCAATGTGATGGTCGGCGGGGGTTATTTCATCGATCAAGACCCGCGCCTTCGGGTAGGACATCGGCAATGGGAAAATCAGACCCCTTTCGTTTCGTCTTCCTGCTCGTCGAGGAAAACTTCAGGCTGTCCGGCATCCGGCTCATTTTCCTCAAAAGAACGAAGTTTTTCATCGGGAAGTGTCTTGTCTTCATGTTCTTCTTCGCCGTTTTCTCCAAAGGCAGGTTCTCCAGGCGGCTCAGTCGTTACAGGAAATGTCTTTTCCGGAGCTGGTTCTGTGTCGGCGGGTTTTTCCCCAGGCGGTTCAGGGCGTGTCCTGAAGGCTGCCATCAGGGAAACACGCTCCTCTTCCAGATCCTTGATACGCTTGTCCTTTTCCCGGATCTGCCGAACATATCTGCCACGGGTCTCAAGCAGGGCGAAAAGAGACACGAACCACATCAGGACACCGCCGGCCGCAAAAAGCAATACATCCCATATGCCCTGGGGAATCGTCCGTTCCCATATGAGAAAGCGTACAAGGATCTCCCCGGTATTCTGAAAGGCATACGTGGCAGCCAGAAGCATGGCCAGTGCCACAGCCAGGGCGTAGCTTTTCATCGCCATCACTCCTTGGGCGCTTCGCACAAGCGCCGTGTCGGTACTGAATACGGTTATTTTACGACTTTTGCCTCTGGGGCAGGCGTTTTCTTATCCTCTTGTGGGCCTCGGGCTTGTCTTCCCGCTCCAGGCTCTTGAGATACTTGGCCCTTCCCGTCAATTCCCATTCGGGGTCAAAAACTTCGTGAATTTCCTCGCTGTACTCGTCGAGACCTTGCGACAATTCGGAAAGGATATTTTCCGAACCCGGGTGGGTCGGTCGTGCACCATGTTTTTTGACCAGCTTCCTGAGCACTGACGGATGATCAATGATCAGGCAAGGGCACAGAAGATTGTCATCCTCATAAGGCTGCGCATCCCTGATATCCTTGAAAAAGGGACTCTCCAGTACTTCGAGCAAACTTTTTCCCTTGATGTTGTCCACCGCGAAGTGTACAAACACACAGGGTTCCACGTCCCCGTTGGAGATGATGTGCAGGTACCTTTCTCCGCCTGCCATACACCCGTCCACGTAGGGGCCGTCGTTCCAGAAATCGCCCAGGAAAATCGGATGCTGCATTCTCCATTCCTCGATCTT
Source organism: Thermovirgaceae bacterium (assembly GCA_046542505.1). GTDB lineage: Bacteria > Synergistota > Synergistia > Synergistales > Thermovirgaceae > UBA1876. Next base: position 13,086 of record JBKHBH010000008.1, on the reverse strand, counting down.
TTCGTGAAGCTTCGCCCGTTGCTTCGGAGTCGCCATATAGTCCAGCTCGGGGGCCTTCCCCGTCGGTATGTACTGAAAGAACCACCCGACCTTGCACCCTTTGTCGAGCATTTCCTCTATGAACTTGTCGCTTGTCAGGTAATCCGTGCTTGACCTGGTGCAGGTGGCACTGAAACCGAAGAGTATGCCCTTTCGCCTGAGTCTTTCAAAGCTTTCCATGACCTTGTCGTACACGCCATTCCCCCTGCGGTCGTCCGTTTCCTCGCGGGTCCCTTCGACGGAGAGCATGGGTGCCACGTTTCCCAGCTCGACCAGGCGGTCCGTCATCTTCTCGTCAAGAAGGGTTCCATTGGTGTAAACCTGGAAATAGCAGTCGCTGTGCTTTTCCCACAAATCGAGCAGGTCGGGCCTGACGAAGCATTCGCCACCGGAAAAGGTGAAAAAATACATTCCAAGCTCCTTGGCCTCGGTAATGATCCTGTCCACAACTTCGAAAGGCAGATCGTCTTCCTTTGAATACGCCGATGCATAGCATCCCTTGCAGTTCAGGTTGCACCGCATCGTCGGGCTGATGACCATGAAATTAGGCAGGTGCACTCCCAGTTCTTTTTCTTTCCTGTCTCGAATGGTCCTCCCGAGAATAATGAAATTCACCAGAAAATTAATGATCGCCTTTTTTCTGCAGTTCACGTTCAGATCCGTGAAAAGGCGCCTGAACACGCCGATGAAAGGATGATTTTCCCTGGCATACCGAGCCAATATAGCAAAGCTTTCCTTGTAGTATTTCGTCGGTGAAAGTCTGGACATGTTGTCGAAAAGTGCAGCGAGTTTCTTTTCGTCATCCTCTTCGGCGACACGGACAACCTGGTCCAGAAGCTTGCCGGACACAAATCCCTTGAGCCTGTCAAACGCGTTCATGGGCATTGCTACCGCCTCCTTTATGGAAAACCCGGGGGCAGGGGCAGAACCCGGATGCCGATCCACCTCCTCGGGAAAGACCGGCTTTCAGATTGGAGCCTTTGCCTTTTAGCCCTTTCACCCTTGCATTTTCCGAGGCGAACGCCAGGTATTTAATCGCCATTCTATTCATACTATACCGCTGAAACGACTGCAGTGCAAAAGTCCGTGCTACCTTGAGCCCCCGTCACTTCCCCTCAGGGGATCTGAGATACCATTCCCCGATGATCGTTCCCGAAATGTAGATTGAGCTGTAGGTCCCGACTATGATACCTACCATCAGGGCAAAGGCGAAATTCGCGATAACCGGCCCGCCCCACAGAAAGAGCGCCAGAACGGGCAGGAAGGTCGTCAGTGATGTATTCACCGTTCGAGACAGGGTCTGGTTTATGGACCGGTTGACCAACGGCAGGACACCTTCTTTCCTCAGGCCTTTCCAGTTCTCCCTGACACGGTCCAGTACCACGATGGTGTCGTTGAGGGAGTACCCGACGATGGTCAGGATCGCGGCGATAAAAGGCAGGGTGATTTCCCGTCCCGTCAGGCTGAAGACCCCGAGGGTGATGATCGCGTCATGAAGCAGTGCCAGAACACTGGAGACTGCGAACCGGAGCCTGAACCTGACGGTGATATAAAGCAGGATTCCGGCAAGGGCGATGACTACGGCGATGACAGCCTGCTTTCTCAGAGTTTCGCCCACCACGGGTCCCACCTTTTCCAGCCGCAGGACCTCCATACCACTGTAATTTTCCCGAAGAGTCTCGATGACTTTCTCCACCTGGACATCTTCGGTCGATGACTTGAGCCGCACGATCATCCCCTTGTCTCCATATCCCTGGATGACGGCCTGCTCCTGGCCTATTTCGGCAAAAAGGCTTCTGACGTCGGAAACCACAACGGATTCAGAGAATTCCACCTGAACGAGATGGCCTCCGCTGAAGTCGATCCCCAAATTGAGTCCCCTGGTTAGCAGCAGCCCGAGGCTTGCAAGGATGAGGGCGGCGCTCAACAGTACCGCCTGCCGGCGGAAGCGCATGAAATTTATTTTCCAGTCGCGTTTTTTAATGAACATGACGGTCCACCTCTTTTTCCCTCAAGACCGTGCAGGCCTTGCCTTGCGTCTGCTCTGGAACACCTGCAGCAGAGCCCTGGTCACAATGACGGCACTGAAGACGCTGGCAAGGATTCCTATCGAGAGCGTTACGGCGAATCCCCGGATCGGGCCGCTTCCGAAATAAAACAATACCCCGGCGGCGATCAGAGTCGTGACATTCGCGTCGATGATCGTCTTCAGGGCTTTTCTGAACCCGGCATCAACGGACGCGTAAGGGGTCTTTCCTTCCCGGAGCTCCTCTTTTATCCTTTCGAAAATCAGGATATTCCCGTCCACGGCCATTCCGATGGTCAATATGATACCGGCGATCCCAGGCAGTGTGAGGGTCGCCTTCAAGCTTATGAGACCGGCGAAAAGCAACAGTATCGTCGAAACCAGCGCCGCATTCGCGATAACACCAAGCCTGCCGTAATAAAAGAGCATGAACAAAATAACCATCACAGCTCCGATAAGACCCGCACGGAGTCCCGACCGGATTGAGTCGGCGCCGAGAGTCGGACCGACAGATCTGTTCTCGAGAATTTCCACAGGCACCGGCAGTGCACCTGCCCTGAGCATGATCGAAAGACGCTGTGCCTCGTCTGTGGAAAAATTGCCCGATATCTGGGCATTCCCGCCGCTTATCCGCTCCTGGACTACCGGAGCCGAAATCACTTTCCCGTCGAGCACGATGGCTATCTGGCGTCCCACATTCCCAGCCGTGGCCTCGTCAAATTGCCGTGACCCTTCATTGTCGAACTCGAGAGTCACCACAGGCCTTCCGAGATTGTCGAAATTCGTCTTGGCATCCTCCAGAGATTTACCAGTCACGTAGGTCGTCCCGAGAAGATAAACGCCACCTTCCTCTCCCCGGGAAACATCGAGATTCGGTTCGTCTTCGGCACGAAGCGTCAGCTGTTCGGCGAGGCGTTCGCGCTCGTTTTTGACCTCTTCCCAGCGCCGCAATGCCTCCATATAGGCTTCCTGGCTCTCGTAATTCGGCCGCTCGGGGCCCGGTGGAAGGGCGGAACCAGCTTCCACGACCTCCCGGAACTCCAACTGTGCCGTTTTCCCTATCAGTTCGAGGGCAGCTTCCGGGTCCGATACCCCAGGCAGATCGACTATGACCCTGTCGCTTCCCTCCCGCTGTATGACGGGCTCCGTAACACCGTACTGGTCAACCCTGTTCCTTAATACCGCGATAAGCCGCTGCACGCTGTCATCCGTCAGGGGATTTTCGGGGGTGCCCTTCGCCTGGAGCAGAATGTGGGCTCCCCCTTTGAGATCAAGTCCCAGGCGGATACGACCCTCAAGGGGGAAGACAGAAACCAGAGCAGCTACGATCACGATGCCGACGATGAAAAGGCGCCATCTGTCTCTTCTTTGCATCGCGTGACCTCCTTTGTTTGCCCCTTCCGGGCGTCAATCACAAAAAGCGGAGCGGATGCGAGGCATCCACTCCGCCTCCGTTTCTTTACGGCACCTGGACCTAGGTTTCCTTCTGTTCGTCCTCTTCTTTCCTGTCCTTCGAAGAATCGGAAACATCCGTTTCAGCCGGACTCTCGCTCTCGCCCGAGGCGCGCTTCATCTGTATGGACGATTTCAGGACCCTGGCTTTGGTTCCGTCGGCAATTTCAAGAATGTAGCTGTCGTCTTTGACGGCCTTGACGATTCCAAAAAAGCCGCCGGCCGTAACAACCTGATCGCCCGGCCGGATTGACGCGAGCATTTCTTCATGTTTCCTCTGCCGTTTCTTTTGTGGCCTGATGATGAGGAAATAGAAAATCACCACAAAAACCGCCAAAGGAAGGAGCATACCCATTAATCCGCTCTGCTGCAATTATGACGCCTCCTTGCTCTATGTTGTCCGTTCAAATTCGCAATGCACATTCTATCATGACCGGTTCGTCGGAGGAAACGTGTTTTTTTCAGCCGGCCGGTCCTTTCAAGTAGAAAAGCAGTTTTTCGAGCTCGATGGAGATGTCGACCCGGTACACCAAGACACCTTCAGGGACGGCAATGGTAGCTGTTGCGAAATTCAGTATGCCCTTGAGGTTCCCTGAGGCCGCAGCCTTGTCCACAACTTGTTGGGCCGCCACCGCCGGAACGGTCAGCACGATGACCTCGATTCCCTTCTCCCTGAGAATTTCCGGCAAGCTGTCTGAATGATAGCAGGGAATCCCGTATATTGACGTCCCGACCTTTTCAGGGTCATTGTCGAAAAGGGCCTCCAGCCGGAACTTTTCGCTTCTCAAGGCCTTGTGCCCCAAAAGCGCCTCCCCGAGCCTTCCTACACCCACGAGAGCGATTTTCCAGACGCGGTTCGGGGAAAGGATGTCGCTGACATGCTGGTAGAGCCGTTCCACGTGATATCCGACTCCGCGTTTTCCGATCTCTCCGAAGTAGGAAAGATCCTTGCGCACCTGACTTGCCTTGAGCCCCAGCATGTCTCCTATCTCCTGGGACGAAACCACTTTCCTGCCTTCATCATGAAGCTGGGTCAGGAGCCTGTAATACTGAACCAGTCTTTCCACCGTCGGTTCGGCGATACGCAGCATGCATTCTTCTCCCCTGATCATACCGCCCCTGGCATTCGGATTCCTTCCCTGAACCATGCCTTTCACCTTCCAGGTCCTTCACCCGATGGGTTCCGGTATCTCGGAAACTCCCCGAAACCCGCGAAGGGGGCTATCTCCCGAAGTTCTTCTTCTATCCGCAGAAGCTGATTATACTTGGCGACTCTGTCGGTACGGGCCGGCGCGCCTGTCTTTATCTGTCCCGCCGCTGTTCCCACGGCGAGATCACTGATAAAAGTGTCGTCCGTTTCGCCGGACCTGTGGGAAATGACGCAGTTATAACCGTTTTTCTTCGCCATCTCGATGACGGAAAGAGTCTCCGAAACAGAACCGATCTGGTTCAGTTTGATGAGGATCGAGTTGGCGGTTCCTTCGCTGATACCTCTTGCAAGTCTCAAGGGGTTGGTCACGAAGACGTCGTCACCGACGAGCTGGATTTTTGCACCAAGTCTTTCGGTCATCAGTTTCCAGCCATCCCAGTCTTCCTCGGCCATACCATCTTCAATTGAAAGAACCGGAAATTCCCTGCAAAGACCTTCGTAATAGGACACCAGTTCCTGAGCGGTGAGCACCTTGCCCTCCCCGCTGAAATGATAGGCCTTTTCCCTGTAAAATTCTGTTGGAGCCACATCCAGTGCAAGTCCCACATCTTTGCCCGGCGCGTACCCTGCTCTCTCAATGGCCTTGACGAGAACCTCAATGGCCTGGCGGTTTGAATCAAGATCGGGCGCGAACCCGCCTTCATCACCGATCCCGGTGGAAAAGCCGTCCTCCTTGAGAACTTTCTTCAGGGTGTGGTAGATTTCCGCCCCCGTGCGGAGTGATTCCGCAAAAGAAGGGGCCCCGCACGGAACGATCATGAACTCCTGGATATCCAGATTGTTGTCTGCATGCCCTCCGCCGTTGATCACATTCATGAGGGGAACAGGAAGTGAGTAGGGGCCTGCTCCGCCCAGAAACGCCCACAGCGGGAGGTCCCGCTCCGAAGCCGCGGCACGAGCTGCAGCCATGGAAACGGACAGAATCGCGTTGGCTCCCAGGTTTTCCTTGTTTTCCGTGCCGTCCAGCTCAAGCATGATCCTGTCCAGGGCACTTATGTTCACAGGGTCAAGGCCGACAAGTTCCGGTGCAATCTTTTCCGTGACATTTGAGACCGCCAGCTGCACACCTTTCCCGAAATACCGCTTCTTTCCGTCCCGAAGTTCGATGGCCTCGAAGCTGCCCGTCGAGGCCCCCGAGGGAACCGCAGCCCGACCTATGGCACCGGATTCCAGCCAGACCTCCGTTTCTACCGTCGGATTCCCCCGCGAATCCAGTATTTCCCTCGAATGTATGCCGATAATTTCGCTCACCGGGAATCACCTCTCATCTGTTCGAGATTTTCTGCCCCTTTGATGAGCGGGGCACCTACCATGGCCTGTCCTCTCCCGAGACAGTTCGCTCCTCGATGATTTCATAGGCCTTGCTGCCTCGCTTGAGATCCTTTTCGGTGTAGTACAGGGTTTTTACCGTCAGGACTTTCCTCGGGAAAGCGACCTCGATGACGTCCCCTTCCCGAACTTCCCTGGATGCTTTCGCTACAGAGGCATTGACGCGCACGGCTCCGATATCAATCATTTCTTGCGCGAGAGACCTTCTTTTGATGATTCTGGCAAGTTTGAGAAACCTGTCGAGGCGCATCTTTGTTCCCCCAAGAACAATCCTTGTTTTATTATAGCAAAAGTATCATTTACCAGATCGGACCTTTTGACCGGTTGCGTCGTGTTATGGCGCTTTTTTCTTTTTTGCCGGGAACGCTGGGGGAGGCTGATGCCTCCCCCGGCGTTTTTTTTCGCGGTTTTATTCGAGGAAATCCCTGAGCTTCTTGCTCCTGCTGGGATGGCGGAGCTTCCTGAGCGCCTTCGCTTCAATCTGCCTGATCCGCTCACGGGTCACACCGAAGCGGCGTCCTACTTCTTCCAACGTGTAGGGATGCCCGTCCTCGAGGCCAAACCTCAATCGCAGGACTTCTTTCTCCCGCTCCGTGAGATCTTCGAGCATGCCCTCCAGCTGTTCCCGCAAAAGCTGTCCAGCCGCGGCGTCCTCAGGGCTGGGAAGCTCCTTGTCCTCCAGAAAATCGCCAAGCTGGCTGTCTTCCTCCTCGCCTATGGGAGTCTCCAGGGATACCGGTTCCTGGGCTATCCGCTGAATTTCCTCCACCCTGTCGGAGGCAATTCCCATTTCCCGGGCTATTTCTTCAGCCGTCGGCTCCCGGCCAAGGCGCTGGACAAGCTGTCTGGAAATCCTGATCAACTTGTTGATGGTCTCCACCATATGCACCGGGATCCTGATAGTCCTGGCCTGGTCGGCGATCGCGCGCGTGATGGCCTGTCTGATCCACCACGTGGCGTAGGTGCTGAACTTGAATCCTTTGCGGTAGTCGAACTTCTCAACAGCCCGAATCAGTCCGAGGTTCCCTTCCTGGATGAGATCAAGGAAAAGCATCCCGCGCCCGATGTATTTTTTGGCGATACTGACAACAAGCCTGAGGTTCGCCTCCACGAGCTTCGCTTTCCCCACCGGATCCCCCGCTTCAACACGCTTGGCCAGCTCGACTTCCTCTTCCGGTTTCAAAAGAGGTATCTTCCCGATCTCTCTAAGGTACATGCGAACGGGATCCGACAGAGGCAAATCCTCCAGCGTCCCCATTTCCTCGGTAAATTCCGCTACAGGGGCGCTCTCTTCTTCGCCCTCGACCTCTTTCTGCTTCTCTTCTTCCACAAGATCGATGCCAAGCTCCATCAGGTTGAAATACAGGCTGTCCAGGGTTTCCGCGTTGATCAGCTCGCCCGGAAGATGCTTCTCGATATCTTCGTAGGTAACGAATCCCTTTTCCCTACCCACGTGCAGGAGTTCCTTGAAATTTTCGATATAGCGCATGATTTCTTTTGATTCCATTTCCACCGCCTGGGTTCCTTCAGCAGAGGTACGGCTTTCCTTCTTTTTTGCCATCCTATCGGGAACCTCCTTTCAGGGCCTTCGCGAGATCGGCAAATTCACGGATGTCTTCCATGGAGGCCTCCCCGCGCGCCTTTTTCTCCTTGAGAAAGCGGAACCGCCGTTGGTCCTTGCGCCGCTTCAATGCAGAAAACAGGACATCCCGGCGGGTTTCTTCATCGTATTCATCCAGGTGCGCGCCCCCTGCGGCCAATACCGCCATGGGCCGGCGTTCTCCCGTTTCATGCCAGCGGTTCTCAAGTACCACCGGATCCTCTCCCTGCAGGAGTGCCGAGACAATGGACTGGACAACCTCATCAGACAGAAGGGGGAGAACCTGCTCCGGTGACGATGTGGCCCGCAGCTTCGGGTCTGTCCATAAAAGATAGCACAACGCCGATTCCAACGGGTCCGCAGGCGGCACACCCGCCTCTTTTTTCTGTTTGTCCTCTGCAGGAACATTTTCACGCATCCGGCGGTCTTTGTGGTCCCTGCCGCTTGAAGACTCCCTGGCTTTTTCCAGGGCACGGACAAGTTCAGGCAACAGCAGGCCGAGACGTCTGGCCACTTCAGGCAGGTACCTGTTGGCCTCAAGGACCGGCAACCCCGCAAGTCCTTCAATGATCTCCCGGCGGGCACTATTTGCCCGGGTCTCGTCGAGGAGTTCGTTCATTTTTGCTGCGATGTGAAACAAAGGCAACGGGGCGGCCTTTCCGAGAAGGCCCTCAAACCGGTTCCGACCACCATCGCTACTCACCAGGTCATCGGGATCCATCCTCTCGGGGAGGGCGACGACCCGAATATCAAGACCGGAACGCTGCAAAAGGTACATCCCCCGTATCGCGGCTTCCTGACCCGCAATGTCCGCATCGTAGCAGATAAGGCACTGTTCGCAAAAGCGCTTGAGAAGCGCTGCCTGTTCTTCCGTGAGGGAGGTTCCAAGCGTGGCCACTGTTTCGGTGAAGCCCTCAAGATGCAACTTGAGCGCATCCATATACCCTTCAACGAGGATCGCCCTGCCATTGTCCCGCATGGCCTTCTTGGCCGAGCTCAAAAGATACAGGCTGGACCTCTTGCTGTATATCGGACTCTCGGGACTGTTGATGTATTTCGCCCCTTCACCGGATATGATCCTTCCTCCGAGGGCAATAACACGACCACGGACATCTTTGATGGGGAACAGGATCCGACCTCTGAAACGATCATATGTGCCCCTGTCCCCTTCCACGATAAGGCCAGCCTGGATGGCCTGGCGGAGGGGGATTCCTCCGGCCGAAAAATGACGCTTCAACGCATCCCATCCCTGGGGGGCCCACCCGAGCTCGAATTGCACGGCACGCTTCGGCTCGATCCCGCGTCTTGCGAGATAGGCCCTGGCGGCTTCCGCTCCACGGGATTGCATCTGGTCGCGGTAAAACGCATGGGCCTCGTTCATTATCTCGTAGAGATCTTTCGCTCCCTTGTCGCCTCCCCGGGCCTTGAGTGTGACGCCCGCCCGGTCGGCGAGAAGACGTAACGCTTCCGGGAAAGACAATCCTTCCTGTTCCATGACGAAAGAGAAGACGTCGCCCCCTCTTCCGCATCCAAAGCAGTGCCACGTTTGTCTTTCCGGTGAAACGTAGAAGGATGGCGTCTTCTCGCTGTGAAAAGGGCACAATGCACGGTAGTTCCGGCCCGAACGGTGCAGCCGGAGATAATCCCCTATAACCTCTACGATGTCGAGACGTTCCCTGACCTCTTCGATTTCATCACGCGCCACTCGGGAGCCCCCCCTGAAGCAGAAGGGGAGAGCACAAGCTCTCCCCTTTCCTTATTGTCGCACCTTTTTCAGCAAAACGCGCATCTGTGGCGCTTAAAAAAGAGGAGCCAGCACGAGGGCGACCACCGACATGAGCTTGATGAGAATGTTGAGGCTCGGCCCCGCTGTATCCTTGAAGGGGTCGCCGACGGTATCCCCGACAACGGCCGCTGCATGAGGCTCCGACCCCTTCCCGCCGTGGTGCCCTTCTTCAATATATTTTTTCGCGTTATCCCAGGCTCCACCCGCATTGGACATGAAAATAGCCATCATGACGCCAGTAACGATGGAACCGCCCAGAAGCCCTCCCAGGGCTTCCGCCCCGAGGAACAACCCGATCAGAACAGGGGTGATCACCGCCAGAAGCCCGGGGACGACCATTTCCTTGAGCGACGCCGCTGTCGAAATATCAACGCAACGTTCGTACTCCGGGCGCCCTGTACCCTCCATGATACCGGGAACCTCGCGGAACTGTCGCCTCACCTCGTCGATCATCTTGGATGCCGCCCTTCCTACAGCCTGGATCGTCAGCGCACTGAAGAGGAATGGAAGCATCCCTCCAATAAAGAGGCCGACCATGACTTTCGGGTTGTTCAGGTCGATGACATCCACACCCACTGCAGTGGCATAGGCGGCGAAAAGAGCCAACGCCGTCAGGGCGGCACTTCCGATGGCAAGCCCCTTGCCAATGGCTGCGGTGGTATTGCCCACGGCGTCGAGCTTGTCAGTAATCTTCCGGACTTCAGGAGACATGTGGCTCATCTCGGCGATCCCGCCGGCATTGTCCGAAATCGGCCCGTAGGCGTCGACACTCAGGGACATGCCCGTTATCGAAAGCATCCCCACGGCGGCACATGCAATCCCGTAGAGCCCGCCGAACCTCACGCCCACGAGGATGGCGGCACAAATCAGAAGCACCGGTATCGCCGTTGACTTCATGCCCACACCGATTCCGGCAAGAATGTTCGTAGCCGTTCCTGTCTCGGAGGCCTCGGCGATCTGTTTGACAGGACTGTATCCCGAGGAAGTGTAGATTTCCGTCACGAGGCCGATGAGAACCCCGACGGCGACACCTGCGGCAACGGCGTAAAACAGCGTTGTATCATCGAAAATGCCCCGCGTCAAAAAGAAGGAACCTGCGATCATGAGCACTCCTGTGGTCATGGTACCCATCCTGAGAGCCAGCTGTGGATCTCCGCCTTCTTTCACCCGCACGAAGAAGGTCCCGATCACCGCCGAAACAATCCCCAATGCGGCGAGAAGCAGCGGGTACGCGACTCCCACATCACCGAAAACGACCAGGCCGATTGCCATGGCGGCTATGATGGAGTTGACGTAGGACTCGAAAAGATCGGCACCCATGCCAGCAATGTCGCCCACGTTATCGCCTACATTGTCGGCGATGACAGCCGGGTTTCGCGGGTCATCTTCTGGGATTCCCGCCTCGACCTTGCCGACGAGGTCGGCGCCGACGTCGGCGGCCTTGGTGTAGATGCCGCCTCCGACACGCGCAAAGAGAGCGATGGAACTTGCCCCGAACCCGAAACCCGTGATGAGAGACGGGTCACGATAGATGAAATAGCTCACCGCGATTCCGAGAATACCGATCCCTACAACGGACATGCCCATAACGGTTCCGCCCATGAAGGCGATTCGCAATGCAGGGTTGACGCCTTCATTGGCTGCAAAAGCGGTCTTCCCGTTCGCTCCGGTGGCTACCCTCATCCCGACATATCCTGCCAGCCCGCTACACAGTGCTCCGAACAGGAACGAAACCGATGAAGCCATGCTGATCTTCCAGCCCAGGAGAATGGCGACAACGACCACGAACGGGATGAGCGCCTTGTACTCCCTGGCCAGAAAGGTCATGGCGCCTTTCTGGATGATCGAAGACAACTCCAGAATCCTTTCGTTGGTGACACTAAAGGCCCGGACCTTGCCAGTGGCGATGACGGCGTAAACCAGGGCGAGGAGGCCGGCCCCTCCTGCAATCATGAGAATCTGCGTACTCATACGATGAAACCTCCCTAATCCATACTCAATAAATTGCATGACAGACGACTGCCCGCTCGAAAGCGGCAGCGGGCGTTCAAGCGACCATCATTATAGTCTCGCCCGCTTTTTCAGACAAGAGCCCTTTTTCAGGATTCATCCGCGCCGTTTTGAGGCTTGACGTAAATTCTGAGATCTTCGTCTAAGCTGGGCGGTTTTTTCAGCGCCGAAAGCATCCCTCGTATTCCACCGGCTATAAATTCCCCCACGAAAGCCTTCACGGGGATGTTGCGGTTGTCCGAATACAGTTCGACAGGTCCCTTTCGGGCCTTGCGCCATAAACCTGTAACAAACTCCGCAAGGTATCCTTCATCGCCCGTAAAGAAACAGGGCATCTCCTCTAGAACTTCCGGCGGATTGAACCTGGCGACCACACCATGGATCCCGTCTTCTTCTTTCAGTTCCCCGACCCAGATCTTCGGCATCACAAGGTGCTTCCCGCCCTCCACGATCACGATATCCCTGCCCGGAAAAGCCACGGAAAGGATATCCCTGAGGTCAACCGTCTCATCGGGATGAAAGCCGGCAAACCCGTCTGATCCCCAAATGACCGTATCTGAGGTAACCTCCGCCAGGCGGCTGGTATCGTTTCCCCCACGGGGAAGCACTGTTTCGTGGGTATGCTTCAGGTACCCGACGGAAAGACTCTCCCGTGTCAAAAGGTCGACAAGACCGGCGCACAGGGTAGTCTTCCCGGAATTCTTGTATCCGCTGACTCCAATGACATAAGGCAAACAGGCTCTCTCTCCTTTCTTCAGGGTTCATTCTTCCTTTTTGAATTTCAGCCACAAGTGGCGATAGCTGTCGAGAAAAAACACAAACATAGAAATCAGAAGGGGTCCGTAGAAAAGCCCGAGGATCCCCCACGCGGCGAGCCCGCCGATGACACCGATGAAAACGATCAGAAGATGAACCTTGCTTCCACCCGATATAAAGAGGGGGCGGATAAGGTTGTCGATGCTCGCCACTACCGCCAGAGCCCACACGGCGAGGAATATGGCCGATTTCCACTGGCCTGTAGCCGCAAGGTAAATTGCTCCCGGGATCAGGACCATCGGCGTCCCTATGAAAGGGATGAGGGCGAAAATAAACATGACGGCACTGAAGAGAACAGGAGCCGTGAGCCCGACGCCCCACCACCCGAGACCTCCGAGAACGGCTTGGATGCCGGCGGTAAAGGTCAGACCGTAAATGACCGCCTGGAGAATCTGCGTCGCCCTGTCGAAAAGGACCTCCCGCTCTTTTTTCGGCAGGGGCAGGATATCTTTAAGATACTCCATCAGCACGTGGCCATCACGGATGAAGAAAAAGGTCGCCACGGTAATGACAATGAGTTGGTACACCAGCTGGAAGGCGTTTCCCAGAAAGCCCCGCGAGAAAGACGCCACCTGGGATGCCATCCAACGCCCCCCCTGGCGGAAGACGTCACCGAGCATGGAGAGGTGCTCTTCCAGGGGAATGCCGCGAGCGGCAAGCCAGTTCGGCAGGAAATCCAGGACCGAGGTGACATCCTGCCCTTCCAGTTCAGAAAGGAGCTCCACCACTTGACCGTAAAGCCGTATGCCTTCCCTGGCCAGAAGCGTACCCACAACAACGGCGGGAAGGACGAGCATGACAATCACCGCTGCCGTCGT
>JBKHBH010000080.1:0-10308 GCA_046542505.1 Thermovirgaceae bacterium | reverse complement strand
CGCGCGAGACGGATGACACCTTCGCCGACATTTTCCACCACGTCGTCCACGGCTTTCATCAGACGCCGCTTTCGTGACTGCTCCTCCCTGGTGAAAAGGGACATCTGCACGCGGTGGGCCGGCACGAGGTCCCGAAGGACGAGGCTCACCCGCCGGAAGGCGTACCCGCCCCGGTATATCCGCCGCAACCCTTCTTCCGCGGCCTTCGCCAGTTCCGGGGTGTAATCCGTGGCCTCCAAAAGCCTGACCGTCGTATTTGCGCTGTACTGGGGAAGGTCCCGCCGGTAGGGGTTTGTCTCGATGGATATCTGGACGGCCCTGCACAAGAGGTTTTCCTTCCGGAGCGTTCTCGCCGCATCGGCGACGTAATCCGCGGCGGCGGAAAGCAACCCGTCGAAAGACCTCACCGGGTCCCTGAAGGCCGGCGCCACCTGAATGCTCTTGTGAGGCTCGCGCCGGCTGCTGAAGGAGAAGCAGCAGGAACCGTGGAGCTCCCGAAGGGTCCGCCAGACGTGAATGCCGAAACGTTCCCGCAATTTCCCGTCATCGATTCTCATGAAATCCGCAGCCGTTTCCACCTTCATCTTCCGGAGGGCCTCGGCGGTCTTTTTTCCGATCCCCCAGACCTCATCCACCGAAAGTTTCTCGAGAGCGCCGAGGCGTGCCGCCTCGTCAAGAAAGGACACCACTCCGTCGGAGCTTCGGTCCTTCTTTGCAAAATAGCCCGCAGCCTTGGCCAGGGTCTTCGTGGGGGCGATACCGATGGAAAGGGGGATCCCCGTTTTTTGCTCAAGCCGCTTTCTCAGGATCCTGCAAAATCTTTCCGGGTCCTTCGCATGGATCCCGGTAAGCTTCAGGTAGGCCTCGTCGATGGAGGACACCTCGATTTCGGGGACCATGGAGGCCAAACTTTCCATCACATGGCGGGACACACTCCGGTAGAGTCTGTGATCCCCGCTTTTCGTTATCACCTTCGCCCGCTCGCAGATTTTCCTGACGGTAAAAAAAGGGACTGCCATCCCGATGCCCAAAACCTTGGCCTCGTTGGACCTGGCCACAACGCACCCATCATTGTGGGAAAGCACGATCACCGGTTTTCCCCGCAGAGAAGGGTCCCTCAGCCGTTCGCAGGAGACAAAGAAGTTATTGCAGTCACACAGGGCCAGGATCATTGCTTCCACCTCCCGCTCAGGCCTGGTGTGCCCTCCATTCCGTCCTCAACAGCGAACAGTCGCTGCCCCCTGCATCGGTGAGGCGGTGACAAAACGCGGCGGGCGCATCGTCCAGGCGGCACACCCAAGATTGTATCCTGTCACCGTAGCCGGCGGAATTCTTGAAAACCGCATCCACCACAGCTGGAACCATCTCTTCTAGCACCTCCGGCGGCAACGTTTCGACAGCCCATTCAATGTATCGGGCGTTGTTCACATGGCGGTTCACGTCCAGGTCGTGGAGCCTGACGGAAAAGGACATCCCGTGGTCTGGCTCACCAAGCCTGGGGATGTCGGGGAAACGGACCGCAAGATCGGCGGACTGGTTCTTTTCATATGAGGCGGGCATTACGGAATCAAGTCTCACGGGCCGGCCGCGCGCAAGGTTCACCACGATCCATGAAGATTGCGCGAAAACGAGTTCCGCGCCTCCTTCCTCCTCCATGATGAAATTACGGAGCGAGTAGAGATTTTTCTCCGGCCGGTACCACGTCCGTATCCGCAGGTTTTCGCCACACTCCGGAAGCCTGTCGAACACAAGCCGGTACCGGTGAAGCACCCAGGTATAGCCTTTTGCGAGCAAATCCCTCACTCCGAGGCCGAGCTTGTCGGCGTGTTCCCCGGCTGCGTCCTGAAACCGGTTCGCCACGCTGACGATCTTCATCCTCCCATGGGGTCCCATTTCGGAATGTCCCGCGCGGATGGTGGTGCGATACTCCATGTAACATCGCTCCTTCTGGCCGCCTGCGTTTTTTCGCGAGGCTCCGGCGGCTCTTTCACATTCCTTCCAGCGGCAAGGTCCTGAAAAATCATCCACCATGTTCTGTATTGTACCGTCATGTCTTCCGGTATTACAGGTCAGCATTGATCAGTCTCTCTTCCCACTTTTTGTCCCGGCATCTGCAGGGCATAACATCGAAGGCGGTGACAAGGTCACGGAACTTTTCCCCAAAAGAGGAAAGAGCCCGCAAAAACCACCGGGCCCTTTCCTCTTTCTAACGTATCAAGGAATCACGAAAACAGGGGGAAGTGACAGGCGACGGTTCTTTCGCCGATGGCACTAAGGGGCGGGTCCTTTTCGCTGCAGAGGTCCCTCGCATAGGGGCAGCGGGTGTGGAACCGGCAGCCTGAGGGAATGTCCACTGCGCTCGGGATATCACCGGTGATCAGCATCTTCCGGCGGTCTTTCCTGTGCGGGTCGGGAACGGGCACTGCCGACAAAAGCAGCTTCGTATAGGGATGCAGCGGTGATCCAAAGATCTTGGAGGTGTCCCCCGTCTCGACACAGCGGCCGAGAAACATGACGCCCACCCGGTCCGCCAGGTGGCGAACCACGCTCAGGTCATGGGTGATGAAAAGTACGGTGAGACTGAAGCGTTCCTGGAGCTCCTGGAGCAGGTTGAGGATCTGGGCCTGGATGGAAACATCAAGAGCAGAAACCGCCTCATCGCAGACGATGAACTTCGGCTGCAGGGCCAGGGCCCTGGCAATCCCGATGCGCTGACGCTGGCCGCCAGAAAACTGGTGGGGGTACTTCCCTGCGGCGTCGGTACCAAGGCCGACGATATCCAGAAGGTTTTTGACTCTTTCTTCCCTTTCCTTCCGGGGCTGCCTCCCCAGGTGCGTCGCAAGGGGTTCTGCGACGATGTCACCCACCCGCATCCGTGGATCCAGGGACGCATAGGGATCCTGGAAAACGATCTGCATGTCGCGCCGGAGCTCGCGCATCCGGCGCCGGTCCAGCTCAAGAAGGTTCTTTCCGTCGAAAAGGATTTCACCTGCTGTCGGCTCTTCGAGACGCAGCAAAAGACGCCCGAGGGTGGTCTTTCCGCAGCCGGACTCCCCGACAAGGGCGAAAGTCTCCCGCTTCTTGACGGCCAGGTCAACGCCGTCCACGGCGCGAATATGCCCCTTTCCTCTCCCAAAGGCTCCAGCCTTGAGGGGAAAATATTTTTTCAGCCCCCGCGTCTCCACCAGAATTTCAGTCACAGGTCTTTCGCCTTTCACCGGCCAAAAGGCATCTCGCGGAATGCCCTCCGCCGAGGGGTACCATGGGCGGCTCCTGTTCATGGCAATAGGAACGCGCCTTGTCACATCGAGGAGCGAAGGGGCACCCGCGCAATTCTTCCGACAAAGACGGGACCGTTCCCTCGATGGTGTGAAGCTTCCGCTTGCCTGGTGTTTCGTCGATCCGCGGTATCGACCTCAAAAGCCCCCGGGTATAAGGGTGGACGGGATTGTCGAAGATGTCGAAGACGCTCCCCTGCTCCACAACCTTTCCGGCGTACATGACGTAGACATCGTCACAGACCTCTGCCACGACACCCAGATCGTGGGTGATCAGGATGATGGACGTGTCGAGCCGTTTTATCAGGCTCTTCATGAGATCCAGGATCTGGGCCTGGATGGTGACGTCCAGGGCCGTCGTGGGCTCGTCTGCGATCAAAAGCTTCGGCTCGCAGATCATGGCCATGGCAATCATTACCCGTTGCCGCAATCCTCCCGAAAGCTGGTGGGCAAAGGCCCAAAGCCTCTTTTGGGGGTCGGGGATCCCCACCAGGTCGAGCATCTCGATGACCTTTTTCCGGATTTTTTGCCGAGTGAACCCCGTGTGAAGCCTGAGGGGTTCTGCAACCTGCCGCCCTACAGGCAGCACCGGGTTCAATGACGTCATGGGTTCCTGGAAGATCATTGATATGTCCCTGCCTCTGATCTCCGCCATCTCTTCGGGGCTCTTTCCGAGAAGGTCCTCCCCTTCGAAAAGGATGCCGCCTCCGGTGACACGGCCCGGCGGAAAGGGAACGAGCCCCATGACCGAAAGGGCCGTCACGCTCTTCCCGCACCCCGACTCGCCTACAAGACCTGTGATGGTCGCAGGCCGTACTGAAAGGTCCACGCCGTTTACGGCACGGATCACGCCCTTTCGTGTAAAAAACCGGGTGGTGAGGTTTTTGATCTCAAGAAGGCTGTCCTGTCTCATCTGTGGATATCATTCCTTCATGTAGGGGTCGATGGCGTCGCGGAAGCCGTCACCCATGAAATTGAAAGCCAACACGGTCGCAAAGATCGCCACGCCCGGCAGAATGGCCACCCAGGGCGCCGAAAAGAGGAATTCCTTCCCCCTGGAGACCAGAAGCCCCCAGCTGGGCGTCGGTGGCTGCGCCCCCACACCCAGAAAGCTCAGACTCGCCTCGAACATGATGGCCTCGGGAATGCGAAGGGAAAAGAGCACGATCAAGGCCGGGAGACAGTTCGGGAAGATGTGTCGCACCATGATGACCGTATCCCTGACCCCTATTGCCCTTGCCGCCTCGACAAATTCCATCTCTTTCAGGGACAACACCTGGGACCTGACGACACGGGCCGCACCGGCCCACCCCACCAGGCTCAGGGCGATGAAGATATTGAAAAGCGAGGCCCCGAGAGTATACATAACCACCAAAGCCAGAAGCAGGGAGGGGAAGGCCATGACCACGTCGGCCAGGCGCATGATCCAGAAATCCGTTCGCCCTCCGACATAGCCGCTGAGGACGCCCAAAAGCCCGCCCAGAAAAACGGTGATAAAGCTCGGCACAAGCCCCACCAGAAGGGAGATCCTCGCCCCATAAATCACGCGCGTGAAAAGATCCCTGCCGAACCTGTCCGTGCCGAACCAATGCTCCGTCGAGGGGCTGAAAAACTGCTCTTCCAGGTTCATCTCGTAGGGATCCCAGGGAGTGACCACCGGGGCCGCCACGGCAAGGACGGCAAGGACAAGAACCGCACACAACCCCACGAGGGCCGTTTTGTTCTGTCGGAAGGATCTCAGGATATCCCCGAACAGGGTTTCCCCTCCTGGAGCGAAAAAACCTTCCGGGCCTGGCTCTGCATCGGCCGGCGCGTTGTCCGGCCCTTGCGTGCCTGTTTTCAGAAAGATGGATCCGAGCCGCTTCATCTGTTCGCCTGTCCGTTCTCGAACCGAATCCTCGGATCCAGGAAGGAATAGAGGATGTCCGCCGCCAGGTTCCCCAGGATGACAAGCGTCGTGGCAAAGAGGACGGCCCCCTGCAGCAAAGGCATGTCCCTGGTCTTGATGGCATCCACGGCAATCCGCCCCAGGCCGGGAATGCCGAAGACGCTTTCGGTGATCACAGCACCTGACAGGAGGCTCGCCACCTGGATGGCCATGACGGTCACCACGGGCAAAAGGGCGTTCTTGAGAGCATGTCCCGTTATGACATGGAGGCCCCGGACGCCCTTCGCCCTGGCCGTCCTGATGTAGTCCTTGCGCATCACGTCAAGAAGGCTCGACCTGGTGAGCCGAGCGATGAGCCCCGCTGAGCTCCACCCCAGGACGATAGCCGGAAGCACGACATACTGCCACCCGTTGAAGCCTGCCACGGGAAACCATCCCAGCTTGAGGGCAAAAACGTACTGGAAGAGGAGGGCTGACCAGAAGATGGGCATCGAAACTCCCGTGAGGGAAAAGCCCATGAAAAAGTAGTCCGGTAAAGAGTACTGCTTCACTGCCGAAAGGATCCCCGCCGGAATGCCGACAACCCATGAAAAGACAGCCGCCGATAGGGCGAGCAGAAGGGTTTTGGGGAAAGCCTGCATGATGAGACCCGTCACCGGGCGCTGGAGCTTGTATGAAACCCCGAAATCCCCATGCAGGACACCCCAGAGGAAGCGCAGATACCTGACGAGCCAGGGGTCGTCCAGGTGCATCTGCTCCCTGACCCTTGCGATGACATCGGCGCTCGCCTTTTCCTTCATGAGGATCGCCACCGGGTCGCCCGGCACCACGTTGAGCAGGAAAAAGACCAGGAAGGTGACACCCAGCAAAACGGGAACGGCAATGATGATTCGCTTCAGTATGTATCTTGACATCGGCGGGGCTCCTCACGTTGAAGGGTCTTCCACCGGCAATCGGGGCCCCTCCCGTCAAGGGACCCCGATCCGGTTGCTTTCACAAGACGTGCAAAAAGAAACTATTCCACGTCCATATGGTAATAGGACATGTCGCTCCAGCCGTTCCAGGGGACCACGAATTCCTTGACCTTTTCGCCCACCACGTAGATATGGTCCAGCGTGAAAAGCGGTACCCAGGCGGCCTGTTCATGGACTATCTTCTTTTCGAGGTCGCGATACAGGGCGACGCGCTCATCGGGATCAGCGATGCTCCGGGCATCCTCGATGGCCTCGAAAACTTCCTCGTCGTCATTGTTGAAGGACCTGACCACCGTGCCGGAGCGGCTGAAGAAGGTGTAGAAAAAGTTGTCGGGGTCGTTGAAGTCGGCCGACCAGACCTGGATGTAGGGATTCACGTCGCCCGTTTTCCTTGTGGCGTAGTAGGTCGACTCATCCACCTGCTTGATGTTCACCCGGAACCCCGCGTCTTTGACCATATCCTGGATGATCTCGCTCATGGTGACCCAGTTCTGGCTCCAGCTGCTTACCTGGACGATGGTCACATCCACGCCGTCAGGGTAACCCGCCTCGGCCAGAAGCTCTTTGGCCTTTTCGGGGTCGTGCTCCAGGGGTTCGAGGTCCGGGTTGTATCCCGCCAGGCCCTTGGGCATGATCCCGTTCGCCAGGATCCCCCGTCCGTAGAACATCTTCTCCAGGATCATTTCCCTGTCAATGGCCATCTGGAAGGCCTTGCGAACCCTGACGTCATCCCAGGGCTCGAGCTTCTGGTTCAGGCTGATGTAGTAGATCCCCACGCGAGGCCCGCTCACCATGCGGTCCTTCCACTCGGGGTGGTTCATGAAATAGGGGATCTGCGAGAACGCGTAATCGCAGTCGAAGACATCGATCTCGCCGGCCTCGAAAAGCATCCGCATGGTCTCGGCATCCTCGACGACCTTGATTTCGAGCCGGTCCAGCAAGGGGCGGCCACGGAAGTAATTGTCGTTCGCAACGAGGACCTGCCGGTCGTTCAGTGTGTATTCATCAAGAATGAAGGGCCCCGTCCCGCAGGTGGTCTCCGCCGTCAGGCCGAACTGTTCCCCCGCAGCCTCGGTGAACTCCCGGTTGAAGATGCTGGACTGGGGGCTCGCCAAAACAGCCAGAAACGGGGCATAGGGTTCGCGCAGCCGGATCCGGACGGTGTACCTGTCAACGGCCTCGAGGCCCCTGGTGGAATCGGTCTCTCCGTCAAGGCGCGCCCTCGCTCCGTCGACGAAATCAAGGATATCCGTATTTAGGGCCCTGGTCCCGGGGTCAAGCATGCGGTCGAAAGTATAGACCACGTCGTCGGCGGTAAGCTCCTCGCCGTTGTGAAACAGGACGTCCTCACGCAGATGAAAGGTGTAGGTCTTTCCGTCTTCGGAAATCTCCCAGCTTTCGGCAAGGCCCGGAACAACCTTCGATTCGCCTGATTCCAGGGTCACGCATTCCAGCAGACGGTCGAAGCAGTTCAGCGGGAGCGTGTAGCATTCCGTCGTCTTCTGGCAGTCCGCGGTTTTCGGATCTGACGAATAGGCGATCTTCAAAACCTTGTCCCCGGCAAGGGCTCCGCCGGCTGCGGCAAGCAGGCCGAAAAGGACCGCCGCCACGCACAAACTCTTCAAAACCTTTTTCGATCCCTTTTTCATCGGTTTCTCTCCTCTCGCGACGACGGGCCCAAAGGAGCCGCCGTCCTTGCGTTTTTTCAAAGAACCTGTCGGAAAAAATCCAGGAAATTTCCGCCGAGGATCCTGCCGATTTCCCTGGTGTCATATCCCCTCCCGAGAAGGCCCTTCACCCAGAGCGCCATGTCCTTGTGACCACCAAGGACCTCGTATGCCTTTTCGCCCGACCCGAAGGAGGAAAAGCCCTCGAAGCCGGAGCAGAAATCGAATCCTATACCTGCATGGCTCACGCCGACGAGTTCCACAACGTGATCCAGATGATCCAGAAGATCTTCCACGCCGGCACGACGTGCCCTGTAGTCTTCAGCGACAAAGGCTGCATAGGCGTTCATGCCGATGACCCCGCCCTTTTCGGCAACGGCCTGTATCTGCTCATCGGTGAGATTCCGGGGGGAGTCCACCAGGGCACGGCAGTTGGAATGACTTGCGATGAGGGGCTCGTCATAAAACTCCATGACGTCCCAAAACCCCTCGTCATTGAGGTGGCTCACGTCGACGAACATCCCGAGCCTCGAGGCCTCTTCAAGGACCCTGACTCCGAAGTCGGTGAGCCCGCCCTTTTTGCCCTCCTTCTTCTTCGAGAAGAAGCAACCGTCAGCGACGTAGTTTCTCCGGCTCCAGGCCAGGCCAATGCCGCGTACCCCCAGGTCCCTGAAGACAGAAAGAAGATCAAGGTCATTCCCAAGGGGCTCAGCCCCTTCGAAGGACATGAGGATCCCGGGAATGTTCTTCTTTAACGCCTCCTCCAGGCTTTCGCGGTCGGTTACAAGCATGACCTCCCCTCGAAGCCGCCGGATTTCCTGCTTCAGGATGCTGATTTGGGTCAGGGCCTTGCGGAGTGCCATTTCGGGGAGGTACCAGTCGTGAAGGAATATGGAGGAGACCACGAGGTTCATTCTCCCCCGCCTGAATCCGGGAATGTGTTCGCGGCCGAGGGTGTCTTTCTGCCCGCGTTCCCGCTTGTCCTGAAGATCCATGGCCAGGTCGAAATGAGCATCCACGACGACGCTTTCTTCAAGGATTCTTTCAGCTTCTTCGCCGTTCACGCCCCCTCACCCCCTCGCCGGATTTGCCCGGACGCCCATCGCTGTTCATCATTGATGAGCGTGCTGCGCCACAAAGCTTACCCTGCCGGCACGGGCATTGTCAATATGGATTTTACATCCGGGACGATCTATTGCATGAAATTACACCGGGCGAAGATCCTGAAGAGAA
This sequence comes from Thermovirgaceae bacterium, assembly GCA_046542505.1. Classification (GTDB taxonomy): domain Bacteria; phylum Synergistota; class Synergistia; order Synergistales; family Thermovirgaceae; genus UBA1876. The sequence continues at coordinate 1,268 of JBKHBH010000080.1, read as the reverse complement.
GGCAGTGCTGCCGAGGGAAGCAGGATGCAAAAAACGCCATCCGCGCCTGTTGCGGATGGCGTTTTTTCTTTCCCTTTCCCAGTCATCTATACTGAATCGGCTTCAAGAACCCTTTCGTGCATCGTCCCTTCCTGTTTTGGCCGGCGAAAGGCCTCCCCGCCCGAGGCTGCGGGGAATTCCATCTCCAGCGGCACGCCGGCGGCGGGAACCCGCAGGGGGATCTTCACCGTTCCCACGGCAACCTCTTCCTCCAGGACGGGAAGCTGAAGGAGGGTATTCCCCAGGTGATCATGGATTTTCCCCTTGCCCAGAAACCTCATGCCGCCCTCGTTGCCGGCCTTGTTGACACCCACGACGAAAAGGCCGTTTTCAAGGGCCCGTTTCATGTACTGCATATCCCAGTCATGTTCAAATTCCGAGGTCCATGCCGCCGGGGCGAAGATGATTTCCGCGCCCTTGAGCCTCAGCTCTCTTGCGGCTTCCGGAAATTCCATGTCGTAGCATACGAGGATGCCGATTTTGCCGAATTTCGTCTCGAACACTGGGTATTCCGTTCCTTCCGCAAAGTAAAGGTGCTCCAGGTCCCACAGATGGGTTTTCTCGTACCTGCCTATTTCCTTTCCCTCGTCATCAAAGATCTGGACGGCGTTATAGACGGGGCCCATTTCCTCCCGTTTCGAACCGAAGGGGGCGACGACATGGACCTTGTTCCATTTCGCGGCTTCGGACATCTTATCGTAAATATACCCGTAATACCTTTCGCTGAGGTCCATGATGTCCCGCCCGAGAACCTCCATGTTGTATCCCGTGGCGAAAAGTTCGGGAAGGACCACGAAATGCGCTCCTTCTTTGGCCGCTTTTTCGATAAGGGCGGCGGCTTTTTCGGTATTGAATTCCACATTTCCCACAAGTGAAATCATCTGGATAATTCCTATGTTGATCCGCTGCTTCATACACGCCACACCTCCCCGCCTTGGGTGCAATGCACATCTTCTCCGGCGTTTCGATTCTCCCGGAACCCAAAAGGGACACTTCTCCCGATACGGCATCTGTACCTCTTTCAAGCCGCTTTTCGGTTCAAGGTCGGTTTTTGACGCAAAAACAGGTCCAATAAGGAAGGATGTCAGGTCCTATGATGAACGTCAGGCCCGCCTAGCGGAAAGCCTCCCTTTCCCGGAAAAACTCTCGTGGGAAAGGGTGAGCCGTCGGCACGGGTATTGTAGCAGAACTGCGTCATGGTGTGAAAGGTAACGAATCCGCTCACCGTG